>JBJEVK010000079.1:0-13339 GCA_051884295.1 Akkermansia sp.
GTGCCTAAAATGAAGTTGTTTTCGCTTTGTCGCATTTAGTCTTGCAATTCAGCCGGCGGGTCGCCTTTTCTGCCGGAGCCGGAGGGCGCAGCCCGGCCGTACGCGCAAAAAACAATCGGGTGCGCAAAAAGGCACAAAATTCGGGTTGCATCGGCGCGTGAGCTGTGGTATTCTGCGGGTACCATGAAAATCACTGGTACTACTCACAAAGAAGCTGCAGCTTGGGTCGAGCAAGTCGCCCAGCTTTGCAAGCCCGATTCCATCTACTGGTGCGATGGTTCCGAGGAGGAGAACACCGAGCTCTGCGACATGCTCGTGGAGAAGGGAACCTACATCCGCCTGAACCCCGAGAAGCGCCCCGGCTGCTTCCTGGCTCGCTCCACTCCCTCTGACGTTGCCCGTGTGGAAGAGCGCACGTTCATCTGCTCCGAGAAGCAGGAGGATGCCGGCTTTACCAACAACTGGAAGGCTCCGGCAGAGATGAAGGCCATCCTCAACAAGTTCCTCGACGGCTGCATGAAGGGTCGTACCATGTACGTCATCCCCTTCTGCATGGGTCCGCTCGATTCCCCGCTGGCCAAGATCGGCATCGAGATCACCGACTCCGCCTACGTGGTGACCAACATGCGCATCATGACCATCATGGGCGCGCAGGTGCTCAAGCGCCTCGAGGACGAGACGCAGGGCGGCGGTAACCCCAAGCGCGACGGCTACGGCACTTTCGTGCCTTGCCTGCACACCGTCGGTGCCCCGCTGGAGCCCGGTCAGGAAGATGTCACCTGGCCCTGCAACAACGAAGAGAAATACATCTGCCACTTCCCCGAGACCGGCGAGATTATCTCCTACGGTTCCGGTTACGGCGGCAACGCCCTGCTGGGCAAGAAGTGCCTGGCGCTCCGCATCGCCACCAACATCGCCCGCCGCAACGGCTGGATGGCTGAGCACATGCTCATCCTCGGCGTGACGGATCCCCAGGGGCGCAAGTCCTACATCACGGGCGCCTTCCCCTCCGCCTGCGGCAAGACCAACCTGGCCATGCTCGTGCCCCCCGCACCGCTCAAGGCCAAGGGCTGGAAGACCAGCATCATCGGCGACGACATCGCCTGGATCTGGCCCCACGAGGACGGCACCTTCCACGCCATCAACCCCGAGAACGGCTACTTCGGCGTGGCTCCCGGCACCTCCTACAAGACCAACCCCATCGCCATGGACACCATCAAGAAGAACGTCATCTTCACGAACGTGGGTCTGACGGACGACGGCGATGTGTGGTGGGAAGGGATGGACGGCGAGGCTCCCGCCCACGCCATCGACTGGCAGGGCAATGACTGGACGCCCGACTGCGGCCGCAAGTGCGCTCACCCCAACAGCCGCTTCACCGCTCCCGCCTCCCAGTGCCCGACGCTTGATCCGGAGTACTACAACCCCGAGGGTGTGCCCATCAGCGCCTTCCTCTTCGGCGGCCGCCGCGCCACCACCATGCCGCTCGTCTTCCAGTCCCGCGATTGGAACCACGGCGTGTACGTCGGCGCCACCATGGGCTCCGAGATGACCGCTGCCGCCTTCGGCAAGATCGGTCAGGTGCGCCGCGACCCGATGGCCATGAAGCCCTTCATCGGCTACAACGTTGGCGACTACTGGCAGCACTGGCTGGACATGGGCACCAAGACCTGCGCCTGCAAGCTGCCCAAGATCTTCAACGTGAACTGGTTCCGCAAGGATGCCGAGGGTCACTTCATCTGGCCGGGCTATGGCGACAACATGCGCGTCATCGACTGGGTGCTGCGCCGCTGCCGCGGCGAGGTCGCCGGCGTGGAGACCCAGCTGGGTATCTCCCCCGCCTACAGCGAGCTCGACACCGAGGGCTTGGACGGCTACACCGAGGAGCAGTTCAACACGAACATGAAGCTCATCGACAGCGAGTGGCAGGCTGAGCTGGAGAGCCAGACCGAGCTCTTCGCCAACGTGGGCGACAAGCTGCCCGCCGAGATGGAGGCGCAGCGCAAGACGCTCATCGCCAAGTTCAACTAAAGCACGGCGCTTCCGAGCGCTTACCGACCGCCGCTCCCGCAAGGGGGCGGCGGTTTTGCCATGCTTGGGCGGGGGAGGAGCGGGTTTTTCAGCCTTGGAGCGGCGGTAGACATGCTTTGCGCTTGCCTTGCCCTCGTCCGCTGTGCTAGCATGGCGAGCGTCAGCTTTCCTGTCATGAATACGGAACTTCGTATCGCTATCGGTTCGGACCACAAAGGCGTGGATCTGAAGGAGGCAGCCGTTGAGCTGCTGCGTCGCTGGGGCTTCACCGTCGAGGATGTCGGCCCCGCCACGAAAGAATCCTGCAACTACGCGGACTACGCCAACGCCGTTTGCAAGCGCATTGTGGACGGTCTCGCCGATCGCGGCATCCTCATCTGCTTCTCGGGGCAGGGGATGAACATCGCCGCGAACCACTGGAAAGGCATCCGCGCGGCGCTGGTGAACACGCCGCAGGTGGCGGCCCTCTCCCGCCAGCACAACAACTCCAACGTCATCTGCCTGCCCGCCGCCTTCGTCGACGCGGAGGATTTGGACGACCTGCTGCACAGCTGGCTCGGCGCCGAGTTCGAGGGCGGTCGCCACATCAAGCGCCTGATTACCGGCAGCGGCTCGCCCCTCGCGGCGGTCGACCCCGAAATCTGGGGCTACATCGAGGACGAGCGCCAGCGCCAGCTCAACAACATCGAGCTCATCGCCTCCGAAAACTTCACCTCCCCCGCCGTCATGGAAGCGCAGGGCTCCGTGCTGACCAACAAGTACGCCGAGGGCTACCCCGGCAAGCGCTGGTACGGCGGCTGCGAAGTCGTCGACAAGGTGGAGCAGCTCGCCATCGACCGCTGCAAAGCCCTCTTCGGCTGCGACCATGCCAACGTGCAGGCGCACTCCGGCTCCCAGGCCAACAACACCGTCTACCAAGCCTGCATCAAGCCCGGCGACACCATCCTGACCATGGATCTGGCCTGCGGCGGGCACCTGTCCCACGGCTTCAAGGCCAACTTCTCCGGCAAGCTCTACCATGTGGAGCACTACGGCGTGGATCCCAACACCGAGTGCATCGACTACGACGCGCTGGCCGCCAAGGCGCGCGAGGTCAAGCCCGCGCTCATCCTGGCGGGCGCCTCGGCCTACTCCCGCACCATCGACTTCAAGCGCATCCGCGAGATCTGCGATGAGGTCGCCGCCATCATGTTCGTGGACATGGCGCACATCGCCGGTTTGGTCGCCGGCGGCGCGCACCCCTCGCCCGTCCCCTACGCCGACTTCGTTTCCACCACCACGCACAAGAGCCTGCGCGGGCCGCGCGGCGGCATCGTCATGTGCAAGGAGCAGTGGGCGAAGAAGCTCGACAGCGCCACCTTCCCCGGCCTGCAGGGCGGCCCTCTCATGCATGTCATCGCCGGCAAGGCGGTCTGCCTGGGCGAGGCGCTCAAGCCTGCGTTCCGCGACTACGCCGCCCAGGTGGTCAAGAACTCCAAGGCGATGGCGGGCGAGCTGGCCAAGCTCGGCTTCCGCATCGTCGCGGGTGGCACGGACAACCACTGCTTCCTCGTCGACCTGAGCGTCAAGGGGCTCAACGGTGCCGAGGCGCAGGTGGCGCTTGACAAGGTGGGCATCACCGTCAACAAGAACGCCATCCCCTTCGACAAGGGCAGCACCGCCAAACCCAGCGGCATCCGCATCGGCACCCCCGCCGTCACCACGCGCGGCATGAAGGAGGCCGATGTGCGCAAGGTGGCCAACTTCATCGGGCGCTGCCTGGCCATCCTCGCGGCGCAGAAGGTTGTGGAGACCCCCGATGCCTACGCTGCGCTGCGCGCCGAGGTCAGCGCCTTCAACAAGGCTTTCCCCATGCCCTGATTCCCGGAAAAAATCGTGTCATTCGGCGGCGGCAGTTCTCGGCGAACTGCCGCCGTTTGGCTTCTCGCGCTCCGAAAGGACGCTCATGCAGGCAGGATTTGCGCTTGCCAAGGGGGAGGGGGCGTGGCAGAATGGCGGCATGATGCGATGCGGAATGTTCTCGGTGCTCCTCGCGCTTCTTGTGCTGTGCTGCGGCTGCCAACAGCAGGGCTATTCCTCGCGCCTGCGTACGCCGCCGCCCGTCCAGTTCAGGGCGGTGAGCCGCCCCATCGTCCCGCGCACCGTCTCGCAGCTGGCACGCGAGGTCAACATCAAGGTGCGCATCATGCCGCGCAACACTAAGCCGCGCCGGGGAGCGCGCCGCCTGCGCCCCACCTTCATCACCATCCACAGCACCGCCAACCACAGCAGCTCGGCCACCGCCATGCAGCACAGCCGAGCGCTCTGCCGCGGCGCCTTCCGAGACCGCAGCTGGCATTTCTCGGTGGATCAATACATGGTCGTGCAGAACCTGCCGCTGAGCGAGACCGGCTGGCACGCCGGCAACGCCGCCGGCAACCACAACAGCATCGGCATTGAAATGTGCGAGAGCGAGAACCGCGGGCACAACCACTTCCGCACCTGGGACCGCACCGCCAAGCTCACCGCGCTGCTCATGAAGCGCTACGGCATCAGCCAGCGCCGCGTGGTGCCCCACTACCACTGGACCGGCAAAAACTGCCCCACCCCGCTGTTGACCGACGGGCGCCCCGGCCCCAAGTGGGCCTGGTTCAACTCGCGCGTGGACTACTACTACCGCTGCATCAACGGCGGCAAATCCAACCGCTGAGCCGTGACGCTGCTGCCCGAGACGGCGCTGAGCGAGCTGGGGTGGCTCGGGCAGCGCGAGCAGAAGGCGCTTGCCGCCGCCGGCATGAGCCGGGTGTCCGACGTGCTGATGCGCATCCCGCGCCGCTACGAGGATCGCCGCCGCTCGGGCGATGTCGCCGCCCTGGCCGACGGCGATACCGCCTGCCTGCAACTCCATGTCTACAGCGCCGGCTGGCGCTACGCCCGCCAGCGCTTTTTTGAAGTCTCCGCCGGAGCCTCGGGCAACCCCAACGCCCCGCGGCTGCTGTTGCGATGGTTCCGCATGCCCTATGTCGCCAAGCTGCTCGCCGTCGGTATGAACATCTGCCTGTACGGCAAGGTGCATGCCTACGGCGGCAAGCTCTCCATGATCAACCCCGATTTCGAGGTCTTGGAGGAAGAGGACGCCGGGCAGCGGCTGGTCATCCTTGCCATGGGCGGCGCTGCCCCCCCCTTGGCGGCGCCGTCGGGAGCGCAGGAGCTCATCCACACCGGGCGCCTCGTCCCCATCTACCGCAGCATCGGCGGCATGAGCGCGCGCAATTACCGCGCTCTGGTGCACCGCCTGTTGCGCGAACTGCCCGCCGAGCTGCCGCCACCGCTCTGCGACATCGCCCCCGCCTACCCCTGGCGGCAGGCGCTGGAGGATATCCACTTCCCCGCCGAGGAGAGTGCCGCGCAGAAAGCGCGCCTGCGGCTGGCACTCGGTGAGTGCTTCGTCCGCCAATTCTGCGTCGCGTGGCGACGGCTCCGCTCGCAGAGCCGCCCGGGGCAGGTGACCGCCGTCTGTGATGCCTATGTGCAGGAGCTGCTGGAGCATCTGCCCTACCGCCTGACCGGGGCGCAGCAGCGCTGCCTGCGTGAAATCCGCGCCGACATGGCTGCACCGCGGCAAATGAACCGCTTGTTGCAGGGCGATGTGGGCAGCGGCAAAACCCTCGTGGCGCTCTGCGCCATGCTGCTGGCGCTGGGCAGCGGCAAGAGCGCCGCCCTGCTGGCACCCACCCAAATCCTCGCCGAGCAGCACTACCGCAACTTCTGTCGCCTGCTGGCGCACACGGATGTGCCCCTTTCCCTGCGCACGGGCGACCGCATCGACGACACCGGGCTCGTGCTCGAAGGGAGCGAGAGCGACAGCGGCCCGCGCCTCATCGTCGGCACACACGCGCTGCTCTACAACAAGCACCGCCCCAAAGGGCTCGGCCTCGCCGTCATCGACGAGCAGCACAAATTCGGCGTCGACCAGCGCGAGCAGTTCATCCGCTCCGGCGAGAGCCCCGACGTGCTCGTCATGACCGCCACCCCCATCCCCCGCACCCTGACCCTCACCCTCTACGGCGATCTGGATGTCTCCGTCATCGATGAACTGCCCGCCGGGCGCGGCAGCGTCACCACCGTCACCCGCCACCCCGAGCATCTCCGCCGCCTCGTGAGCTTCATGCAGCGCGAGCTCACCGCCGGGCGGCAGGCCTACATCGTCTCCCCCCTCGTGGAGGACAGCGAAAAACAGACGCGCGCCTCCGCCGTCAGCGAGCTGGAACGCTGGAGCGCCCTCTTCCCCGAGTGCCGGCTCGGCTTGTTGCACGGTCGGCTCGCCGCCGAAGAGAAGGACAGCGTCATGCGCGCCTTCGCCGCGGGCGAAACGCAGCTGCTCGTCGCCACCACGGTGGTGGAGGTCGGCGTGGATGTCCCCAACGCCACCATCATGGTCATCAACGATGCCGACAGCTTCGGGCTCACCCAGCTGCACCAGCTGCGCGGGCGCATCGGGCGCGGCGGCCACAGCGGCTGGTGCATCCTGCTGAGCCGCTGCCGCCCCGGCGAAGCCGGGCGCGAGAAGCTCGACATCCTCTGCCGCACAACCAACGGCTTTGAGATTGCGGAGGAGGATTTTCGCCTGCGCGGCCCCGGCGATGTGCTCGGCACGGCGCAGAGCGGGGCAGGGAGCCTGCAATTCCCCGAGGCCGTGGCGGATCTGCGCCTCATCCACCGCGCCGACCGCGAAGCTCGCGCCATCTTGGATGCCGACCCCGAGCTGCTCGCCCCGCAGCACGCCCGCCTGCGCGAGCTGGTGGCGGGCAGCGCCGAAACGCGCGTGACAAGTTGAGCCCCCCGCGCGCTCCTGCCGCCGCGTCGGGGAGGGATGACAGCATTACCCATGCTGTAGTTATGCAAATCCCTCATCATATGAGACTTATAAATGCCGGCAAAGAGATATGGATGATGCGCAGCAATATTCTTTATCCCTTAATTAACAATCACTTACGGATGATTAACACAAAAATTGCTTGACTACAGCATGGGTAATGCTTATACTAGCGCCTGCTCTGCTTTTTGTTCAGTCAGGTCGCTGCTATGTCCCGGATATTTTCTTCCCGCTTGGATCGAGTGTTGTTGCTGCTGGCTCTGCTTTATTTGTATCTCCCCAATCTCCTGTTCTTGCTGGGCTGGGTGCGGTTGTGGGCGGCGATTCCGCTGGCGGTGATGCTGACGGCGGCGTTCGTCTTGGTGTTTGGGCGCTGTCGCACCGATGATGCAGTCTCGGGAGAGAAGGCGCGGTGTGCATGGTTGCCCGCCTTGGCGGCGTTGGCGCTTGCCTTGGTATTGACGGAAGCCATCGGACTGAACGGCCATGTGTGGCAGCATAATGATTTTGAATGGAGAAATCCTATTTATGAGACCCTGTGCCGTGAATCATGGCCGATCTATGGCAGTACGGGTGACTACTTTGTCTATTATCATGCCTTTTTGTTGCCTGCTGCCGCCCTGAGTAAGCTGTTGGCTGCGCCGACCGCTTTCTTATATGGTTGGTGTGCGCTGGGCTTTTGGGTGGTGCTGATGCTGTTGCACGCGCGCTTGGGGTGGCGAGCCTATGGCTTTGTCGTGCTGCTGTTCCTTCTCGGTCATCCTTTGGAGCTGCTCGCCTATAGCCACCATCCCCTGCTCGACCAGCTCGCGGGAGTTGCTTCGGATGCTTTTGGGTGTTCGGGTGATGGAGGGCTGCTTTTGTTGAGGAAATGGACAGGTGCTTTGCCGGCAGCCGTGAATGTGCGATATGTTTCTTGTTTAAGTCAGTGTGACGGCACATTTAACCATGGGATTCCGCTGTTGCTCTTTTTGACATTGACGGTAACACGTCGACTGACGCTGCCCGGCTTGGTGGCTGTCTCCGCATGGATGGCGACTTGTTCTCCGCTGGGGAGCATGGCTGTGGCCGTGTTGCTGCTGCTGTTGCTGTGTCGCGAGCGGGGAAGCTTTGTCGCATGTCTGCGAGCCCCGGCCGTGTGGCTCTGTGTCCCCCCTTTGGCCACAGCCGCTTTGTACTTCACGGGCGTGTCGTCGGGCACCTGTCACTTCCTTTGGCAGGAGATGTCGGGCGATTGGGGACCGCGCGGAGTCGTTTGTATTACCCGGATCCGCATGGGCGGATATGTACTCATGGTGGTCTCGATGCTTCTTCCCCTCTTGTTTGTGGTGAAGAAGGAGGCTTGGGGGTCTCCTTGGTTGCAGACTTTTTGCGTGTTGACGATCGTGTTGCCTTTGCTGTGGGTGGGAGACATCTACAATGAACTCTTGTTTAAGGGGAGTTTTGTGATGTTTTTTGCCGGTGCGTGGATGCTGTTTCGGTATGGAAGCACCAAGGGGGTGCTGCGCAAGATTCTTCTGGTGTTGTTGCTCATCCCGAATGTGACGATCTTGAGAGGTACCCCGTGGAGGAAGATGTGTTCCTACTCATGGGATTCGCAGAAGATGGCTGAGAATCGGCAGGATGCGTTGGGTGGGCATCTGAATCATCCGAAGCATGTCTTTTACCCGCATTTCTTCGGCAAGAATCCCTGTCCCGCGCTGCTCTGCGATCGCCCCGGGGAATTGCCGAGGCGCTGAGCCCGGGACTGCCGCTTGCACAAAAAAGGCCCCCCCGGCTCGTTGACGAGCCGGGGGGGCTTTCCTCGGAGGGAAGGGGGGGTTACAGATCCACCGCAAAGGCAAGCTTGGCGCCGATGGCGGAGGCGATGGTCCGCACCTCCTCCTCGCTGACGCTCTTGTTGGTCTTGACGATGGCCAGGGCATCGCCGCTGGCGGCATCGCCGGGGGCGGTGATGTTGTCGATGTTGATGCCCGCGCGCGCCAGCACCTGGCCGATGATGGCGATGACGCCGGGAGCATCCTTGTAGCGCAGCACCAGCGTGTGGCCGGGCAGCGTGGCATACAGGTGGTCAAACTCGGCGAGGCGCGCCAGCACGGGCTCGCCGTCGATGAGCGTGCCGCGCACGCCCGAGATTTTCTGCTCGCCGTTCTCCTCCATGAAGAGGTCGATGGTGAGCGCATCGGCGTAGGGCTTGTCGTCCATGGGCTCGCGCGCCTTGAACTCCACCCCGTGCTCGCGCAGCGAGGCATCGGCCGCGGCGGGCATGAGCCCGCGCTCCGCGCCGGGGATGGCGCCCTGCAGGATCCACGGGGTGAACCACTTGCGGTAGCTGCGCAGGTTGTTGTAGAAGGTGGCTTCGATCTTGCGGATGGGTTTCTGCCCGCCCGCCAGCCCGGCGATGCGGGCGAGCATCTCGGCCATGTGCAGGTTGGCGGGGTTGAGGTCGCTCGGCTTCTCGGCGTTGATGCAGGCGCGGGTGTCGCCGCTGGCGAAGTAGTCCAGCATCTCCTGCGCCGCCTGCAGGGCGGCCTTGCGGTTGGCCTCCTTGGTGTTGGCGCCCAGGTGGGGCAGCATCACATCCGCCACATCGGCGCTGGGCTGCTGCGCCGCCGTGTCCTTGGGGTGCACATCCGTGCAGTAAACAAGCTGCTTGCCGGCGGCCTTGGCGGCGCGCAGGGCATCCTCGTCCACCACGCCGTAGCGCGCGCAGTTGATGAGCACGGCGCCCTCCTTCATCATCCCGATGAGCCGGGCATCAATCATGTTCTTGGTGGTGGGACCGCCGGGTACATGGACGGAGATGATGTCCGCCGTGGCGAAGATTTCCTCCAGCTCGGTGGGGGTGGCGCCGATGTTGAGCGCGCGCTGCTTGGAGAGGAAGTGGTCGTAGCCCAGCACCTTGCAGTCGAAGCCCTGCAGGCGCTTGACGAGCATGCGGCCGATGTTGCCCAACCCGAGGATGCCGACGGTCTTGCCCGTCAGCTCGCGACCCATGTACTTCTTCTTGTTCCACTCGCCGGCGCGGGTGGTGGTATCCCCGGGGATGAGGTGGCGGTAGGCGGCCAGCACCATGGCAATGACTTCCTCCGCCACGGCGTTGGAGTTGGCTCCCGGCGTGTTCATGACATCGATGCCCTTGCTGCGGGCGTACACGTAGTCGATGTTGTCGTAGCCGGCGCCCGCACGGATGATGCACTTGAGCTTGGGCAGGGCGTCGATGACGGCGGCGGGCACCTTCTCCGAGCGCACGATGAGACCGGCGGCATCGGGGTTGGCAGCCACTTGCGCCTCGATGGGTTCGCTGTCGTTTTGAACCACATCGTAGCCGGCCGCGCTCAGGGCAGCGGCGGCGGCCTTGTCGAGTTTGGTGGGAATCAGGATTTTCATAACGGGGAAGGGGGAAAATCAGCGTTCGATTTCATGGGCGAAGAGCCCGCTGCGCAGCTTGGGCTCAAACCAGGTGGACTTGGGCGGCATGATGGCGCCGCTGTCGGCCACGCGGAAGAGGTCGGCCATCGTCACGGGGTAGAGGGTGAAGGCCACGCCCGTGCTGCCCGCGCGGCGCGCCGGCTCCTCGAGCCCGCGGATGCCGCCCACAAAGTCGATGCGGGGGCTGGTGCGCGGGTCGTCGATGCCCAGCACGGGCGCCAGCAAGTTGGATTGCAGGATGGCGCAGTCCAGGCTTTCGATGGGGTGCTCGGCATCAAAACTGCCCGGCTTGGCGTTCAGGATGTACCACTGCCCGTCGAGGAACATGCCGAACTCGTGCTTGCCGCGGGGGCGGTGCGGAGCGCTCGGGGCGGGGGAGACGCTGAACGCGCCGCTGATGGCGGCGAGGAAGCTCGCGGGGCTGTGCCCGTTGAGATCCGCGACCACGCGGTTGTAGTCCATGATGAAGAGAGCCTCGTCGCAGAAGGTGACGGCCATCAGGTAGTTGAACTCCTCCTGCCCCGTGTAGTCGGGATGCTCGGCGCGGCGCTTGGCGGAGACGGCCGCGCTGCTGGCCGTGCGGTGGTGTCCGTCGGCGATGTAGAGCGCCGGCACCTCCTCAAAGCCCTTGCGGATGCACTCGATGACCTCGGCATCGTCCACAGGCCACAGAATGTGGGTCACCCCGTCTTCGGAGGTGAAGTCGTACTCGGGTTTGTGGAACTTGATCCACTCGCGGATGGCGGTGGCGATGCCCTCGTGCTTGCGGTAGGCGAGGAACACGGGCTCCGTCTGCACGGAGCAGGCGTCGAAGTGGTTGATGCGGTCGAGCTCCTTCTCCTTGCGGGTCAGCTCGTGCTTCTTGATGGTGCCGTCGAGGTATTCGTCCACCGAGGCGCAGCCCACGATGCCCGTCTGCACCCGCCCCCACATGATCTGGCGGTAGATGTAGTAGCAGGGCTTGTCCTCGCGCATCAGAAAACCCTTGCGGAGGAAGGTCTCGAGGTTCTCGCGGCTCTTGGCGTAGGTCTCCGGCTCGTGGATGGCGGCCTCGCTCGTGTCGATGTCGGCGCGGCAGATGTGGAGGTAGCTGCTCGCGTTGCCGGCGGCCATGGCGCAGGCTTCCTCGTGGTTCATGACATCGTAGGGCAGGCAGGAGACCTGCTCGGCGTACTGCTTGGGCGGCCGCAGAGCGGCGAAGGGGCGAATGGTGGCCATAGCGGATGGTGTTTTGGAAAAGGCTTGCTGTCATGCTACGCTTTTGCACCCCGCAAGTCAAGGGAGAAGCTCGTTCGTTCTCCCACAAAGCGAGCCCCGCACACCGAGGCGGCGTGCGGGGCGGCAGAAAAGGGGATGCAACGTCAGCTCAGTGCTTCTTGCAGAACTCCTCCAGGCGGTCGAGCCCCTCCTTGAGCACATCGAGCGAGGTGCAGTAGGAGATGCGGATGCCGTTGTCGTAGCCGAAGGCGATGCCGGGCACCGCCGCTACCTTGTAGCGGTCGAGCAGCTGCTCGCAGAGCTCGAGGGAAGGAATGCCCAGCTCCGTGGTGTCGATGAAGAAGTAGAACGCCCCTTGCGGCTCCACTACCTTGATCTTGGGCATGGCGCACAGGCGCTGGTAGACATACTGGCGGCGGAAGTCGTACTCCTCGCGCAGATCGGCGATGAAGGACTGGTCGCCCGTCAACGCCTCGATGGCGCCGTACTGGGCAAAGGTCGTGGTGTTGGAGGCGGTGTGATCCTGGATGAGCTTGATGGACTTGGCAATCGCCTCGGGAGCTGCGGAGTAGCCGAGGCGCCAGCCCGTCATGGCGTAGCCCTTGGAGAAGCCGTTGATGGTGATGGTCAGGTCGTAGATCTCCTTGGAGAGCGAGGCCATGGACACCATCTTGGTGTCGCCGTAGGTCAGGTACTCGTAGATCTCATCGGCCATGATGATGATGTCCTCCTCGACCGCGACCTCGCCGATGGCGCGCAGCTCCTCCTCGGTGTAAACGGCACCCGTCGGGTTGTGCGGGGTGGTGATGATGATCATCTTGGTGCGGGGGGTCATGTACTCCTCGAACTGCTCGGCGGTGATCTTCCAGCCGTTCTCCGCCGTGGTGGGCACGATGACGGGCACGCCGCCGCAGAGCTGCACCATGCTGGGATAGCTCACCCAGTAGGGGGCGGGGATAATCACCTCATCGCCCTCGTTGAGCACGGCGCGCATCGCCTCGTATTCCGCGGGCTTGGCGCCGGAGGTCACGCAAATCTGGTTGATGTTGTACTCCAGGCCGTTGTCGCGCTTGAGCTTGTCGCAAATCGCCTGGCGCAGGGCGGGCAGGCCGACGGAGGGGGTGTACTTGGTCTGTCCCTCGTTGAGCGCCTTGATGGCGGCTTGTTTGATGTTATCGGGCGTGTCCTTGTCGGGCTCGCCGCCGGCAAGGCCGAAAACCTGCTCGCCGCGCGCCTTCATCTCCTTGGCCTTGTTGGTGACAGCCAGTGTCAGAGAGGGAGTCAGGGCAGCAACATAATCAGAAATCAGTTCCATGGCAGGGGGTGCGTTCGTCGTAAAAGTTCAGGTGGATGCGGCTGCGGAGTACATGTCCGCAGAGCAGCGGCAACGATGTTACCGCCTTTGCCCCCCCTAATCAAGGATAATATGCGCCAGCTCCGCGGCTTTTTGAAATTGCCGTCACAGACCCCGCCGGCCCGCCCTGTCTCCCCCTTTTCTGCCGCCCCGACCGCCTCCGAACGCGAAACCGCCCGCCTCCGATGCGGAGGCGGGCGGTTCATGCTCGATGGGGGACTCGAACCCCCACGGATCTCTCCATTAGATCCTTAGTCTAACGCGTCTACCAATTCCGCCAACCGAGCATCAGTTGTCGCACTTGGTAAGGTGCGCCGCAACTATACACATTGCGATGGCTGAAAGCAAGACTTTTTTTGCAGAAAATGCGCTTGCCGGGCAGTTTTTTGCGGCTCAGCGGCTGCGGCGCCCCTGGTAGCGCCCCTGCGCATCGTAGTAGGACGAGCCGC
>JBJEVK010000079.1:13439-51773 GCA_051884295.1 Akkermansia sp.
CGGAGCCGTCGGCCTTGCGCCCCTGGTAGCGCCCCTGCGCATCGTAGTAGGACGAGCCGCCGGAGCCGTCGGCCTTGCGCCCCTGGTAGCGCCCCTGCGCATCGTAGTAGGACGAACCGCCGGGGTTGCTGACCGCGCGGCCTTGGTAACGCCCCTGCGCATCGTAATAGGACGTGCTGCCGGGGTTGCTGACCGCGCGCCCCTGGTAGCGCCCCTGCGCATCGTAGTAGGACGTGCCGCCGGGGTCGCTGACCGCGCGTCCTTGGTAACGCCCCTGCGCATCGTAATAGGACGTGCCGCCGGGGTTGCTGACCGCGCGCCCCTGATAGCGCCCCTGCGCATCGTAGTAGCTTTGAGCGGCCAGAGGCAGAGCCGTCAGCAGCAGGGCGGATAGGGTGAATCGGGTATTCATGGGGGTATCAGGGGATAATCTTGTCGGGATGGGTTTTGAGGACAACGCTTTCCACGCTGCCTCGCGCCAGCCGAATGTGCAGCTCATCGCCCGTGTGCAGCGCAGTGGCATCGCGCGCCAAGCTGCCATCGGCGCGGTGCACCAGAGCAAAACCGCGCTCCACGGCGCTCTGCGGGTCGGCAGCGTTGAGCTGCGCGGCGAGGGTGGCGAGCGCGGCACGCTTGTGTTGCAGCCGAGTGCCGACGGTGCGGGAGAGCAGTTGCGCGCTGTGCTCCAGTTGGCTGCGGGCGGCGGCGCAGCGCGTGCGTAAGAGCTGCGGGTTGAGTCGCGCCGCGCGCGTTTCCAAGCGCAGAGTGGCGCGCTGCACATGCCTGCGGCAGCTCGCGTGCAGCTCCTCGGTGAGCTCATCGAGCCGCCGCGTGTAGGGCGCCAGCGCCTCCAGCGGCTCGCGCAGCACGCCCTGAGTCACGGCGCGCAGGCGTAACTGCGCCATTTGCAGGCGCTCGCGCAGGCGGCGGCGCAGCTGCAGCTCCGTCAGGCGTAGCCGCTCGGTCAGCTCGGCAGCATCGGGGGTCGTCAGCTCGATGGCCGCGGTGGGCGTCGGCGCGCGCAGGTCCGCCACAAAGTCCGCAATCGTAAAATCCGTCTCATGCCCCACGGCAGACACCACGGGCAGCGGGCAGGCGGCGATGGCGCGCGCCAAGACCTCCTCGTTGAAGCACCACAAATCCTCCAGCGAGCCGCCGCCGCGCGCGACGATGATGTAATCGACGCGCGGCAGACCCCACACCTCGGGCTGCCCGAGGCACTGCAGGGCGCGCGCGATGTCCTGCTCGGCGCCGCGCCCCTGCACAGGCACGGGGTAGAGGTAGGCGCGCATCCACGGCGCGCGTTGCGCCAAGCGGTGGCGCATGTCTTGGATGACGGCGCCCGCCGCGCTCGTCACCAGCGCCACACTCTGCGGAAAACGCGGCAGGGGGCGCTTGCGTTCGGAAGAGAAGAGACCCTCGGCGGCGAGCTTGGCCTTGAGCGCCTCGAAGCGCTGTTGCAGGCTGCCGAGCCCGGCCTCGCGCACGCGCTCGACCACGAAGTTGAGACTGCCGCGCGCTTCCCACACCGTGGCGCGCCCCGTGAGCTCCACCTGCATCCCCTCGCGCAGGGGGCTGCGCAGGCTGCGCGCGCGGAACGCGTAGAGCGCGCAGGAAAGTTGGGCGCTCTCGTCCTTGAGGGTGAAGTAGATATGCCCGCTGGCCGCCGTTTTGCAGGAGCCGATTTCGCCGACCACGGTGCAGACCTCGCCGCTTTCCAGCTCCACGGCGCGGCGCAGGCGGGCAAGCAGTTGGGTGACGGTGAGCGGGGGCATGGGGCGTTGGGAGGAAGGGAAAGGGCAGGCGAGGCAGGACGCCCCGCCTGCGCCAAGGGGGCTCAGTGTTGCGCGCCCTTGCCGGCAATTCCCATGGTGTAGCCGGCGAAGTCGCGCATGTTGTAGAGGGGCTGCCCCTCGGGCACGGCGTAGCCGATGCTCTTGCGGATGGCGAGGAAGTCGGCGATGCCGGCCTCGTCCACCTGATTGAGCTTGCCCTTGTGCAGCCCCGCCAGCAGAATCATCTTGCAGTAGGCATCGGCGTTCTCCATGAACCACTCGGCCTCCTCGATGTGGCGCGCGCCGGTGATGACGCCGTGGTTCTCCATGAAGACGACGGTGCTCTGCTTGGCGGCCTCGGCCACGGCGGCGGCGGTATCATCCGAGCCGGGGGTGCCGTAGGGCGCCAGCGGAATCTGACCGAGGAAAATGTCCGCCTCGGGGTTGATACCGTTGGGCGGCACCATGCCCGCAAAGAGGAAGGCGTTGCAGCAGGGGGGGTGGGCGTGGATGCAGGCGTTGACCCCCGTGGCCTTCATCATGGCGATGTGGGTCTTCACCTCGCTGGTGCGCGGGCGGTAGCCGCAGAGCTGCCCGGCGTTCATGTCCACCAAGCAGATGTCCTCCACCGTCATAAAGCCCTTGGAGCAGAGCGTGGGCGAGCAGAGCACCAGGTCCTTGCCGACGCGCACGGAGAGGTTGCCGCCGTTGCCGTCGACATACTCGCGCTTGTAGAGTCGGCGCCCCATGTCGACCATGCGCTCCTTAATCACGCGGATTTCGGGGCTGTTGAAGAAGTCGTCAATTTCCGCGCGGGTCTGCGGTTCGTAGTTTTCCCAAGGGAAGATGCGCTCGGGAAGCTCAGGATGGATGTATAAATCGGGATTCATCGTTGTATGGTGTTTTCGGAAAGGAGTTCAGGAGAAGAGCGCGGCGTAGGCCTCGCGCTGCGGGCCGGGGGTGACGGTGGTGTAGCTCAGACCGCAGGCGTCGCGGGCAGCTTCGGGCGTGGGGTAGACACCCGCTCCCGCCAGCGCATACATGGCAGCGCCCAGCACCGTGCTCTCGGAGACGTTGGCAATGCGGATGGGGATGCCGAGGATGTCGGCGCGCATCTGCGTCCAGATCTTGTTGCGCGCGCCGCCGCCCACCAGCAGCAGATCCTGCGAGCGGAAGCCGCCGACCTTTTCCAGCTTCTCCAGGCGCTGCTTGAGGCGCAGGGTGAGCGCCTCCATCGCCGCGCGGTAGATGTGGCCGCGCGTGCGCCCGAGAATCAGCCCTGTGATGCTGCCCGGCGTGGGGTCGGAGGGCAGGAAATCAGGCGTGAGCCGCACGCCGTCGCAGCCGGGGGCGATCGCCTCTGCCTCGGCGTCCATGGTGTCGTAGCTCTCGCCGTGGTAGCAGGTGGCTTTCACCCACTCGATGATGCCGCTGGCAATCCACTGCAACCCGGGGTTGAGCAGTCCGCGCTTGCTGTCGTACTCCACCGTGGCTCCGGCGGCGTAGTCCTCGGGGCTCAGCGCGGCGCGCGCTGTGCGCAGCATGAGGATTTCCCACGTGCCGCTGGAGAGGAAGGGCTGGTTCTCGCCCACGCCGCTGCCGAAGAGCGCAAACTGCGTGTCATGACCCGTGGAGATGACGGGCACGCGCTGCGGCAGCCCCAGCAGTTCCGCCGCCTCAGGCGTCAGCGTGCCCAGCGAGCCGCCCGCGTCGACCATGGGCGGGAAGAGCTCGCGGCGGATGCCGATGGCGCCGAGAATCTCCTCGCTCCAGTCGCCCGTGTTCAGGTCGGTGAGCTGCGAGGTGCCCGCCATGCTGCGGTCGGTGTGCCGCTCGCCCGTCAGGCGGAACGCCAGCAGGTTGGGCATGAAGAGCCAGCTGTCGGCCTGCTCGAGCAGCTCGGGGCGGTTCTCGCGCAGCCAGATGAGTTTGTAGATGGTGTTGAAGGCAAAAGCTCCCACGCCCGAGATGCTGTTAAGCCGCTCCTGAGGGATGTACTGCCCGATGCGCTTCATGACCTCTGCCGTGCGCGGGCATTTCCACGAGATGACGGGGTAGAGCTGCTGCCCGGCGGCATCGACGAGCGCGCCGTCCACGCCGAAGGTGGTGATGGTGAGTGCCACGACCTGCGCGGCGGCTTCGGGCTGCTCGCTCAGGATGCGCCGCGAGCACTCCGCCAGCTGGCTGAGGATGCGCTCGGCATTCCAAACGTGGTACTCGGGGTTTTCGGTGCCGGGGTCGGTACTGTTGGCTTGGCTGGCCTTGGCAAGAATCTTGCCGCGGTCATCCACCAGCATGGCGCGCACGTTGGTCGCGCCGCAGTCGAGACAGAGAACGTAGGGCATGAGGCGGGGAGAGGGGTGGGATCAAAAAAGCGCGGCGGCAGGGGGGACGTGCCCGACCTGCCGCCGCGGGGCTTGCGGCAACTGTTGGCTTTAGTTGTACTTGCCGTAGATGGGGCCGAAGTTCTTGCAGGCGCGGAAGTCAGCGCCCTCGGGATCCGCCGTGCCGAAGAGGTTCCACGCGGCGGGGCGGTACACCTTGTCCTCGGGCACGTTGTGGGCGTACACGGGGATGCGGAGCATCGAGGCGAGCGTGATGATGTCCGCGCCGATGTGGCCGTAGGTCCAGGCGCCGTGGTTGGCGCCCATGTTGGCCATGACGCTGTAGACATCCTTGAACGCGCCCTCGCCCGTCAGGCGCGGAGCGAACCAAGTGGTCGGCCAACCCGGGTCGGTGCGCTCGTCGAGCACCTTGTGCACCTCCTCGGGCAGGGAGCAGGTGTAGCCCTCGGCGATGACGAGGACGGGTCCCTGACCCTTGACGAGGTTCATGCGGATCATCGTCACGGGCACATCGCCCTTGGAGACGAAGTGCAGGGAGTAGCCGCCGCCGCGGAAGTACTCGCGGTTGGCGGGGCACCAGCAGGAGTTGTCCATCATGGCGTCGATGTCGGCCTGTGTGGTCTCGCCGGTCTTGGGCATGTAGGGCTTGCCGTCGGCGCTCGTGGCGTACATGTTGCCGTCCAGCGCGGTGGAGCCGGAGTTGATGAGGTGCATGATGCCCTGCGCGGCGTGCCCCTCCATGGTGTAGCCCGTCACGCGCTTGACGGATTCGGGCGACCAGTAGGTGCGGATGTCGGAGAAGCAGGCGGCCTGACCCGTCAGCTGGTGCAGCAGCAGCTGGCACACGCCGTTCATGGCGTCATTTTCCGTGGCGAAGGGGATGGCCTCGCGCGGGCCGTTCCAGTCGAAGGTGCTGTTGATGAGCGATTCGGCCATGTCGCCGTTGGGGTAGAAGTCCGTCCAGTGGCGCTGCCCCTGGAAGCCGCCGCAGATGGCGTTGAAGCCGAGCCCCTCTTCCTCGCAATCGATGGTCTTGAGGTAGGGGTTGCCGTGCATCATGTCGCGGAAGATGATCATCATCAGGATGCTCTCGCGCAGCGTGCGCTCCTTCTCCTCCGGGGAGAGGATGAGGTCGGGGCGATTGCGCTCCGGGCCGATGTGGACGTAGCGCTTGGCCCATTCCATCGCGAGCTCCAGCTCCTTCTCGTCGTAAATCTTCTGCTCCATGCGGCGCTTGACCTCGGTCATGTCCACGGGCTGCACGCGCATGCCCAGGTAGTCCTCCCAGAAAGCCTGGTCGATGATGGAGCCGGCGATGCCCATGGCGCAGCCGCCGATGGAGAGGTAGCCCTTGCCCTTGAGCGTCGCCACGGCGATGCCGGCGCGCGCAAAGCGCAGAATCTTCTCGGCCACATCCTCGGGGATGCTGGTGTCGTCCTTGTCCTGCACCTCATGCCCGTAGATGGAGAACGCGGGCATGCCCTTCTGGGCATAGGCGGCCAGGGCGGCGGCCAGGTACACGGCGCCGGGGCGCTCCGTGCCGTTGAAGCCCCAGATGGCCTTGGGGGTGCGGTTGTCGGTCTCGAAGGTCTCGGTGATGTAGCACCAGCAGGGGGTGACAATCAGCGAGCAGCCGACGTTGTTCTCCGCGAACTTTTGGTTGGCGGCGGCCGCCTCGGCAGGACCGCCGATGCAGCTGTCGGCGATGATGCACTTGACGGGTTGTCCGTTGGCGTGCTTGACGTTGGCCTCGATGAGAGCCGCCGCCGCTTTCGCCATGTTCATGGTCTGATCCTCCAGCGACTCGCGGACGCCGAGGCGGCGGCCGTCAATCGTGGGGCGAATCCCGATGGTGGGCAGGGTATCGTATTTCATGATGTTGGGGGTGGTTTGAGAGAGGGGGTTAGTTCTTCCTGGCGCCCACTTTGCGGAAGGCAAAGCCGTAGAGCAGGACGATGACCAAGCAGAACGCGAGGATGTAGTAGCAGGAGCGCAGCGCGGCTTCCTGACCCGAGAAGAGTCCGAAGACCAGAGCGCTGAGCGTCTCATTCTCCAGACAGTAGGCAAAGACGGGCGGCACGGCAGCCCCGCCGAGGATGCTCATCACCAGCCCGGCGGCTCCCAGCTTGGAGTCGGGACCCAGGTCGCGCAGCGCGATGCCGTAGATGGTCGGGAACATGAGCGAGAGGCAGGCCGAGATGGCGACCACGCAGAGCAGCCCCGGCAGCGCGGGCAGGTAGACGGCACCCATGCAGAGCGCCACGCCGACCACGGCGGCGATGCACATCATCGAGGCGGGGTTGTAGGTCTTCATCAGCGCAGTGCAGATGAAGCGGAAGACGATGAAGCAGGTCATGGCGCCGATGTAGAAATACATGGCTACGGCATCCGTGTAGCCGAGGATGTAGCCCGCGTAGTGCAGCACATAGACCCAGGCCATCGTCTGCAGACCCACATAGAAGAACTGGGTGAGCACGCCGAAGGAGTAGCGCGGCAGGGTGATGAGGTTCTTCAGGCTGGTGAGGAAGTCGTGCTGCGCGGCGTCCTCGCCCTCGGCGGTGGCCACGGGCATGTCCTTCACGCGGAAGGCCGTCCACAGGCAGGCCACGATGACCGCCAGACAGATGTAGGGCGTGACAAGCCACACGAGGTTCTGCGCCTGCTGCGCCGCCGAAAGTGTTTCTCCGGGGGCGGCCTGCACCATGTTGCCGAAGATGGCGTACTTGGCGACCAGCAGACCGATGAGGCAGCCCACGGGGTTGAACTGCTGGGCGAAGTTCAGGCGGCGCACCGCCGTTTCCTGCGGCCCCATGGCCAGCACGAAGGGGTTGCAGGTGGTTTCGAGAATCGAGCAGCCGCTGGCGTACACGAAGATGGAGCCCAGGCAGATTTCATAGCTGTGGAAGAGGGCGGCGGGCACATAGCCCAACACGCCGAAGAAGAACACGCCCAGGCCCAACAGCACGCCCGCCTTGTAGCCGAATTTCTTGATGATGACAGAGGCGGGGATGGCCAGCACGGCGTAGGCGCCGTAGTGGGAGGAGACGGTCATGACCGTGCCCATCTGCCCCAGCGCGGGGAACACGCTTTCAAAAGCCTTGACCAGCACCTCGGCCATGGCGTTGACCAGCCCCCACAGGGCAAAGCAGCTGACCAGCATGAAAAATGCCGTGCGGAACTTGCGTGGCACGACCGGAGTAAGATCCTTCGCGGCTTGTGTACTCATAGCATTTCCGAGCCTATCAGATGAGGGCGGAAAGTCAATCTGATTTTCCCGCAGTCGGCGTCTTTTCCGCGCCATCGGCGCGAGCGGCTCCGGAGACGAGCCCCAGACAGCGGCACGCCGCGAGCCGGCGCAGCTCGGCGCGCGAGAGCTCGGGGCGGAAGAGGGTCTCCGTGTGCACGGGGCAGCCGCGCCGTGCCAGCGCGAGGCAGACCGTGCCGACGGGCGGCTCGCCCTCGGGAGCGGCGGGCGGGGCATTGCCCGACACGGCCACCGCTACATCCGCGCCCGAATGCCGCAGCGCGCCCTGCGCCATGGCCGCCACCACGGGCTCGCTCACTACGCTGTGCGCGGCGATGAGCTCGGGCGGCACGCCCAGCTCGCGCTCCTTGGCCTCGTTGCAGTAGGTGACCCAGCCGTAGCGAAAGACCGCCGAGGCTCCCGGCACTTCGGTGAGCGCGGCGGCGATCAGCCCGCCCGTGCAGCTCTCCGCCGTGCAGAGGCAGAGCCCCGCCGCGCGAAGCTGCTGCACCGCGACCTGCGCCCATTGCTCAAGCTGCATGATCATGATGCAGGCGAAGCTGCAGACGAAGCCAAAAATTCCTCGGGGAGGCTCAGGGAGACCGTGGCGAGCGCGGCCATGCCCTCGCGGCGCCCCAGCGCGCCCAGTTTCTCATTGGTGGTGGCCTTGATGCCCACGCGGCGCGGCGACACCCCCAGCAGGGGCGCCAGCGTCGCCTTCATCTGCGGCACAAAGGGCAGAATCTTCGGCGCCTCGGCAATGAGCGCGCAGTCGACATTGACCACGCGCCCGCCCTGCGCGCGCAGCAGCTCCACCGCCTTCTCCACAATGCGCAGCGAGCAGATGCCCGCGCAGCCGGGATCCGTGGGCGGGAACCAGTAGCCGATGTCCGGCTCACCGAGCGCGCCCAGAATCGCATCGGCCAGCGCGTGGCAGAGCACATCGGCATCGCTGTGCCCCTCCAGCCCGCGGGTGGGGTGCACCTGCACCCCGCCGAGCCACAGGGGGCGTGGTTCTGCCGAAAAGCGGTGAATATCGTATCCTAAACCGACAAGCGTATCCATAGATCAAAAAAGGGAAAAATCAGTGAGCATCGAGCCAGTTGGGAGCGTCCTGTGCCTCCACCTCCAGCGGCACGCCGTTGGGCAGGGGCAGCGCCTGCTGCATGGCCTGCACCACGGCGGGGATGAGGTCGCGCTCCTCGCGGTGCAGATCGATGAGCAGCTCGTCGTGAATCTGCATGATGAGCTTGCTGCGCCGCCCGCGCAGCAGCTCCGCCACGCGCACCATCGCGAGCTTGATCATGTCCGCCGCGCTGCCCTGAATGGGCGTGTTGATGGCGGTGCGCTCGGCGGCCTGGCGCAGGTTGAAATTGGCGGCATTGAGGTCGGGCAGCAGGCGGCGGCGCCCGCAGAGCGTCACGGCATAGCCGCGCTCGCGCGCCTCGTCCGTCAGCCGCTCCATGCACTCCTTCACCCTGGGGAACTGTGCAAAATAGCTCTCGATGAGCGCGGCGGCCTCGCTGCGGGAGCAATCGAGCCGCTGGGAGAGCCCGAAGGCCGAAATGCCGTAGATGATGCCGAAGTTCACCGTCTTGGCGGCGCGGCGCATGTCGGGCGTCACCTCCTCGCGCGGCACGCCGTAGAGCCGCGCGGCGGTCTCGGCGTGGATGTCGCGGCGCTCGCGGAACGCGGCGATGAGCGCGGGATCGCCGGACAGCGCCGCCATCAGCCGCAGCTCCACCTGCGAGTAGTCGGCCGAGAGAATGCTGTACTCCCCGCTGCGCGCCACAAAAGCGCGGCGGATGAGTTTGCCCTCCTCGGAGCGCACGGGGATGTTCTGCAGGTTGGGGGTCTGGCAGGCGAGACGCCCGGTGGCCGTCACCATCTGCAACAGCGTGGCGTGGATGCGCCCGTCCCGGGGCGAGATATAGCGAGGCAGGGCGTCTAAATAGGTGCTCTTGAGCTTGCTCATCTCGCGGTACTCCAAAATATCCCCCACCAGCGGCGAGAGCGGCACCAGCCGCCGCAGCGTCTCCTCATCCGTCACATACTGCCCCGTGCGGGTCTTTTTGGGCTTGGCCAGCAGCTTCATCTCGCCGAAAAGCAGCTCGCCGAGCTGGCGCGGAGAGTTGAGGTTGATGGGGCGCCCGATGATGGCGTTCATGCGCTCCAGCAGGGCGTCGATGCGGCGGCTCAGAGCCGCAGAGCCCTCCTGCAGCAGCTCGGGCTCCACGCGCATGCCCTCCGCCTCGATGTCGGCCAGCACGGGCACCAGCGGGAACTCGATGTCGCGCAGCAGCGCCTCCTGCCGGCTCTCGCGCAGCTGCGGTAGCAGCACATCGGCCAGCTGCAGGGTCACGTCCGCATCCTCGGCGGCGTACTCGGCCATCTGCTCCGTCGGCACCTCGGCGGTGCGCATATCCTTGCCCGCCAGCTCCTCCAGATGAATGGTGCGGTAGGCGAGCAGCGCCTCGGCCATGCTGTCCATGTTGTGCCGCAGCTCGGGGAAGAGGGCGGCGTGTGCCAGCATGACATCGAAAAAGGGCCCGGCGACGGGCACGCCGGCCGTGCGGAGCACCTGCAGGTCAAACTTGAGGTTGAGTCCCACTTTTTCCGCAGAACCGGCAAAGGCGGCGCGGAAAGGCTCCAGCTCGGCGGGCTCGGCAATGGGAACATAAAAGGCTTCGTGCGGGCGCAGGCAGAAGCTGAGCCCCAGCAGGCGATCGCTCAGCGGGTCGAGCCCGGTGGTCTCGCTGTCGAAGGCCCAGCGCGGAGCGGCTTCGAGCTGAGCGGCAAGGGCGGCGCGCCCGGCGGCATCACTCACCAAGTGGTAGCGGTGCTCGGTCTCGCGGATATCGCGCAGCACGGGCGCGGCGAAGAGGTCGAGCTGCTGCGGGCTCTCGGCAGCGGGCGTCTCGGCGGCAGCGGCAACGAGGGGGGCGGTTTCGGGAGCCTCGCCGCAGAGCTTGGCGCGCAGCTTGGTGAATTCCCAGGCATCGAGCAGGCGGGCGAGCTCGGCGCGGTCGTAGGGCTGCACGGCGCAGTCCTGCGGGCGCAGCTCCGTGGGAATGTCGCAGCGGATGGTCGCCAGCCGGTACGACAGGCGCGCGGCGTCGATCGAACCCTCGATTTTCTCGCGCAGTTTGCCCTTGAGCTCGGCGCTGCGGCTCAGCAGCTCCTCCAAGCTGCCGAACTGCGCCAGCAGTTTCTTGGCGGTCACGCCGCCGACCCCGGGCACGCCGGGAATGTTGTCAGAGGCATCGCCCATGAGCGCCAGCAGGTCGATGACCTGCTCCGGGCGCTGCAAGCCCCATTCGGCGAGAAAAGCCTCCTGCGTCACGCGCTCGAACTCAGCGCCCTTGTTGCCCGGGCTCAGCATCGAGACGCGGGGGGTAAGCAGCTGGCCGAGGTCTTTGTCCTTGGAGACGATGAGGGTTTGCCAGTCGTCGAGCCCGTCGGCGAGCCGCGCCATGCTGCCGATGAGGTCATCGGCCTCGTAGCCGGGCTGCCGCAGGACGGGGATGCGCAGGGCGTGCAGCAGGTCGACGATGTGGGGGATGCTGTCGCGCAGCTCCTGCGGCGCAGCTTGGCGCGTGGCCTTGTAGTCCGGGAACAGCTCGTGGCGGAAGGTGGGGCCGGAGGAGTCTAGGCAGCAGACAATGTGGGTGGGCTTTTCCTGCTCCGTGATGTAGAGCACGGTGTTGAGAAAGCCGAACATGGCACTGGTGTTCAGCCCGCTGCTGCTGCGCATGGGGCGGTTGATGAAGGCATAGAACGCGCGGAAGATGAGCGCCATGCCGTCGAGGATGCAGAAGGTGGCCATCGTGTGGGCATGATAGCACGCCGTGCGGGGCGCGCGCAAGCGGTTTCCGCGCCTGCGGGTGCTGCGCAGCGGCTGCGCGCCGTGCTTGTCAGACCCGCGCGGCGGTGCTACACTGGGGGCATGAAAGAAATCCTCTATGCGGGGCGCTTCCTCACGATGGCGCGCGAGGGACGCTGGGAATACTGCGAGCGGGTGCGCAACACGGCAGCGGTGATGGTCTTTGCCTGCACGCCCGAGGGGCGGGTGCTGCTGGTGGAGGAGTTTCGCCCGCCCATCGGGCGGCGCTGCCTCTGCTTCCCGGCGGGGCTGAGCGGCGACGAGGGGCCGGAGTCGGATGAGGCGGCCGCCCGCCGGGAGCTGCTGGAGGAGACGGGCTACGCGGCGGACACGATGCAGTATTTGTTCACCGGCCCCAGCTCGCCGGGCATGAGCTCGGAGACGCTGCATTTCTACCGCGCGACGGGGCTACGCCGCGTGGGGCAGGGGGGCGGCGTGGAGAACGAGCGGATTGCCGTGGTGGAGCTGCCGCTGCGGGACATCGACGCCGCCTTGGCTGCCAAGCAGGCGGAGGGCGTGGCGCTCGACCCGCGCATCTACACGGGGCTCTACTTCCTCCTGCACGACGGGGCGGGGAGCTGAATCAGGTTGCCTCCTCGGGGGAATCAGCTGTTCCCGCGTGCTTGCTTCGCTTTTAGGTTTCTGAAGCTTCGATACAGGGATGATCGATCATCCTGATGATGCGGGCGCTCATCGTTCAATCAATCCGGGGACTTCTAAAAAAGTCCTCGTTAGGGAACAGGAATGGAAAGTTTGGAAGTTCCATGCTCCCTTTTCGGTGGTATCATGCTGAAAAGTACATCATATGCCCCCGAAATGAGAGTTGCCCTCCCTGCCTATTGTTGACCTGCCGGGCTTTCGTCGCATAACAGTTGTCCGTCACGGGCTTCAGGCGCGGCGGGGGCTCCGGGCGTGGCGGGGGATGCGGGCGCGGCGGGGACTTCGGGCGCGGCGGGGGCTGCGGGCGCGGCGGGTGCTTCGGGCGCAGCGGGCGTAGCAGGCTCGGCGGGTGTGGGGAGCGCAGTGGATTTGGTGCGCGTGGTGACATCGCTGATGGGCGCTTCGCTCATGAAGCTGTCATCGAAGGGTAAGACCTTGTAGCAGCGGCGCAGCAGGCGGTAGCGATGGCGGCTTTGATCGACAGGTTTGAACCACACTTCGAGCGCGACGCCAAAGTAGCGGTGATCGCTGCCGGTGCGGATGGTGAACACCGGCGCGTTGGGCGGCAGGTAGGGGTAGAGGGCGCGGTCGTAGCTCCACGAGGGCACCGAGCCGGGGATGTCGTGGCGGAAGAGCTCATCGCTCTTGGCTGAGTATTGGGCGGGACAGCTGAAGAGGCGGAGTACCTCGCCGCTCTCCGAATCGCGGATGTAGAAGAGCAGCGTCCCTTCTTCGCCGGGGTTGACGTAGACCTCGGCTTGGTAGACGCCCTCTTGCCCCGCGGGTTCACAGAAGCGTATTTCGGGCGCGTCTCCGGTGTAGGAGCTGCGTCCGGTGAGCATGCGGGTGATGGTCGCCTCCTCCGGATGCTCGACGAGGGGCTGCATGCGCAGGTCGATGGCGGCGATGGCGGCATTGAGCGCTTTGTAGGCGGTCTCGGCGTGGGCGGTGCCTCGCCAAGCGAGCAGCAGGTAGTGGTTGCGCCCTAAATCCAGTGCCAAATCGGCAACTTGTGTGTCGCTTTCGGTGACGGGGAAGGGGTCCCCCGGCTTGACCACGGTGTAGCCCTCGGGCAGGGGGGCGCCTTCGGTGAGATGGCGGAAGCAGACATGCACCAGCCCCGGGGTGCCGGAGACGGTGGGGGGTACCAGCACGGGATGTCCGGGGCGCGAGTAGAAGGTGTCGATGGTTTGTAAACCCTGCCAGCGGGGGGAGCGCTCCAGGTAGGTGCGCAGCAGCTCGGCGTGCTCGTTTTCCAACAGTGTGAGGTTGGGCGTCGCAACGACCTTGTCGGTGGGTGCATCGCCGGTGTCGATGGGGATGGTGAGGGCGTCCGGCCCCGTGAGGGCATCGTGCGGAGGGTGCAGGGTGTCGCTTGTTTGGATGGGGGTGTGCTCGGCTTTGGCTTCCTGGGCGGGGACATCGGCCAAAAAGGCGGTGAAGGCGAAGACGCCGAGCGCTCCGCCCCAGATGCTGCCCCATTTGAGGAGTTGCGCGAGGGCTCGGAGGTTGTTGAAGCGCAGCAAGTGCGCCGCCCCCGTGAGCAGCATGGCTGCGCCGGAGACGATGAGAGCACTCATGAGGGTGTAGCCCGCGTAGCGGAACACCTGGGCTTCCGTTCCCGGGGGGCAGAGCTCGGGGAAGAGGGGCGGCAGGCATGCGAGCAGGGCACACAGGGCGCAGAGCAGGTGCAGCCCCGTGGGGTCGAGCAGGAAACGGCGCAGGCGGTAGGTCATGGCTGAACCCGGGGGGAGGTTTCGGGCGGGACGTTTTTTGCCTCGTCGTCCCGGCGCAGCAAGGCGCGCAGAATGACGCTGCGGGGCGACTCTTCCTGCAGCGCATCGTAGCGTGCGCGCAGCAGGGGCAGTCCTTCCTCGGTGACGGATACCTCCCCCTGCTCATTGGTCAGCGATTCGAGCAGAGCGGCGTGTTGCGGCAGTTGGTGGGCTTGAAGTGCGCGGATGGCGTCGGGCAAGAGCGCGGGATCCCAGTCGCCGACGCATCCCCGGTGCAGGGCGGCATCGGTCAACAGCGCGGCGCGCTGGGCGCGTTGTTCCTCATCGAGCGGGGTGTCGGTCTCATCCGGCGGGGTGATACCGCGCAGCCGGAGCTGCAGCCGCAGGCATGCCTGCACCAGTTCGGGGTCGTAGCTCTTGGCGTAGCGCAGGAGGTCGGGCAGAGCGCGCTCGCCCTCTTGGGCAACCAGCATCTCCAGCAGCGAGGCCATGGGCGCGGCCGCGTAGCAGTCGATCATCTCGTCGCGCGTGGCCGGCAGCATGGTGGCGAGCTTGTTGAGCGCCTGCCGCAGTTTGCCGGGCGCGACGGGCCAGTGCTGGGAGCGCAGCTCCTCCAGCAGCTGCGCGGGTACCTCCTCCAGGAAATGCTCGCCGTGCTGCCAAAGGCTCAGCCCCTCGATGAAGGCGTAGGCGCGCTCGGCATCGGCCATGCGGAGGAAGGCCAACGTGTCGGCCAAGCCGTTGGGCGGGATGCGCCGCAGGGTGTCGAGCGCCAGATAGTGGCGCAGGAGGGCGAGGGCGCGCTTGTAGGCGGGGGCGCCGTATTGGCTGCTCAGGTAGCGCAGGCTGCCCTCGGCAGGGGCCAGCTGCACCTGCGCGGCACGCAGGGCGATGTAGCGTTGCAGGGCTGCCTCCTCGCGCGGCAGTCGCAGCGCCAGCTCGGGCGGCAGGAGCTTCGCCTGTTGCAGCCGGGCGAGGAACTCGGGCAGGGCGTGCAGGTAGAAAAGCGCGTTGCAGCCCTGCGCATTTTCGAGCAGGGGGTCGGCACCCTCCTGCAACTGCCATGCGATGAGCGGCTCGAGCAGGCGCGCGGCCTTCGGTTCGCGAGCGGCGGCGGCGGACCAGCGCAGCAGCGGGGTGTCGCCGTTGTCATCGGGCTCGGGGTCGAGGGCGTAGCGTAAAACGGCCGCCGGGGCATCCTTGGCCGTGCGCGACGGAACGCCCACCCCCATCGCCTGACTGATGGAGAGGAATACGGCGAGCGCGGGAAGGAGGCTTCGCATGGACACTGCCACTTTACACCATGAGCGGGATTCTGTCAACCGACGCATTCAAAGTCGGGGGAGCTTCATTCCGGATCGTTCGCGCCGGGATCGTCCGCGCCGGGGTCGGCACAATCGCAGGGCGTTTCGCCCCCGGGTTTGCGGGCTTGCAGAAAGGCTTCGCGGTTTTCCCAGATGAAGCGCGCCACGGCCGATTCCAGATCCCAGCTCCAGCAGTCGCTGTCGGCGGTGATCCGATCGAGTTCGCGGGGGTTGTTCAGCACCTTGGCCATGGCGCGGTAGCGGTCGGCAACCTCCTTTTGCCCGACATCCTCCATGTAGAGGAAGAGCGTCTGCTGTTCGTTGGCATCCATCTCGCCCATCCAGAAGTCATCCAGCGAGGTGAGGTGCAGAGCCTCGACGACCGAGGCGGACATGGCGGCGGGGTTCAGCTCGTGCCTGTGCAGCCATTCGGCTACGCTGCCGGACTTGGCATCGGGGAGTCCCGCGCGGTGCAGGCGTACCGTCCATGCTGCGGTGCGGATGGCGGCATCTTCCCCCTCGCAGAGCTCTGCGAGCAGGGCATCGGCATCGGGGCTGCGCTCCATCAGCTCGGTGACGGCGGCGGCCTCGCGGGCTTTGCCGCCTTGGCTCAGCATGTGCGCGGTGGCCAGAAGCGCCTGCGCCGGCAGTTGCAGGGCGGTATCTTCGGCGATGGCACGGATGATGAACAGGTTGTCGCTGCTCTCCCACAGCGAGAGGTCACTCCACAGGGGCAGGGTGAGCACCACGCGGGCGGCGTGCTCGGCATTGGCCTCGGCAAGCAGGCAGATGGCCTCGGCGGCGAGTTCGCCGCGCACGCTGCCCTGTTGCAGGGCGCGGGCGAGCGTGTCGGTAAAGGGGGCGAGCAGCTCGGCCTTGTTCTCATCGCGGCGCAGAGCGGCGCGGCGGATGTCGCAAGCCAGCGTCTCGCCCTCGCGGATGAGCAGCGGCACTTCGGGGATGGTGTAGCCCTGCTCGCGCAGCTCTGCTGCAAGCTCGGGGTCGGCCGACAGCAGATCCGCCGCGCAGAGACCCGCCCACTCGCTCGGCTCTTCGGCCGGCAGGGTGGCGTCGGCGCCTTTTTCCAGCAGCAGGGTGAGCAGTTGAGGTAACTCCGGGTCGGCGTCTTCATCGCTCAGCTCGGCGGCGAGCAGCACGAGGGCGGGTGTGTTGTCCTCGCCCCGCGAATTGGGATCTGCCCCGGTCTCCAGCAGCAGGCGGAGACACTCCTCGCGGCTGCCCTCGGCATCCTGAGCATTGCGGCAGGCCTCGGCCAGCGCCTCCGACGGCAGCGCTTGCTTCTCCGCCGTCAGCCGCCGGAGAACCTCCGTCCAGTGCATGGCGGCTGCGGCCGTCAGGGGATTGATGTTGCCTGCGGAAGCGCCCTTGTCCAGCAGGTACAGGAAGAGATCCTCGCGATTGCTCATGATGGCGACATCGAGCGCTGTGCAGTTGCCTGTCATTCGGACGCTGAGCTCGGCGCCGTGGCTCAGCAGCAGCTCGATGAGCCGGGTGTCGCTTTCCGGGTCGTTCTCGCTGCCGGTGCCGCGCAGTTCGCCGCGAATGACGCAGGCCAGCGGAGTGCCGAGTTCTTCGGAGTCGGCGTTGACATCGGCGCCGTCGGCAATCAGCTTGGCGACCAGGGCTTCATCGTGCGCCATGCAGGCCAGGTGGAGCATGCTGCACCCCCGGACGGCGAAATCGGCCTGCTGCGTGTCGGCGTAGTGGCGAATGAGTTGCGCGGCTGCGTCGCAGAAGTCCTCGGCGGGGACGTAAACGCTTTCAAAGTGCTCCCGCTGTTCGGGTGGCATGGGGGTGGCGGCGGGCTTGCAGCCGGCGAGGGCGGCGGCTGCCAGAGCGGTGAGGAGGAGGTTGCGGTACATCGTGTTCAGCAGGTGATGGTGGTGTTGAGGCGAGCAATGTGCACCTCGCCGTCGTGCAGGGGTGCCAGCGCGGCTTTCATGGCGGCGGCGCATTCCTTTTCGCCGTGGACGAGGTAGAGTTTTTGCTTGCGCCCGCCCGTGGCGTGGAAGTAGCGGATGAGCTCGTCGTGGTCGGCATGGCCCGAGAAAGAGTCCAGCGATTTGATGGCGGCGCGCACGGGGTAAATGTCGCCGAGGATGCGCACCTCCATCGCGCCGTTCATGATGCGGCGCCCGAGGGTGTTCTGTGCGCAGTAGCCCACGAAGAGGATGGTGTTGTTGGGGCGTCCGATGCCGTTTTTGAGGTGGTGCAGGATGCGCCCGGCCTCGCACATGCCGCTGGCGGAGATGATGATGGCCTGCTCGTGCAGGTTGTTGAGCCGCTGGCTTTCCGAAATGGTGCGCACGAGGTGCAGCTGCTCGAAGCCGAAGGGGTCGCGCTCGGCAAAGAGGAAGTTGTAGACCTCTTTGTTGAAGCATTCGGGGTGGATGCGGAAGATTTCCGTGGCGCTCACCGCCATGGGGCTGTCGACGTAGACGGGGTAGTTGGGCAGCAAGCCTTGGCGGTAGGCGCGGTTGAGCAGGTAGAGCAGCTGTTGGGTGCGCTCGACGGCAAAGGAGGGGATGTAGACATTGCCGCCGCGTTTCATGGCCGTGCGGATGGTGTTGCGGAAGGTTTCGTCGTCGCGGCTGGGCGACTCGTGCCGCCGCCCGCCGTAGGTGCATTCCATGAGCATGATGTCGACATCGGGGACGGGCTGCGGGTCGCGCAGCAGCTCGTTGTTGCCGCGCCCGATGTCTCCGGAGAAGAGCAGGCGCTTGTGCTGCCCGTCCTCTTCATCGTCGATATCCAGCACAATCTGTGCCGCGCCGAGGATGTGCCCCGCGTCGTAGAAAGTCAGGGTGATGCCCGGAGCCAGGGGGAAGGGGACTTCGTAGCCGATGTTGAGGAAGTGCCGCAGGCATTGCTCGGCATCCTGCTCGGTGTAGATGACCTCGGCCACCTTGCCGCTGCCGCCTTTGCGCGCATCCATCTTGTTGAGGAACTTGCAGTCGCTCTCCTGAATGCGGGCGGCATCGGCCAGCATGATTTGGCAGAGGTCGCGCGTGGCGTAGGTGCTGTAGATGAAGCCTCGAAAGCCTTTTTTGACCAGATTGGGCAGGTTGCCCGAGTGGTCGATGTGCGCGTGCGAGAGCACGACGCAATCGATGCTCTTGGGGTCGAAGTAGGGGAAATTGCGGTTGATGCGCAACTCGTCCTCGCGGTGTCCCTGATACATACCGCAGTCGAGGAGAATGCGTTTGCCGTTGACTTCCAGCAGATGCTGGGAGCCGGTGGTCGTTTCCGCCGCGCCGCAAAAGTGGATTCTCATTACCCTTCATCATAGGAGAAAAGTCCGGGTGCTGCAAGGAAAAAAGAGTTGTCGGCGGTGTCTTTTCCCTTGGCGTATTCCCGGACAATGTGGTAGAATGCGTCGCATGGAAGAACCTCTTGCAATCGGTATCGACATGGGCGGCACCACCATCAAGACGGCGGTGGTGCAGGGTAATCGGGTGTTGTTTAAGGCTCCGCCCATCGATACGCGTGCCTATGCCACGGCGCAGGATGCTTTTGTGGACATCGGCGCACTGGTGGCCGAGCTGCGCCGTAGCTATCCGGCGATTCAGGCGGTGGGCATGGGAATTCCCGGCTTTGTCAACCCGCTGGCGGGCATGACACATATCCTGACTAATGTCGAGGGCTGGAACAATTTGCCCATCCGCGACATGCTGGAGGAGGCCACAGGGCTGCCCGCCGCCATCGATAACGATGCTAACTGCATGGCCTATGCCGAGTGGAAGCAGGGCGCGGGACGCGGCATGGACAATCTGGTCTGCCTGACGCTGGGGACGGGTGTGGGCGGCGGCATTATTGTGGACGGTCACATGCTGCGCGGGTTTATGGGGATCGCGGGTGAGCTGGGGCAGATGAGTATCGATTATCAGGGGCGCCGCGGCTACTACAACAATGCCGGGGCGTTGGAGGACTACATCGGGCACAACGAGTTCACGGCCGACGCCGTGGCTCGCTATGCGGCGGCAGGCATCACGAAAACGGCTGAGGAATGCAATCCGCTGGCGCTGGAGCTGGCGGCCAAGGCCGGCGATGCCGTGGCGCTGGCCTGCTACGATGACTTTGCGCGCAAGCTGGCCACCTGCCTGGTGACCTGCCACTACCTACTCAATCCCGAGGCTTTCGTCATCGGCGGGGGGCTTTCCAAGGCGGGGGATTTGCTCTTTGGCCCGCTGCGCCGCTACATGGGCGAGCAGATCAACGAGCGCTACTTCAGCCGCATCAAACTGCTGCCTGCCGCTTTCGGCAACGAGGCGGGGCTCATCGGTGCCGCGCAACAGGGGCTCAATGTGATGTTGTGATGGAGGAGCCCGCTGTCGGCAAGGGGGAGGCGCGCCTGTGCGCGCGGCTGGGGTTGAGCGTTGAGGAATCGGCGGCCTTGCTGGCGGCCATGCGGGCGGGGGCGAGCAGCCGCAGCGCGGCGGTGCTCACGCCGCGCGCGCTGCAGGGCTATGTGCCGCCTTTTCCTTGCGCGGAGGGTGCCGCTTATCTCTGGCTGCCGCCGCGCGTTTTTCTGCCCCGGCCGGGGGATGAAAAGCCCACGGCGCACGCGGATTATCGCGCGGGGATGTACTACATGCTCGACCTCTCGTCCTGCTGGGAGTCGGCGGCGCTGGCCGTGGTGCCGCCCCCGGAGCGCTCGCTGGATTTGTGTGCCGCACCCGGGGGCAAGACGATGCTGCTGGCGGCGCGTCACCCCTTGCAGCATCACGTGGCCAACGAGGTGAATCCCGGTCGTCGCATCACCCTGCGCAAGAATGTCGAGCTGTGCGGCCTGCCGAACACGGAGGTGACGGGTCTGCGTCCCGATCAGTGGGCGCGCTCGGGCGAGCTCTTCGATTTGGTGTTGGCAGACGCGCCCTGCAGCGGGCAGTCGCTGCTCTGCAAGGGTGTGAAGAATCCGGGCTGCCTGAGTGCCTCCATGGTCAACGGCAACGCGAAGCGCCAGCGCGGCATCATGCTGGCGGCGACGGCTTGTGTGCGTCCGGGGGGACACTTGCTCTACAGCACCTGCACCTATGACCCCGAGGAAAATGAAAAGGTGATGGCCTATGTGCTGCGGCGTGTGCCGGGCTGGCGCGCGGTGGAGCTGCCGCAGTTGGCGGCGTTCCGCTCGCGCTTGGCGGATTTTCCCGCCTACCGCCTGCTGCCGATGCAGGGCTGCGGGGCGGGGGGATTTTGTTGCCTCTTGCAGCGCGAAGATTGAAGCATTCGGCGCTTGCTCGTGTCTTAACGTACGTATGCGTATCGTTCTCCTGTCTTTGTTGGCTGTTATGTCGTTGCCCCTGTCGGCTTCTCCCCTGCCGGAGAAGGCGGATTTGCTGGCGCAGAACACGGTGGTGGCGCGCTATATCGGTTCGCAGCATCGCCCCTGCTTTTTCCGCACGGCGCAGTGCCCCGACCGCTGCGGGCACGCCACGACGGTGGCCTTTTTCGAGGTGCTGAGCAACGAGCAGTACAGCAAGCCGGGCGAGTACGGCGATGACAAGGCCGAGCCGGGCAGCCGCTTGGTGCTCGATGTGCAGCGCGACATCCCCGGGCAGTCGGAGGAGACGCTCGAGGCTCTGCAACAGCTCACGCCCGGGGAGAAGCTGCGCCTGACGGTGACGCATTACTATGTCAACGTCGACAACTGCCACTTCCCCGTGCGTCCGGTGACGCAGTTGGAGAAGCTGGGACCTGCCGCGGAGGGCGACGCACCGCTGCCCGCCCTGCCGGAGCTCAACGAGCCGAGCGCGGTGCCCTGCGCCCGCTGAATGCGGAGTCTCAGTGCCGAACGGCCGCGTGGGGAGTTTGCCCCGACGCGGCCGTTCCGTACTCAGGATGGTGCGTCCCCCCGGAGCTCGCGGTAGAGCGCGAGGTGGGCGCCGATCATGTCCTCGCGGCGGTAGGGCGGGGGGATGGGCAGCTTCGGCGCGGGGGCGTGGCGGTACCACTCGGCCAGCCGCTGCGCCATCGCGTGCGCATCGCAGGCGGGCACGCGCCCTTGCGGCAGAAAGACCTCCAGCTGTTCGCCCACGCCGCCGTGCTCGTAGCCGGCCACGGGGCGACCGAGGGAGAGGGCATCGAGTGTGGTCTTGCCGAAGGATTCGGGCTGCAGGGTGAGCGAGAGGGTCACATCGCAGGCGCAGAGCACCTCGCGCAGGTCGCGGCGGTGCCCCGTCCAGGTGACATCAGTGCTCAGCCCGGCCTGTGCAAAGGCGGCTTGCAGCTCGGCTTTGAGGGCTTCCTTGCCCTTTTTGCACTCACCCACGATGACGGCGTGCGCGGGGATGCCCGCGGCGTGCAGGTCGCGGAGGATGGGAATGAGGTGCTCCGCCCCCTTGATACGGGTGATGCGCCCGGGCAGGCAGAGAGTGTATTTGCCCTGCAACTCGGGGTAGTCGGTGCGCCAGCGCGCCCACCAGGCTTCGTCGGGTCGGAAGCCGGGGCAGTTGCGGCTCAGGTCGACGGAGTTGGGGATGACGCAGATGCGCTCCTCCGGGGTGCGGGGATAGTTGTCCAGAATATGCTGCTTCATGCAGCGCGAGACGGCGATGACGCGGTCGCCGGCGGCCATGATGGCCGAGTAGGCGTTGACGGAGTGGAAGCCGTGGAAGCTGGTGACGACGGCCGGGCGCTCCTCGGGGCGCAGCCGCTTGCAGGCCAGATAGCCGACCCAGGCGGGAACGCGGCTGTGCAGGTGCAGGATGTCGGGGCGCTCGCTGCGCAGCAGCGCGACCAGCGGGCGGATCTGCAGGAGGGTGAGCAGAGATTTGCGACCGATGGGGCGCGTCAGGTGTCGCGCTCCGGTTTGCTCGATGGCGGGCACCATGGCACCGCCGGCAGAGACGACCAGATTATCGACCCCCGCAGCTTGCAGCCCCTCGCAGAGTTCCAGCACAACCTGCTCCACGCCGCCGCTGGAGAGCGAGGGGAGGAGGTGGATGACCTTCATGAGAGCAGGCGGGGGAAGTGAGCGAGAATGTGGTCGGCGGCGCGCCCGGCTTCGTTGAGCGGGGTGGCGCAGCGCGGCAGGGTGCGGGTCTTGGCCCACTCGGTGTAGCGGCAGACGCTGCCGTCGGCAATCAGCATGCCGAGCCCGCGGGCGATGCGCGAGGCATCGGGCTTGTGCGGTCCCTCCTTGGCGGCCATCTCAATGATGCCCACGGGAGCTCCGCTGGAGAGCGCCTCGTAGACCATCGACACGCTGTCCTGCGTGACCCACACATCCTTGGCTTGCGCCAGATGTTCGGCCACCCAGCCCGGCCCTGTGGATGACACGGGGATGACGCGGATACCGGGGCAGGCGGTGGCGACATCGCCGGCGAAATCCTCGGGGGTGCGGCGACTGGTGGTGAGTACCACGGGGGTGCTGCTGTGGCGCGCGATGGCGGCAATTTGGTTGTTGATGAGCTCGGCATCCCACTTGTAGCTCTTGCTGGGACCGCCGATGAGGATGAGGGTTTCAGTCTTAGGGATATCCGGTTGGGGGATGATGCCGTTGATGGCGCCGTTGGTCGGGAACACGTGCGCATTGGCCGTCGCGCCGTCGGGCAGGTCGTGGCGCGGGACGATGCAGAGGTCAAAGAGGGCGAGCGGCAGGCTCGGCTTCATGCAGACCATGCACAGGCAGCGCAGGTGGCGCGCCAAACTGAGCGCTGCCAGGTGGGTGCCGTGCCCGGCGCAGAGGATGAGGTTGGGGCGCGGCAGGTCGAGCTCCTTGCCCTTGTAGAAAAGTCGGCCGAAGAAGCTCAGCCCCGTGACGTCGACCTCATGCACGCTGTGGGCTTGTTCGGGTGCCTGCTGCGCAGCGCGGGTGAGCAGGGCGCTTGCCAGCCCGCGCGTCTGCGACAGGTGGCCTTTCTTGCCGTCGCTGATGATGTAGATAATCATCGGATGTCCGAAAAAAAGGTGGGGGTTAGAGTGGCAGGGTGACGGCACCGAAGAGCCGCTGACCGAGTTGCGGAGTGTTGAGGGTGCCGCAGGGTAAATCGGCGGCGGTGACGAGGACCTGCGCTTGCGGGTCGAAGAGGAGCAGCGGCGCGGGGGTGGGCTCGCCTTCCTCATCGCGGGGGGCGACGATCGCCGCGGGGCGGGTGCAGCAGGCGGCCACGAGCTCGGCCCAGCTCAGTTTGCCGGGCTTAACCAGATGGGTGTACAGCGCGGGCAGCAGGTAGTCCAGCGCCGCCATGCCCTGCGGCGCGCTGATGAAGTCCTGCTTCTTGGCGAAGGGCAGGCAGGGGGTGTGGTCGCTGACAATGCAGTCGATGGTGCCGTCGCGCACCCCGGCGAGCAGGGCATCGCAGTCGGCCTGCGTGCGCAGCGGGGGCAGGGTCTTGTAGGTCGTGTCGTAGTCCCCCACGCAGGCATCGGTATAGAGCAGGTGGTGGAGCGCTACTTCGGCGGTGACGCGCAGCCCCCGCGCCTTGGCGCGGCGGATGATATCGACCCCCCCGGCAGTGCTGACGGTTTGCAGGTGCAGTTTGGCGCCGGCGTCCTCCGCCAGCCGCAGCATGGTCTCAATGCCGATTTCCTCGGCGCAGGGCGGGGTGCCGTGCAGCCCCAGGCGGTAGGCGGTCGGGCCGGGGTTCATGCAGGTGTTGCGGCTCAGATCGGGTACATCGCCCCGGATGGCGAAGGTGAGCCCCAGCTCGGCGGCGTACTGCATGGCGCGGTGCAGGGTGAGCAGATTGTTCGGCACATGCTCGGCATCGCTCAGGATGGTGACGCCGCGTGCCGCGAGCGTGTTGTAGGGCGCCTGCTGCTCGCCCTGCATGCCCAGCGTGATGCAGCCCGCGGGAATCATCTCGGCGGCGGAGCGCTGCGCCACGGCATCGGCAAAGCTGTCCAGCGCCGCACCGTTGTCGAAGATAAAGCCGGGCGTGGGCATGACGAGCATGCCCCACACTCCGCCCTGATGCGCCGCCTGTCCGGCGCGGGTGACGGATTCGCGCTTGCTGCGCCCCTCCAGCTCGACCTTCGCGTGCATGTCGAAGAGGGCGGGCAGCACCAGCTTGCCCGTCGCATCCACCACCGCACCGGCGCGGTCGGGAATCTCCATCTGCCCCGCGGGGGCGACCGCCTCCACCCCCGTCAGGGGAATGCCGTCAATCTGCGGCGGGTTGCAGCAACCGCCCAGGCAGAGCCGAAAGTCGTAGGTCTGACCGTTGGGAGCCCATGTGGCGCGGGTGATGTAGGTGTGATTCATCGGAAGGTTTGCGGGGTGAGGTGGTTGAGAATGGCCATGCGGGCGATGACGCCGTTCTGCACCTGCCGGGAGATCAGGCAGTTGCGGTATTCCATGGCGGCATCGCAAAGCTCGACTCCGCGGTTGACGGGGCCGGGGTGCATGATGGCCATGTCGGCGGCGTCGATGCGCTGCAGGCGCTCCTCGGTGATGCCGAAGGCCTGGTGATAGTCGGCGGCGGGGAAGAAGGGGGTGTCGATGCGCTCATTCTGCACGCGCAGCAGGTAGATGACATCGGGCTGCCAATCAAAGACGGCATCCCAGTTGGTGAAGCGCGGTAGCCCGGTGTGCGCGGTGGGCGGCACCAGCGAGCCCGGACCCATGTAGGCTACCTCTGCCCCCAGCCGCTTGAGAATCAGGGAGGTGGAACGCGCGACGCGGCTGTGCAGAATGTCGCCGATGATGACGACGCGCCGCCCGGCAAGGCTGCCGAAGTGCTCGCGGATGGTGAAGGCGTCGAGGAAGGCTTGGCTGGGGTGAGCGTGGGCGCCGTCGCCGGCGTTGACGACGGCGGCTTTGCAGTGGCGCGCGATGACGGCGGGGATGCCGCTGTTCTTGTGGCGGACGATGATGTAGTCCTGCTTCATGCTCATGAGCGTGTCGATGGTGTCGTGCACGCTCTCGCCCTTGACCACGGACGAGGTGCCCACGGTGAAGGTGGTGACATGGGCGCCGAGCCGGTGGGCGGCCAGCTCGAAGGAGGAGCGGGTGCGGGTGCTCGGTTCGTAGAAGAGGGTGAGCACGGAGCGCCCGTGCAGGTTGGGCAGCTGCTCGCCGTCGAGGAGGAAAGCAGCCTTCATCTCGACGGCGGAGTCCAGGATGGCCCGGAGCTCTTCGTCGCGCAGCGAGGCGATGTCTAAAAGATCTTTGCGGGGTTGCATGGAGCGGGAAAACGGAGAAGGACAACTTACTCGGCCAGCTGCAGGATGCGGTGCGCCGCCATGGCGGCGTTGACGGGGGTCTTCTTGTGCAGGCCGACGGTGGTTGCAGGAACGCCGCCGGGCAGCTGTGCAATGGCCAGCAGGGCATCCATGCCGTTGAGCGGTCCGCAGGGCACGGGCACGCCGATGACGGGCAGCTTGGTGTTCATGACCACCACGCCGGGCAGGGCGGCGGAGAGCCCGGCGACGCAGAGCAGCACGGCCTTGGTGCCGGCGGCATCGAGTCCGTGCAGGTAGTCCAGAAGGGCGGGCAAATCGCGGTGCGCGGAGTAGATGACGGTCTCGTGCTCCACACCGTGTTCCTCAAAGTACTGCTCTGCGGGTTCCATGAAGGGAATGTCGCTCTTGCTGCCGAGAATGGTGATGACTTTCATGCGTGGAGCTATTGTACACCCGACGGCTCCGCGCGCGCAAGCAAAAACGCCGCCATGCGTGAGCCTGCATTGACAGCGGGGCGACGCTGGGTTAGGATAGAGCGCGTTATGGCGCAGCGCGTGTTCTCTCTGTTATTGTCGGCCGTGTTGGCCGGGTTTTGCATCGGCTTGGGCGGCAGTGTGTTCCTGCGGGTGCGCGACACGGCGATCGGCATGCCCAGCGTGGTGCTGGGGGCGCTGCTCTTCTCCGTGGGGCTGTTCACGGTGTGCACGCGCGGCTACGCGCTCTACACGGGGCGGGTCGGCTACCTGTTCGAGCAGAAGCACATCCCCGCGTATGTGGGGAAGTTGGCGGTGATTTGGCTGGGCAACTTCATCGGCTGTGCCTTGCTGGGCGGGCTGGAAAATCTGACGGGTATCTGCGGCAGCGCGGGCATCAACGCCGCCGCGCTCGATATGGTGAACGCCAAGCTGGCGGATTCGTATCTCTCGCTCTTTTGGTTGGGCTTCCTCTGCAACGTGTTCATGTTCATCGCCGTTAACGGCTATGCCAAGAATCCCCACCAGCTCGGCAAGTACCTGGCGATTTTTTTCGGTGTGGTCTGCTTTATCGTGCTGGGGACGGAGCACAGCATTGCCGACATGTACTACTTCTGCGTTTCGGGCCGCGTGCTCAGCGAGCCGGCAGGTAGTTTGGGTGTGCTGGCGGTGGTGACGCTGGGCAACGCGCTGGGCGGGGTGTTCCTGCCGGTGGCGGAGGCGGCGCTGCGCCGCTTGGGCGGGCAGGGCTGAACCGTTTTGAGGTGGACAAGCCCACCGCCGCTGATTATAATGCCGCCATGCTGCGCCGCTGCTACAGGGTCTACGAGGCAAAGCTGCGCTACCGCGTGCAGCAGGCGCTGGAGCTGTGCCGCGCGATTGACGAGGAGAGCCTGCCGCCGCTGACGGAGCCTGTGCTGGCGGCGCTCAGTGTTTTGCAGCACGATCGGCGCGTGCTCTTCTGCGGCGGGGCGTGCAGCGGCAAAAGCTCGCTGATGGCGGCGGTGGCGGAGTGCCCCGTGATGGCCAAGCGCCCGCTGGAGTCGGCCTATGTCTGCTGGCGCTACCGCTGCGACGACGGCGATGCGACCGCCTCCTGCTTCCTGCCCGAGGAATCGCTGGAGGGCTTGGAGCTGGTGGACACGGGCGACTGCGCCCTGCCGGAGGTGGCCGACACGGTCGCGGCGCTGATGCCGGGGGCGGATGTGGTGGTGGCGGTGATGGACGCGCGCCGCGTGGAGGAGTCGCCTGCGTGGGCTCTGCTGGCACGCCCGGAGGCGCAGCAGGCGGGCACGCTGATGCTGGCGCTCACCCACACGGATGCCCTTGCGGCTGAGGAGCTGCTGGAGCTCAAGAGCACGGTGCGCGAGCTCTGTCGCACCCGCCTGGCCAAGATGCCCGTGGCCTACGATGTGTGCCCCACGGTTCCGGCCGTGGTGGAGGCGTTCACCTCGCGCGTGCAGGATGCTTTGGCGGCGCCGGGTGGGCTGCGCGCTGCGCTGCAGGCGCTGCGCGAGCAGGCCATCAATTTGGTGTACAAGGCCAGTGACGTGCTGCGCGGACGCGCCCTCATCATGCAGAAGGACAGCGGCTTTTTGGCCGGCGTGGAGCAGGAAATCGAAAACTTCCTTGCCCACCAGCGCCGGGGGGTGCAGGGTTGCTGCGAGCACTACACCGAGGCGGTGCAGCGGGTGGCGCCCCGCCTGTGCCGCGCCCTGCGCCACGCCTATGGTTGGTTTTATTCGCCCGTGCTGCTGGTGCGTCTTGAGCATTTCGGCGAGGCGGCCGAGCGCTGCTACACCGGCCTGTTGCAGCAGGAAATCGGGCGTCGCCAGCAGGAGAACGACCGCGGTTTTGTGCTCTCCTGCGCCAGCCATTGGAAGAGCGTGCGCCCGCGCATGAAGCAGGCGCTGGGTTGCGACATCGGCGAGTTCCCCGAGCCCGCGCTGAGCGCGGAGCTGGATCTGCTGCGCCGCCGGCTGGAGAATGCGCTCGCCCGCCCCTTCCAAGAGCTGAAATGGCGCGCGCACGTGGGTGAGATGTTCCGTGCCTCAATCCCGTGGCGCCGCGTTGTGCTGGTGCTGCTGTGCCTGCTGCTGTTGCTGGCGGGGTTGACGGGGTTTCTGGGGCAGGACAGTTTGGCGCTCGCTGTGTTGTCCGTGGTGGGTGTCTTGTGGCTGCTGGCCACCCTGCTGCACTATCGGGATGTGTACGCCGCCTGCCGCAGCGTGCGCGGCGGCAGTGCCGAGCTGCGCGAGGCGATGGCGCCGCTGCTGGCCGAGGAGGTCGAGGCGCTGGTTGTCTCCCGCGTGGCGGCCTACCGCCGGCTGTTCGCCGAGCCGCGGCAGCGCGTGGCGGACTATGAGGCATCGCTGACCCCGCTCCAAGCCAACTGCCGCAAATTGTTTGACCAACTGCGCGATCCCGTGCCCCACGCCTGATGTTCGGAATGGAAGCTGACTTGTTTACCCCCTTCGGCAGCTCTCAGGTGCAGCGTGCTTCCGTCGACGAGCGCATGCCGTTGGCGGCGCGCATGCGCCCCGAGACTATGGATGAGGTGGCGGGGCAGGCGCACCTGCTGGCTCCCGGCAAGCTGCTGCGCCGCGCCATCGAGACCGACCGCTTCTCCTCGCTCATCTTCTACGGCCCTCCCGGCGTGGGCAAGACCTCGCTGGCCTACGTCATCGCCCGCAGCACCAGCGCCTATTTCGAGATGCTCAACGGCGTGGAATCCAATGTGAGCGACATCCGCAGCAAGATTGAGCAGGCCAAGGCGCGCCTGTCCCTGCACGGGCAGAAAACCATCCTCTTCGTGGACGAGCTGCACCGCTTCAACAAGGCGCAGCAGGATGTGCTCCTGCCGCATCTGGAGCGCGGTACGGTACGCTTCATCGGTGCGACGACGGAAAACCCCTACTTTGCCATCAACAGCGCCATGCTGAGCCGATCGCAGATTTTTCCGCTCGAACCCGTGCCGGATGAGGCCGTGGTGGCGTTGATGCGCCGTGCCGCTGCCGATTCCGAGCGTGGGCTGGGCAAGATGCCGCTGGTGGTGGATGATGCTGCCTACGCGCACATGGCGCTCAAGGCCGACGGCGACGCGCGCAAGGCGCTGACGGCCTTGGAGGTGGCGGCGCTCTCCACCCCGCCCGATGCGCAGGGGCGTATCGTCATCACCCTGGAGGTGGCGGAGGAATCCATCCAAAAAAAGGCGGTGAAGTACGACCGCGCGGGCGACGGCCACTACGACACCATCTCGGCGTTCATCAAATCGATGCGCGGCAGCGACCCCGATGCCGCTCTCTACTGGCTGGCCACCATGCTCAACGCGGGCGAGGACATCCGCTTCATCGCGCGGCGCATCGTCATTTGCGCTAGCGAGGATGTGGGGCTGGCGGACTCCAACGCCCTGCGCGTGGCGATGGCCGCAGCTCAGGCGGCCGAGATGGTCGGCATGCCCGAGGCGCGCATCCCGCTGGCGCATGCCGCCGTCTATGTGGCCACGGCGCCCAAGAGCAACGCCGCCTACGCGGGCATCAACGCCGCGCTGGAGGATGTGCGCGAGGGGCGTACCCTCGCCGTGCCCGACCACCTGGCCACCCCCACGCGCAAGAAACTGGCGCGCCTGCGCGGCGTGAGCGAGGAGGAAACAACCTACCAATACGCCCACGACTTCGGCGAGGAGCACTATGTCCCCCAGGCCTACCTGCCCGAGGGGCGCGTCTACTACAAGCCCACGGGTAACGGGCTGGAGCTGCGCATCCGCGAGCGCATGGAGCACCTGCGGCGCTTGCACGACGGCCCGCCGCCGCCCGCCGCAGAGCATTGAGCACTCGCTGCGGCCTGCCGCAGGCAGGGCAAACGCATTTAAAATGGTATATTTTATTGATTTGATGACGCTGTGGCGCGCCATATTTCCTAATGCGTTTGTCCTGAGCAGCGGTCGGACGGCGCGCAGCAGGTGGTGTCCGGCAGCGAGGGTACGGCAAATGCGGCGCTGCGCGTTCGGAAAAGGCTTGCCAAAATCTGTTAGCGGGTGTATGGTCGCCGCGTTTCTTTTTCCCTACGATGCTCGGATTGCTTGTTTTTCTGCTGTGTGCGGCTTTGCTGGTGTTGGGCTATGTCTTTTACGGTCGGTTGGCCGAGCGTGTTTACGGCTCGGACCCCTCGTTGGTGATGCCCTGCAAAGCTCTGGCAGACGGGGTGGATTTCGTGCCCATGCCGATGTGGAAGATTTTTCTCATCCAGCTGCTCAACATTGCGGGCTTGGGACCCGTGGTTGGCGCGGTTTCGGGCTGCCTGTTCGGGCCGGCTGCTCTGTTGTGGATTGTGTTCGGCTGCGTGCTGGCAGGGGCGGTGCATGATTTTCTCTCGGCGATGATGAGCGCTGATTCCGGAGGCGCCAACCTGCCGGAACTGGTGGGCGAGAGCTTGGGCAGGGTGGCACGCTTCTGCATGCGCCTAGTCTGCATCCTGCTCCTGCTCATGGTGGGCGTTGTGTTCACCAAACTGCCTGCCGGCATGCTCAGTCCCCTCACGCCGGGCTTGGGGGAGAACGCGTGGTTTGCCATCATTTTAGCTTACTACTTCTTGGCGACGATTTTGCCCATCAACACCATCATCGGGCGCATCTACCCGCTCTTCGGCGCGCTCTTCCTCTTCATGGCCTTGAGCCTGGCCATTCGACTGCCGCTGAGCGATTACCCCGTGCTGCCCGATTTGGACTTCTTCACCAACCGGCACCCCGCCGGGCAGCCCCTGTGGCCGGCGCTCTTTGTCACCATCGCCTGCGGGGCTATTTCCGGCTTCCACGCCACGCAGAGCCCCATGATGGTGCGCTGCCTGCCCGAGCAGCGCCGCATGCGTGGCGTGTTCTACGGCGCGATGATTGTGGAGGGGCTGGTGGCGCTGGTGTGGGCCGCGGTGGGACTCTCGCTGCGTGAGGTCTTGGTGACGAATGCGTCGGGTGTGCAGGTGCCCTTCTGCAGCCTCAGCCCGGCAGCGGCGGTCGACCAGGCCTGCACCCTGTTGCTGGGGAGCCGTGCGGCGCTCTTCGCTGTGCTCGGGGTGGTCGTGCTGGCCGTCTCCAGCGGCGATACCGCCATGCGCTGCTGCCGCCTGCTGCTGTCGGACGCCGTGCGCCTCCGCCAGCGCAATATCCGCCGCCGCCTCGCGCTGGCATTGCCCATTTTTGCCGTCGTGCTCATCGTCTCGCAAATCGACTTCTCCGTCCTGTGGCGCTACTTCGGCTGGGCGAACCAAACGCTGGCCTGCATCACCCTGTGGAGCATCACGGTCAATCTGCGCCGCCGAGGACGCAACTGTCTGCTGTCGCTGCTGCCCGCGCTCTTCATGACGGTGATGTGCTGCTGCTACCTCCTTTGCTCTCCCGACTGCGGTATCGGTCTGAGTCAGGGGGTGGCCACGCTGTGCGGCGTTGCGCTCGCGGCTCTCTGCCTGCTGCTCTTTGCCCGGGTTCGGCGCATAGTTAAATAATTATAATTATTATGCACCATTTATTGCTTGCCTTGGGGCGCCGGGGTAGGTACTATGTGGGGCATGAAGCGCTCAATCCTCTGCGCGGTTGCGCTTAGCGCGCTGCTGCTCTCTTGCGAACAGAGAGAGCAGGTCGCGGCAAGCGAACCCTCGCCGGTCAAAGTGTTCCCGCTCATGCAGCAGAACGTCACCGATTACGGTGAGTGGTTCGGCTTTCTGCGCGGGGTGCAGAACACGAATATTCAGCCCCATGTGACGGGCTTCCTGATGTCGCAGGAGTACAAGGACGGCATGCCGGTCAAAGAGGGCGATGTGCTCTTCCGCATCGACGATGCCTTGTTCCGCGCCGCTGTGGAACAGGCGGAGGCCAACAAAGCCGCCGCCGAGGCCGCCCTAGCCGGCTCGCAGGCGCAGTGCGAGAAAGCCGCGCTCGACCTTGCCCGCTACGAAAAACTCGTCAAGACGGCCGCCGTCTCCGAGAAAGATGTGGACGACATGCGCCAAACGCACAAAGCCGCGCTCGCGCAGGTGGAGAAGGACAAATCGGCCTTGGAGCAGGCGACCGCAGCGCTGGCAAAAGCGCGCATCGATCTCGACTACACCGTGGTGCGCGCCCCCTACAGCGGCATCGTGGGGGCAGCCAAGGCCTCGGTCGGCGATTTGGTCAGTCCCACTACCTTGCTGACCACCATCACGGCGGTTGATCCCATTCGCGTGGACTTTTCCATCAACGGCGACAACCTGTTGCGCAACATCCGCAAATATGGCAAGGATGATGCGCGCGGGGTGGAGCAGATTCGCCTAGAATTGGTGCTGGAGGACGGTAGCACCTACCCCCTGCCGGGCAATGTCATCGCGGCGGAGAGCAAGCTGTCTGCCAGCGGGATGCTCGACATCGAGGGCAGCGTGCCCAATCCCGAGAACGTGTTGCGCGACGGCATGACCGTGCGCGTGCGCATCGCGATGGATGAGCACGAGGCGCTGCTGGTGCCCCAAAGCGCCGTGCGCACCGTGCTCCGCAACGATTTCATCATCATCCTCGACCGCAACAATGCCCCGCACACCATCCCCGTGAAGACGGGTAAGACCTACAGCGTGCCCGTGAGCGAGGCGAACGGCTACAGCTCGGTGCAGAAGATGGTCGCTGTGGGTGATTACAACGTGCCTCTGCGCGATCTCTTCCGCAAGTACGGCTACGAGAGCGCGACGGAGGTGCCCGTGGTGTCCGACAGCGACACCGCCGTGAAAGCCGCCAATATTTCCGCTGCTAACAGCCGTCTGGCCGAGGGCGAGAAACCCGAGGTGATGGCACCAACGGCCTTCAGCTTCAAGCCCGAGCTCGACCCGGGGATGAAGGCCGCTCTGGCGGAGAAAAAAGTCAACCCCCATGCTAAAGCAACGCTGCCGCCTTTCCCGGTCAAGGTTTTTCCGCTCTTGCAGCAGGATGTCGAAGCGCCGCACGAGTGGTTCGGCTCGTTGCGCGGCGTGGAAGAGACCGATATTCGCCCCAAGGTGACGGGCTTCCTGCTGACGCGACCCTTCCGCGAGGGTAGTCTGGTGAAGAAGGGCGATGTGCTCTACACCATCGACCCGGCGCCCTTCAAGGCGCAGCGCGATGAAGCTCAGGCCAATGCCGACGCCGCACGGGCGGCTCTGCGCAAGGCCGAAGCCACGCTCGACATGGCGCGCCGCGACTACGAGCGCTACACGGCGCTGGCCAAGACGACCCCCGGAGCCGTTGCCGACAAGACGGTGACGGATGCGGGCACGGCGGTGCGCACGGCAGAAGCGGCGCTACTGAGCGCCAAGGCGGGTATCGCCCAGGCCGAGGCCGCGCTGCATCAGGCGGAAATCAACCTGAATTACACCACCATTACTGCTCCCTTTGACGGGCGCGTGGGCATCAGCAAGGTGTCGGTAGGCGATCTGGTGAGCCCCACCGACCCGCAGCCGCTGGTGACGCTTTCCTCCGTTGATCCCATGCGCGTGGATTTCAACGTGAGCGGCTTGGGCGCGCTCGCCGGCATCGAGCGCTTCTCCGCCCATTTGGAGGGAAACTGCGATGACCCGGAGCATGTGCCGACCTTCTCGCTGATTCTGGACGACGGTACAGTGTTTTCGGAAGCCGGACGCGTGGTCGCCGCCGACAACTCGCTGAGCAAGAGCACGGGCACGCTGAAAGTCATCGGCTCGGTACCCAATCCCGGGGCGAATCTGCGCAGCGGCATGACCGTGCGCGTTCGCGCCGGGTTGGATGCGCTCAAGGGGGCTTTCCTGGTGCCGCTGCGCGCGCCGCTGTCGGCGCAGGGACGCGAGCTGCTCGTGCTCCTGCAGGAGAACAACGCGCCTTTCCTGCTGCCCATCACGCGCGGTGCTCAAATCAACGTTGCCACCAAGGCCGAGGACGGCAGCGAGCTGGTGCAACCCATGCAGGTGGTCGATGTGGATCGCTCCACCGTCACCGCTCTGATGCTGGCCAAGACCGGAGCGCCGAACCTGGAAAGCCTCGTATTCAAGGGGGCGGAGGTCGGCAGCTGGCAGGAGATGCTCACCAAGCAGGGCGGCCCCGCCGATGTCCCCGACGCGCGCAAGCTGGTGCTGCGCGCCGCCGGCGCCAAGGATGAGCTCGACCTCATCGCCAAAGGACAGGGTTTTTCGTCCGTCATGGAAATGGCGCTCAAGAACAGCGGCTTTGAGGATCTGAGCAAGGTGCGTGTCGTCGTCGAGGGCTCCATCATGGCCGCGCAGGCCTACCAGGCCAACATGGCCGCCGGGGCACCCGTCAATGTGATGACACCCACCCCCTTCCGCTACACGCCGCCGCAGACGGTCACCCCCTCGATTACGGCGCAGCCCAAGGCCGAAGCCCAACCCAACGCAGCAGAATAACCCCCCTTTTTACCACGATGTCTCCGTTCTTCATCAAGCATCCGATTATCGCGGCGGTCATCGCCATCGTGACGACGCTGCTCGGCGTCATCAGCATGGTGTCGCTGCCCATTTCGCAGTACCCCGACATCACGCCCATCACCATCCAGATGAGCGCGACCTACCCCGGCGCCAACGCGCAGGAGGTGGCCGATGCCGTGGCCACCCCCATCGAGCTGCAGCTCTCCGGCATTGCGGGCATGGACTACATGAGTTCCACCTCCAGCAACAACGGCTCGTGCAGCATCAACGTGGTTTTCGAGCCCGGCGGCGATGCCAACGTCGACCAGCAGCTCACCTACATGCGCTACGCGCAGGCCACCTCGCAGCTCCCCTCGCAGGTGTCGCAGATGGGTATCACCATCAAACAGACGAGCGGTCTGCCCCTCATCCTCTACTCCATTGACTCGCCCGAGGGCTTCTTCAACCCCATCGACATGACGGGTTATGCCTACCTCAACCTTGTCGACCCCCTCAAGCGCGTGAAAGGCGTGGGCGATGTGCAGGTGTTCGGCGGGCGCTACTCCGTGCGCGTCTGGCTCGACACGGAGAAGATGGCACAGCGCGGCCTCTCCGTGGCCGAGGTCAGCAGTGCCGTCAGCAAACAGAACACCATCAACCCCGGCGGCTCCGTGGGTGCCGAGCCCATGCCCGACGGGCAGGAGTTCACCTACACCATCCGCAACAAGGGACGCATGAGCTCCATCGAGGAGTTCAAGAGCATCATCGTGCGCCAGGACGGCACGCAGGCCGTGCGGCTGGGCGATATCGCCACCATCGAGCTCGGCTCGCAGAGCTACTCGCTGGCCGGGCGTGTCAACGGGCATCCCGGCATGGTGCTCGCCGTGTACCAGGGAGCCAACTCCAACGCCATTGAAACCTCGAACCGCGTGCAGGCCCTGCTGAAGGAAAAGGAAAAAGCCTACCCCGAGGGTATGCGCGGCGCCATCTACCTGGACACCACGACCACCGTGCGCGACTCCATCGGCGAAATCATCCAAACCCTCTTCGAGGCGCTGGTTCTGGTGGCCATCGTGGTCTTCCTCTTCCTGCAGGGCTGGCGCGCCACCCTCATCCCCCTGATTGCCGTGCCCGTCTCGCTGGTGACGACCTTCTGCTTCTTCCCCATCCTTGGCTTCTCGCTCAACACCATCTGCCTGCTGGGCATGGTGCTGGCCATCGGCCTGGTGGTGGATGATGCCATCGTCGTGGTCGAGGCCGTGGAGGCACACATGGAGAACGGCATGAACCCGCGCGAGGCCACCTTCGCCGCCATGAAGGAGGTGAGCGGCCCCGTGGTCGCCATCGCCCTGGTGCTTGCCGCCGTGTTCCTGCCCTCCGTGCTGATTCCCGGTATCTCGGGCACTCTCTTCCAGCAGTTCGCCGTGACCATCGCGGTGTCCATGCTCATCTCGGCTTTCAACGCGCTGACGCTCTCGCCCGCGCTCTCGGCGCTGCTCTTGAAGAACAAGAGTGAGCACCGCTCGGTACTCACCCCCTTCTACAATCTCTTCAACCGCTGCTATGACTGGGTGGCCGACAAGTTTGCCGCCATCTGCGGTGTCCTTTGCCGCCGTCTGTGGTTCAGCCTGCCGCTTCTGGCGCTGCTCAGCCTGGCCATCATCCCCGTTGCCAAGCGGGTGCCGGGCGGCTTCCTGCCGGCGGAGGACCAGGGCTTCCTCATCGCCGGGCTCATCATGAAACCCGGTGTCTCCCTCCAGCGCCTGACCGAGCAAACACCCATCATCGAAAAAATCGTGTTGGACGATCCGGCGGTGGATCGCCTGGTGAGCATCATCGGCATGAACCTCGTCATCAACGTGCAGACGACCAATGCCAACACCTACTTCCTCTCGCTGAAACCCTTTGCTGAGCGCCCCGTCAACGAGAAGGGCAAACACCCCACGGCCGATGAGGTGCTCAAACGCCTCAACGGCAAGCTCATGATGAGCGGAGTCGACGGTGTGACTTTCATGGTGTCGCCGCCCGCCATTCCCGGCGTGGGCACGGGCAACGACACCAGCTTCGTGCTGGAAGACTACGAAGGGCAGGGCGTGCAGGCGCTCTACGCCCAGATGCAGAAGCTGGAGGCGGCGCTGAACAAGGAGCCCGCCATCGCCAAGGCCAGCGACATGATGCTGCCGGCCGTGCCGCAGAAGAGCATCGCCATCGACCGCGAAAAATGCCTGGCTCAGGGGGTGGACTACGCCACCGCCAACGCCCTGTTGCAGTGCTTCAACGGGTCGAGCTTCGTCAACTACTACACGCAGTTCGGTCAGCAATGGCAGGTTTATTTGCAGGCCTCGGGCGGCAACCGCGCCAACACCGACCAAATCGCCAACTTCCATGTGAGCAACGCCAAGGGCGAGTCCGTGCCCATGAGCACGCTCGTGACCATCAAGGACATCGCCGACACCGAGTTCGTGTTGCACAACAACAACTACAACTCGGGCAAAATTAACGTCGCGGCGGCGGAGGGATACTCCACCGAGGAGGTGATGGCCGCCATCGAGCGCGTCTTTGCCGAGACGGTGGACACCACCAAGTTCGGCATGGAATATGTGGACATGAGCTTCCAGCAGAAGAAGGTGGCGGAAGGCCTGGGGCTGGGCTCCATCTTCTGTCTCTCCGGCATCTTCGCCTTCCTCATCATGGCGGCGCTGTACGAAAAATGGTCGCTGCCCTTTGCCATCTTCCTCTCCGTGCCCGTGGCGGTGCTCGGAGCCTTCCTCGGGCTGGGGCTCTTCGATCTGCAGCTGGATCTCTACGCGCAGATCGGCATGATTATGCTCGTGGGGCTCGCCGCCAAGAACGCCATCCTCATTGTGGAGTTCGCCGTGCTGCAGATGGAGCGCGGCAAGGGACTCATCGAGGCGGCCATCATTGCGGCGCGTCTGCGCCTGCGCCCCATCCTCATGACCTCCTTTGCCTTCATCTTGGGCTGTGTGCCCCTGATGACGGCGGAGGGCAGCGGCGCGCTCGCCCGCAACGCCATCGGCGTGGTGGTCGTGGTGGGCATGAGCATGGCCTCGCTCATCGGCGTGTTCTTCGTGCCGCCCTCCTTCGTGTTCATCATGAAGCTCTTCCGCTCGAAGATCGCCGCCGCCCACGGCAAGGACGATCCCGACGAGCTTTCCGCCTACGCCAAGCTGGGCGAGTAAAAGGGCTCCCTTCCGTTTCCTACACCCCGCCTGCGCCTCGCGTGCGCCGGCGGGGTTTTTGCTCTGCAACATTAGCATTTTCAATGCTGTAGCAAGAAAAAAGTGCAAAAGTGCTGAAAAAGCAGGTGGTCGTCTCGAGGCTCGTTCGATGATCGGTCTGAAAATAGTTGCCAACGAGTGAGAATCAGCGTTTTTCTGACAACAGCATTGAAAATGCTGTACATTGCATGCGTCAGGGGGGGATTCGGCAATCCGCTGCACTTTCCTGAGTGCCGGCTCGCTGAGATGCTTCTCTCATGTTCAGAATTTTAAACTCATTGCTCATGATGAAGAAAACCATCTTTACTTTAGTGTCGATGATCGGCCTCGCTGCGGCCGATACCACGGCCTGGGAGACCGTTTACGAGCTCACCTCGGAAGAGGGCATTGCTATTAATAGGGGAACAAGCGGGATTAAATTGGAGAGCTATGCAGCTCAACCGCTGACTCTATCCAATCTTTCGGGATGTTTCATTATGAAGACCGACGGTAATACAAGCCCGGCCATCGGGAAGGTGGATATCACCTTTTCGCTGACCGACGCGTCCTCGGCGACGACGCTGGTAACCTTTGCAGCGGATTCGAACAGCAGCGGCAAGTCCGGCTGGGGTGTGATCGTGGATGGCGGTTCTCTCTATCTGGGACAGATGAATGTTAATATCTCGAACACGACCAGTGATATGAATAATACGGACTGTCGCACCTCCGTGGGAACCGTGACGACCGGGACGACCTACACGTTGAGCGTTATCTCCACAGCCTCCACGACAGGAACTTTGTATCCCGGTCGCGGAAGTGACAATTTCATTGTATCTCTGAGCTATGGGGAAACGACCACCACGACGACGGTTGCCGGCTTTGGCCTGAATGGCAATGCGCTTAACCGCATCTACATTGGCGGTAGTCAGTCAAGCGGTGATACCGGATCGGTTGGCACGATTACGCGCTTTGCTCTGTCTGTTCCGGAACCGGCCACGGCGACTCTGAGTTTGTTGGCGCTGGCGGGGCTGGCGGCGCGCCGTCGGCGTCAGTGAGCCGGAGCATCTTCGCATTTTCGTTGCAAACACCCTCCGCAGGCCTTGGGACTGCGGGCTGAATTGCAAGACTAAATGCGACAAAGCGAAAACAACTTCATTTTAGGCAC
>JBJEVK010000080.1:0-3009 GCA_051884295.1 Akkermansia sp.
GGCAGCTGCCACCCCTACCTGCGCCGCACCAACTGGACCACCCGCACCCTCATGCTCCTGGGCAACTTCAACATGACCAACACCCACGAGCTCAACCAAAAACTCATCCGCCGCGGGCAGCACCCCGTCTTTGACACCGACACGCAGGCCGTGCTGGCCGATGTGGGCTTCCACCTCGACGACGCGCACAACGAGATCTACCGCGAGCTGCGCCGCGAGCTGCCCGGTCCGGAGATTCCCCGCGAGATTTCCAAGCGCCTCGACCTCTACAACATCGTGGGCAAGGCCGCCCAGTCTTGGGACGGCGGCTTCTGCGTCATGGGCGGCGTGGGCAACGGCGATTTCTTCTGCCTGCGCGACCCGCACGGCATCCGTCCCTGCCACTATGTGCTGACGGATGAGTACCTGGCCATCGCCAGCGAGCGAGTGCCGCTCATGAGCGTCATGGAGGTCGAGAGCGAGGATGTGCACGAGCTCGCCCGCGCCAACATGATCGTCGTCAAGAGCGACGGCAAGGTCTCCATCCGCGAATACACCGCCCCGCTGGAGCCGACCCCCTGCTCCTTCGAGGCCATCTACTTCTCGCGCGGCAACGACCCCATCATCTACCGCGAGCGCAAGGCGCTGGGAGCCGCCCTCACCGAGAAGGTGGTCGAGAGCCTCGACCGCAATTTCTCCAAGGCCGCCATCACCTACATCCCCAACACGGCGGAAGTTTCCTACTACGGCCTGCTGGAGGGGTTGCGCGCCTACCGCCGCAACAAGGTGTCCGCGCAGATGAAGGAAGCCTTCCGCAACGGCAACATCAGCGAAGAGCTCATCGACGAGCTCATCCTGCGCCGCTGGCCGCGCGCCGAGAAAATCGTCCACAAGGACATCAAGCTGCGCACCTTCATCGCCCAGGAATCCAACCGCGGGCAAATGGTCTCGCAGGTCTACGACCTCACCTTCGGCGCCATGAGCGAGGATGAGGTGCTTGTCGCCATCGACGACTCCATCGTGCGCGGCACCACGCTGCGCACCTCGCTGCTGCGCCTGCTGGCGCGCACGGGAGCGCGCAAGCTGGTCATCGTCTCCAGCGCGCCGCAGATTCGCTACCCCGACTGCTACGGCATCGACATGAGCGAGCTGGGCAAGTTCATCGCCTTCCAAGCGGCCATCTCCCTGCTCAAGCGGCGCGGCATGTACGACTACATCACCAGCGTCTACAACGAGTGCAAGCGCCAGCTCACCCTGCCCGTTGCCGAGCGCACCAACCCCGTCAAGCAAATCTACTCCCCCTTCACCGACGACGAAATCACCGCTGAAATCGCGCGTCTTGTCACCCCCGACAACGCCCGTTGCGAGGTGCAGGTCATCTACCAGAGCCTCGAGGGACTGCACAAAGCGATCGAAGGTCCCTGCGGCGATTGGTACTTCAGCGGGAATTATCCCACCCCCGGCGGCTACACCACCGTCAACGTCGCGTTCATCAACTGGTTTGAGGGTCGCGACGGTCGCTCCTACTCGCTGCCTGTGTAAACGGGCAGCGACGGGGCGGCGCGCGTACCACCGCCGGCTGTTTCCTCACCCCAACCCCGACTACCCCCACCCACGGTCATGAACGAACAGCCTCCGACAGCCTACAGCGAGCAAAGCGATGAGGAACTCATCGCCGGCACGCTCGCGGGCAAAACGCGCGCCTACGATGAGCTCGTGCGCCGCCACAGCCGCAAGCTCAACGGCATGCTCATCCAGATGCTCAACAGCGAGGCGGACGCCTACGACGTGGCGCAGGAAGCCTTCCTCAAGGCTTTTCATTCTCTGCGCTACTTCAAGGGCAACAGCAGCTTCTACACCTGGCTCTACTCGATCGCGCTCAATCAGGCGCGCAACTTCCTGCGCAAGCGCAAGCGCGAGCACGCCTACAGCCTCGACAACGACGAGAACGGCGACCCGCTCGAAAAGGACAGCGAGCTGGCCGACAAGGGGCTCGATGCCGACCCCGTCCGCAAAGCGCACATCGCCGACCTGCGCCGCAAGCTGGCGCACGCCATCACCCAGCTCTCCCCCGCCCACCAAGAGGTCATCAACCTCTGCGACATCCAAGGGCTCTCCTACCCCGAGATTGCGAAAATCATCAACATCTCGGAGGGCACCCTGCGCTCGCGCCTGCACTACGCCCACCGCCAGTTGCAGGGCATCCTGGCCGACGAACATCCCGCCGGCTGAGTTTTTGCTGCAAGCCCCCCTCGCAAAAGGCGCCCCCCCCTGATGCGCCACAAAAAAACGCACGGCAACAGCCGTGCGTTTTTCGGAAAATCGGGATGTGAGAACGATCAGTCGTTCACGCGACCCAGATAGCTGCCGTCCTCGGTCTTGACCGAGATGCGCTGCCCCGGGTTGATGAACAGGGGAACCTGCACCACCAGCCCCGTCGTCATCGTGGCGCTCTTGTAGACGTTGTTGGCGGAGTTGCCCTTGACGCCCTCGGGAGCCTCGGCCACCTCCATGGTGATGGCGGCGGGCAGCTCGATGGAGCAGGCGACCTCGTCCGTGAAGAGCAGCACATAGCTGTTGCCCTCGATGAGGTAGAGCTTGACGGGCTCGACAATATCCTCGGGCACGCAGACGTCCTCGTAGGTCTCGGTGTTAAGGAAGTGGTAGCCCATGCCGTCCACATAGGAGAACTCCATCTCCTGGCGCGTGAGCATCACCCCCTCGAGGAAATCGTTGGAGGTCAGACGCAGGTTGTAGTCCTTGCCGGAGGCGATGCTGCGGATGGTCATCTGCACATAGGAAGCCATGCGGGGGGGCGTCTTGAGCTGGCTCTCGCGGACAATGCAGATGTCGCCGTTGTAGTTCACGGCGTGGCCTTTACGAAGCTGGATAACGGGAACTTTTGCCATAACGCGCGGCAGCGTATCAAAGACGGGGTAACAAGTCAAGTCTTTTCCGTGGGGTACGCATTGCCTCGGGTCTGTTTCAAATCCGCTGGTGGGAGGAATGGGGCTCAGAGAGCCAAATCAG
>JBJEVK010000081.1:0-2989 GCA_051884295.1 Akkermansia sp.
GAGGGATACTTCGGGATGCCTTCCGAGCGCGTGTCACGGCGGATAGGAAAACCGCAGTCAAGCCAAAAGCGGCTCAAACGCATGCCTTTCAAGGCGAACAGCGGTTATTCAACGCGCGGCTTGCGCGGCGCGTCCCATGAGACAAGGGGCGTGCAACAACTTGCAACGGCTTGCCTTCCGCATACGGCCGATGCACAGCGGTTTTCCTATCCGCTACACTAACGGGAAACGCATCACCTTTCCCCCCATGAGCACGCGCCGCGCCATCACCTTCCGCTGTCCCGAAACCATCATGCAAGCCGTCGAAAACATCATGCTGGATCGCGACATCGACCGCACCTCCGTGATGAAGCTGGCGCTCTACCTGCTGACCGCCACCCTAAAGCGCCCCGACATTAACGAAAAAGACCTCTGGCAGCTGGTGCGCTGGCTGGAGGCTCAAGCCCCCGAGGGCATGCCCACCTTCGCTGCCTTCTGCGAGGAGGAGTGAGTTTTCCCACTCCGCTCCCTCATCCGCTCGGGCACATCCCTCCCCCTGCCCCTCTCCGCTCATTCCGAGCCACACGGGTCTTTGAGCGCACTCGTTTTTTCGGCCGGCAGCATTGATGGCAACGCATCTCTTGAGGGCTAGAATGCGTCTCATGCTCACCCAGACAGCTTGGCTTATCCCTCTACTACCTCACCTTTAGCCTGTCGAATCGTCTCTATCAGTTCGAGACAAACTTGCATACGCTCGATAACTTCCGGAATCCCTGCGGCATCGGATGATGTATGGACCAGGCTCCTCAGTTGGGGTAAGACATGTTGTATAGTTGATGCGATTTCGCGCTGTCCCTCAGGGGTAAAATCTCCTACATTGCTCATGAGAGCAAAGACAGACGGCAATTTTTCAGGGAACTTCTAAAAAGTCCTCGTTAGGGAACAGGAATGGAAAGTTTGGAAGTTCCATGCTCCCTTTTCGGTGGTATCATGCTGAAAAGTACATCATATACCCCCGAAATTAGAGTTGCCCTCCCTGTCTATTGTTGACCTGCCGGGCTTTCGTCGAATAACAGTTGTCCGTCACGGGCTTCAGGATTTAGAACATCACATCAATTTTGAGGCTTTTCGCCCGAAAATGGATGAACTCTGCCACTACAGCGAAAAGAGGCGTCTGCATGACGATGTGGTGAAAATGTTCCGCATCCTCATCCTACAAACGCTCTATGACCTGAGTGATGAGGATATGGAAGTTTCGCCAACGTCTTGGTTCCGGCGGCGTGCGCGAACTTTTCAAGACGTTTAATTGCATGATGAAGGAAAAGGGGTTGAGTTACAGCAAAGGTACAGCAGCGGACGCCTCATTCCAAGAGGCACGAAAGCAACGAAACCGCAAAGAAGAAAACGCTCACATCCAGGAAACAGGAAAAGCACCTGAAGAGTGGAGTGAGAAGAAACTCCCGGTCCTTAGAAAAAATCTTTGGGACACGTGTGCCCACGCTGCCCACCCGCACACAAAAAACTTCCCTTTTGCATCAGCCTGCGCTACCATGGAGCCGGATCGAACGCATCGCCCCTCCCATGAAACAGCTTCTTTTCCCTGCCCTCGCCGCCGCCCTGTTGCTGCCCGCCTGCAGCTACTTCAGCAACGGCACCATGACCCAAGCCGCCGTGCAGGAATTTCTCAGCGCCGAACGCATGGCCCTCACGGCCGCCGCCCCCGGCTGGCTACTGGAGAGCAACGACATCCACCCGCTGACCCCGCTGCAAATCACCCGCCTGAAGGCCATCCTGAGCAGCGCTTCGCGCCGCCGCCTCTCTGAGCGCTACTACCGCCTGCCCGATGACAGCGGCACCCCCGCCCCCGCCGGCAAGAGTTTTTATCTCTACGCCGACAATGCCCAGTGCCTCAGCGGGCGACTGGACGGTGCGCAGGTGTACCTCGACGACTTTGACCTGGACGAGAGCGCCCGCTGCGAGCTGGCCGGCCTCCTGAAAACCCAGTTAGCCAAGCTGCGCTGAGCCGTGAGTCCCACCCCCTGGCAGGAGCTGGAAGCCGCACGCGACGAGCTGCGCCGACAGCAGCCCGACATCCGCGGCAGCGTCCACCCCCTCGCCGTCATCGAGGGCACCTTGCAGCTGGGCGAGGGCTCGGTCATCAAGGCCGGCTGCGTCATCGAGGGGCATGTGCGCGTCGGGAAGCAATGCAGCATCGGCCCCAACGCCTACCTGCGCGGCGAAACCCGCATCGGCGACCGCTGCGTCATCGGCCACGCCGTCGAAATCAAGAGCAGCCTGCTGGGCAATGAGGTGCGCGTGGCTCACCTCAGCTACGTGGGGGACTCGGTGCTGCGCGACGACATCAACATCGGCGGCGGCTGCATCCTGAGCAACTTTCGGCACGATGCGGGCGAAATCCGCATGCTGCACGAGGGGGTTCTGCGCCCCACGGGGCAGCACAAACTCGGCTGTTGCATCGGCAGCGGCTCGCGGCTGGGCTGCAACACCACCGTGCTTCCCGGTCGCGTTCTTCCCCCCGGCACCTGCACCGCGCCGGGCAGCGTCTACCGCGGCTGAGCCCCGCTGCCGCAAAAAAATTACCCTTCCTCTGCATTTTAGTCTTGCAAACGAGCTCCGACTGTGGCAAAATTCCCCCGCACCAATCCAATGCGCACGTGGCGGAATTGGTAGACGCGCTAGTTTCAGGTTCTAGTGAGTAACATCGTGATGGTTCGAGTCCATTCGTGCGTATCATTGAGAATGAGGGAGTTATGAGTAAATCATAGCTCCCTCTTTTCTTTGTAATCATTCCTGAAAACCGCCCCAAAACGGGGGTCAACACCAATTTTTGTGGTTTGCGAAAAAAGTTCATCTGTGGCCACATTCAACGAGGACGCGTAGGCGATAGTTTTCAAAGTTCCGAAATCCGTACGCGCGTCTCTGAATCAACTTCATGGGTCAACACCAATTTTTGTGGTTTACGAAAAAAGTTCATCTGTGGCCACATTCA
>JBJEVK010000082.1:0-2951 GCA_051884295.1 Akkermansia sp.
CGATCAGGCGCCGAGCTGGAAGCGGTGGAAAGCCACCACGGTCAGCGTGTCGCCCAGAGCCTTGCCGGTGTTCGCCACGAGCTTCTCCACGGAGACGGAGGGATCCTTGACGAACTCCTGGCTCAGCAGGCAGCTCTGCTTGTAGAGCGCCTTGAGCTTGCCGGGCAGAATCTTCTCCAGCATCGCCTCGGGCTTGCCCTGCTCCAGCAGCTGCTTGCGGGCAATCTCCTGCTCCTCGGCCACGAAGGCGGGATCGAGCGAGGAGGCGTCCACGCTCTTGGGAGCGCAGGCGGCGATGTGCAGGGTGATATCCTTGCACATGGTGGTGAAGGCCTCGGCGGCGGCGGTCTCGGGCTTGGTGGCGGCGACCTCCAGGAGCACGCCCACCTTGCCACCCATGTGGATGTAGGAGGTGACGGCACCCTCGCCGGCCAGCGTGTAGCGACCGAACTTGCGGAACTTCATGTTCTCACCGATGGAGGCGCACTGCTCGGCGAGGTACTTCTCCACCGTCGTGCCGTTGATGGCGACGGCGAGCGCCTCGTCCAGCGTCTTGGCAGCGGAGGCCTTGAGCGCGGCACCGATTTCAGCCACGAGAGCCTTGAACTTGTCGCCCTTGGAGCAGAAGTCGGTCTCGCAGTTGATTTCGTAGATGATGCCGTCCTTGCCCTCCACGACAGTGGCCACGATGCCCTCCTTGGCCTCGCGGTCAGCCTTCTTGGCAGCCTTGGCAATGCCCTTTTCGCGCAGGTACTTGACGGCTTCGTCCATGTTGCCGTCGCACTCGACCAGCGCCTTCTTGCAGTCCATCATGCCGGCATCGGTCTTGATGCGCAGCTCCTTGACCATGGCAGCGGTTACTTCAGCCATAATAGTGTGTCGTTCAGGTTGTTCAGGCTTGCTGGGGCTTGGCCTTGTTGATGGCCTCGGTCAGCACGGAAAGAATCAGTTGGATGGAGCGCATGCCCGCGTCGTTGCCCGGGATGGGGTAGGCGACATCGTCGGGATTGGCGGTGGTGTCCGTCAGGGCGATGACGGGGATGTCGAGCTTGTGCGCCTCGCGGATGGCGAGGTACTCGTGATCAGCGCCGATGGCCACGATCACATCGGGAGCGCCGCCCATGTTGCGGATACCCTGCAGGTTGCGCAGCAGCTTCTCGCGCTCGCGGGAGAGCGCCGCCAGCTCCTTCTTGGACATGGACTTGTACTCGGGCTGCTTGTCGAGGTTCTCGAGGTAGTCCAGACGGGCGATGCTCTTCTTGATGGTCGCCATGTTGGTGAGCATGCCGCCCAGCCAACGGAAGTTGACGTAGTACTGCTCCGTGGCCTCGGCGGCGGCCTTGACGGCCTCCTGCGCCTGGCGCTTGCAGCCGACGAAGAGAATCTTCTTGTTCTTGGCAGCCAGATCGCTCAGGAACGCGCAGGCTTTGTCCAAGCACTTTTCAGTTTCCTCAAGGTTGATGATGTGGATACCGTTGCGCTGCGTCAGGATGAACTTCCGCATGTTGGGATGCCATTTGCGCGTCTGGTGACCATAGTGAACGCCGGCGTCCACCATCTTCGTGATGAGTTCGTTAATCATGTTGTGTGTGTAGGTTGTGCGAGCCTTGAATCAGGTGTCGCGATGGGTGGAAGGTGCTGCGCTTTCGCCCCCAGCCCTCCGTTGTTCTTCATGCAGCATCAGCGGGGAGCGCCAGTGTAACGCAGGCGCGCTCGGAAGTCAATCCCTTTCGCCGCACAGCGGGGATTTTTTCGTGTCTTCCCTGTCCGCGCAACACATGATACCACAGATCGCCGCTCTGACGCCGCAGGCTCGCCTGACCAAGCCCCCCCATCGGCAGGCTCACACGCGCCAGATGCCGCCGTTTTCTAGGGCGCAGCGCAGCGAGGAGACGACCTGCTCGGGGCTGTAGCCGGCCTCGCGCAGGGAGGCGAGGGAGCGGGCGCCGTCGCGCTTGGCGAGGCGTTTGCCCTCGTTGTCGCGCAGCAACAGGTGGTGGGTGTAGAGGGGCGTGGGCAGCCCGAGCACCCCTTGCAGCGCACAATGGATGTGCGTGGCGTCGAAGAGGTCTTCACCGCGCGTGACGTGGGTCACGCCCTGAGCAGCATCGTCGACCACAACGGCCAAGTGGTAGCTGGCGGGGAATTCCTTGCGCGCCAGCACGACATCGCCGTATGCCGTGGGCACGCAGTGCTGCCGACCGCGCCGCGTGTCCTCCCACTCGGGGCAGCCGATGAGATCCTGCACGCGCTCCATGTTGAGCCGCCAGCAGTGGGTGTCGCCGCGCGCCAAGCGCTCGGCCACCTGCTCGGGCGGCAGGTGTTTGCAAGTGCCGGGGTAGAGGTAGCCCAGCGTGCTGTGCGGCGCCCTCCCCATCTCAACCAGCTGGGCCTTGATGTCGCCCCGCGTGCAAAAGCAGGGGTAGAGCAGCCCCGCGCCGCGCAGCCGCTCCAACGCAGCGGCATAGTGCTCAAAGCGGCGGCTTTGCACCATCGGCTCGCCGTCGTAGTGCCAGCCCACCCACGCCAAATCGCGCAGCATCTGCGCCGCCCACTCCGGGTTGCGGGCGCGGAAGTCGATATCCTCCAGCCGCAGCAGGCAGCGCCCGCTGTATCGCGCCGCCGGAAGTGCGGAGCTTTTGTTGAATAAGTGAGGAATACCACCCCACCCGGCAGGGGTACAGCCGGGGTGCGGCGGTGGGTCGGCGGGGGTGCGGCGGCCACCCGGTCAGGGCAACAGCGGGCGCTGTGGTAATAGCTCTGCAATGCGTGCCGCCGCTGTCTTGTAGTTGGCTTCCGTTTTTTCGATGCCTACTGCATCAAGCCCCATTTGGTGCGCAGCTATTAGGGTGGCACCACCACCGGCGAAGGGATCAAGCACTCTGCCTCCCGGAGTCACTACCTGCATGAGGTGGCGCATGAGGCCAAGAGGCTTGGAGGTGGCATGAAAG
>JBJEVK010000083.1:0-12755 GCA_051884295.1 Akkermansia sp.
TCCTGTTGGGAAAGTACAGCATTCGGAATGCTGATACACAGCTTTCGGAATGCTGTACGCGCAAAGAGAAGGACTTTTCATTCCTCACCGACGCTTTTGTTAAGCCGCCACAAGGTGGTGTTAACAAAAAAACACATTCGTTTTTAGGAATTTGCTTGTATCAGCATTCCGAATGCTGTATCTTGGCGGTGTCGGGTTGCGGCAGGTCTGCGTCTGTTTCCTTCCACAGGATGAGGAAGGGGCATCTTGCGCAATCTCGTATAAACATTGATCAACCAATTCTTTATATCTATGAAAAGAACAATCGTTGCCCTTATGACGCTGGCAGGCGTATCCTCCGCCACCGAGTACACGACCGTCAACAGCTCCGACACGGAAAAGACTAAATTGTACTACAATGGCATCACGTTGAATCTGAGTGGTACGCGCTTGACGACAAGCCCTGCGTTTACTGACACAACCGTTGAACTGGTCACTTTCACGACGGAAATTCGCTCTGTAACTGAAAATAAATCCGACGGCAACCAAGCGCAAGGCATTAAACTGGCTCTCACGACAAGTGCCGGCCTTGTGCAGGCTGTTTCCACCAACACGATTACGGCTGTCTCGTATCAGACATGGAACTTTGAGAACACATTCATCAGCACGAACGAACAACTCTATTTCATGTTTGTCGATGCTGGCAACACATCCATTGAGACCGGTTATACACTGCAAACAAGCGATCTTGTTCGAGCAGGAGGGTACTACGTCAGACAGTATGCCGACACTTCGGACTACCAGAGCCTCACCTATTTGGGCAACAACGTCTCGTTTGGTTATAACATGAATGAGGGGGTATATACCCCCACAGTCAGTATCGTCACCCGCGACATCCCGAGCGTTCCTGAACCTGCCACGGCCACTCTTTCCCTGTTGGCGCTCGCCGGTTTGGCAGCGCGTCGTCGCCGCAAGTAACGCCATCTTACACCGATTCTAACTATAGCCGCTGCTTTTCACCGGGCAGCGGCTTTTTGTTGTTTTTCGCCCCGGTCATCGCAGAGGCGCAAGGCTCACGGTGAGTCGTCGGCTGAAGGTTCTGCGAGATGCTCTTCTCCGGCCCCTGACCGGGGCATGTGTCAGGATGAACTTGCCTCCCTGCCGATGCTCGTGGGAGTGCTTTCTGACGGTGCAGCGAGGCAGGTTCAGCGGCGGGGGTCGCGCTTTCTCTTCTTCTTGGCGGGCTTGGTGATGCTGTACATGCCGGGCGCGGCGTAGACGCGCACGTAGTCGAGCCGCATTTCGGCGCCCTCACCCAAATCGCCGATGGCACCGACCCAGTTGCCGCCCAGCTGCATGTCCAGCAGCAGGTAGAAGCGCTTGTTACCCTTGCTGAAGGGCCAGTTGGGGTTGTTGGTCTGCTTGGGGCAGCGCAGGGTCTCCCGCCCGTCCATGTAGAAGGTGATGGCGTCCTTGGTCCAGGCCATGGCGTAGGTGTGGAACTCGTTCATGTCCGCCTCGGAGCTGAAGCGCGCCTTGCCGCCGCCGCCCGTGCTGATGGAGTTGTGCCGCCCCTCGGCGTTGTTGAAGTGAATGGTTTGGTAGATGCCTGCCTCGTTGTGCAGGCGTTCCAGAATGTCGATTTCACCGCTTTGCGGCCAGTCGTTTTTCAGGGGCACCATCCAGATGGCGGGCCAGGCGCCGCGCGCGCCGCGCAGCCGGGCGCGCACCTCGACATAGCCGTAGCGGAAGGAAAAGGTCTTGTCGGTAAAGATGCCGCCGCAGGCGTAGGTTTCGGCCTTGCCCTCGGGGTCATCCTGGCTGGTGTAGCGACCCCGCTTGCCCCACAGGGAGAGGGTGCCGTCGCCGTTGAGGGTGACGAGCTCCTCGTCCCGCGACTGGTAGCGCCGCCAGTCGGGCACCTTGCCGGGGAGGTATTCGATGCGGTTCCACTTGTTGGGGTTCAAGCTGCTGCCGTCGAATTCGTCGCGAAAAACGAGTTTCCACTCGGGATGGGCGGCGCGCATGGCAGCGGCATCATCCTGAGCCGGGCAGAGCGGCGCGAGGAGCGAACCAAGGGCGGCGCAGAGGAGGAGGAGCTTCACGCTGCCCATCCTAGCACGGCGCGAGCTCCTTGGCAAGCTCAGCTGCAGGCGGCCTCGGCGCAGCGGCGCCCGTCCATGGCGGCGGAGACGATGCCGCCCGCAAAGCCGGCCCCCTCGCCGCAGGGATAGAGCCCCGCGAGCTGCGGGTGTTGCAGGGTGGCGGGGTCGCGGGGAATGCGCACGGGGGAGCTGGTGCGGGTTTCGCTGCCGATGAGCAGCGCGTCCTCGCCGGCAAAGCCGCGCAACTTGCGGTCGAAGAGCCGCAGCCCCTCGGCCAGCCTCTGCGCCACGCCGCGTGGCAGCAGGGCGTGCAGGTCACAGGGGGTGATGCCGGGGTGGTAGCTGGTGCGGGGCAGGTCGGCGCTGACGCGCCCGGCGAGGAAATCGCGCACGCGCTGCGCCGGGGCGCGCATGCGACCGCCCCCGGCCTGTGCGGTGGCGATTTCCAAAGCTTTTTGGTAGGCGATGCCGCTGAGCACGCCGTGCTCGGCGCGGTAGGCGTCCGTGTCCTCGGGCTCGACGGTGACGACAAAGCCCGAGTTGGCAAAGGGGGAGTTGCGGCGCGAGAGCGACATGCCGTTGACGACCACCTCGTCGTTCTCCGTGGCGGCGGGCACGATGAAGCCCCCCGGGCACATGCAGAAGGAGTGCACGCCGCGCCCGTCGAGCTTGGTGGCGAGGGTGTAGGCGGCGGCGGGCAGCCCCTCCGGGCGCGCCTGGCCGGGGCGCAGGTGGTACTGCGCGGCGTCGATGAGCGCCTGCGGGTGTTCGATGCGCACCCCCACGGCAAAGGGTTTGCGCTCCAGCGCCAGTCCTTGTGCGCTGAGCATGCGGTAGACATCGCGCGCGCTGTGACCCGTGGCGAGGATGACGGCATCGCCCGCGAATTCGCGCCCGTCGGCGCAGCGCACGCCCACGGCGCGCCGCCCGTCGGCCGAGCGCAGCAGCGCGCAGACGCGGGCGCGGAAGTGCACCTCGCCCCCGGCGTCGAGGATGCTCGCGCGCATGGCCTTGATGATGTTGGGCAGGCGGTTGGAGCCGATGTGGGGGTGGGCATCGGTGAGGATGCGCGGGTCTGCCCCGTGGGCGACGAAGGTTTCGTAGATCTCGCGCACGGAGCCGCGCTTGGTGGCGCGGGTGAAGAGCTTGCCGTCGGAGAAGGTGCCGGCGCCGCCCTCGCCGAAGCAGTAGTTGGAGTCCTCGACCACATAGCCGTCGCAGTTGATGGGGTGGAGATCGAAGCGGCGGGCGGAGACGTCCTTGCCGCGTTCCAGCACGATGGGTCGCGCGCCGAGTTCGAGGCAGCGCAGCGCCGCGAAGAGCCCGCCGGGACCGCTGCCCACGATGATGATGCATCGCGCCCCTGCGGCGGGGGCGCTGTAGCGGCGCTGCGGCAGCTCGGCAGGCGGCAGGGGCTCGTCGACGGCGACGAGCAGACGCAGTTGCTTGCAGATGGGGCGGCGGCGCGCGTCGATGCTCTCCTTGAGCAGCCGCAGCCCGGTGATGCGGCGCGGGGAGATGCCCAGCTGCCGCGCGGCGGTGCGGCGGCGGATGCTGTCGTCGTCCGCGTCGGGGAGGGGGAGGTGGATGTCCTGCTCGGTGATCATGCGCGACCGAGGCACTGCTGCATGTACATGGCGGGCACATCGACCTCGGGCGAGCCGACGACGACGGCGGGCACCCCGGCCACCGTGGTGTGGGGGCAGACATTCTGCAGCACGACGGAGGAGGCCGCTACCTTGGCCCCCTCGCCGATCTCGATGCGACCGAGAATCTTGGCGCCGGCGCCGATGAGCACGCCGCTGCGCACGATGGGGTGGCGCGCGCCGCCCTTGAGCTTGCCCGTGCCGCCGAGGGTGACCTCGTGGAGCATGGACACATCGTTTTCGATGATGGCGGTCTCGCCGATGACGATGCCCGTGCCGTGGTCCATGAAGATGCCGCAGCCGATTTGCGCGGCCGGGTGGATGTCGATGGCAAAGACCTCGCTGCTGAGGCTTTGGAAGAGCAGGGCGAGCAGGTGGCGGCCGTCCTCCCACAGCAGGTGCGAGATGCGCTGCGTGGTGAGCGCCAGGAAGCCTTTGAAGAAGAGCAGGGGCTCCAGCAGGCTGTTGCAGGCGGCATCGCGCTCGAGCACGGCGCGCAGGTCGGCGGCGATGCAGTCGAGCGTCAGCGGGCTCTTGCGCAGGGTGGTGCGGATGAGCGGTTCGAGCTCATCGCGCCCGATGTCGTGGCGCGAGAGCTTGCGCGCCAGGCGCACCGCCACGGCATTGCAGAGCGAATTGCGGCTCAGCACCACATCGTCCAGCATGCCGCTGAGGCGCGGCTCCTGCTGCGCCGCCTCCTCGGCGGCGGCGTAGACCTCGCGCCACACCTCTGCGGCGAGACCCTCGCGCGCGGGGCGCATCTTATCCGGGTGAAGAATTTCCTTGCTCATGGCCAATCAGTCGATGCAGCAGTCCTGCAACATTTCATCGAGTCGGTAAGTCATTTCGGCCAGCGCCTCGCGGGCGGGCGATTCGGGCAGCAGCCAGAGCACCTCGCGCGCCTCGGCGTTGCGCGCCAGCCCCTCATCCACCGAGCGGCGAATCGCCTCGGCAAAAGCCTCTGTGCCGCGCAGGCTCGCGTAGTCGATTTCCTCGTGCCTCTCCACGGCGCGGTGCACCTGCTCGGCCACGTCCTCGCTGGTCGATTCCATGAGGAAAAAGACCGGGAGCGTGAGCTTGCCTTTCTCGGCATCGGTACCCAGGGTCTTGCCGGCGGCGGTGTCATCGCCCGTCAGGTCGAGGCAGTCGTCGTAAATCTGGTAGGAGATGCCCAGCAGGGTGCCCATGCGGTTGAGTTGGCCGATGAGCTCCTCGTCGAGCTCCTGCAGGTAGCCCGCGCCGCTCATGGCCATGGCGAAGAGCGTGGCGGTTTTTTTGCGAATGAGCTCATAGTAGTCCGCGCGGCTCATGTCGGCATCCCACAGGCGGGTGGACTGCTCGACCTCGCCCTCGCAGAGGTCGCGCACGGCAACGGCCATGCGGCGGATAAAGCGGGTGTCGCCGATGTCGGCGCCCATGACCATGGCCTGCGCGAGCAGCGAGTCGCCCAGCAGAACGGCCAATTCATTGCCCCACAGCGCGTTGGGCGTGGGGACGTCACGCCGCGTGTCGGCCTTGTCCAGCACGTCGTCGTGGATGAGCGAAGCCATGTGCAGCATCTCCAGCAGGGCGGCAAAGGTGATGTGGCGGTCGCGGATGCCGCCGGTGGCCGCCGCCGTGAGCAGCACCAGCCCCGGGCGGATCATCTTGCCGCGCGCCTTGCAGATCTGCCGCATGTAGTCGCGGACGTAAGGAGCAAAATGCTCGGTCTGCGCCTCGATGGTGCGGCGCACCCTGTCCAGCTCCTCACGGATGGTCTTGAGATGGGCTTTTTTGTTGCGGAGCTTGCTGAAGAAGGGGAAACTCATGGCGGCAGGTGGGGGAGGGGCGTGCTGCGCGGGCCGTGCTGCCGACAGCACCGCCACCCCAGTGTAGCAGTCTTTGCGCGGCATTGCAATCTTTTCCCCGATTCAGACGGAAGAAAAATACCCTGCGCACGAAAAAGAACACAGCTCGATGATTGTGCTTGAACTCGCTTGTGGGCAATGATAATATCGACCCTATGAAACGTGTATTGCTTTCTGCGGTTTTCATGGCGGCGGCGCTGACAGCTCCGCTGGGGGCGGTGCAGTTGTCGGATCTGAAACCGGAGATGACGCGTAACCAGGCGGATGACGAGCTCACGAAGGACTACGCCTACCGCATCCTGAGCGATCTGACGGTGCGCCGTATCTGGAATGTGGATGCCAACCGCAAGCTTTCGATGGATTTTGACCCTAAGAAGGACAAGCTGCTCTACATCCTGGTGGAGTACAAGAAGCCGGTCAGTGTCAAGGACGGCATGGAGGATGTGGCGGCGATGACGCATGCGGAGAAGGTGAAGTGGAAGAAGCTGGATGTGAAGAAGGCGGCGAAGTACGGCGTGGAGAACGCGCGCGTGTCCAAGGTGGGCGATGCCTATCTGTTTCTGGAGTGCAACCCCTCGGGTAAGTGCGTGCGCGTTGCGTTGTACACGGATTCTCCCACGGAGAACCGCCGCCACCTCAATTCGCTGGTGATGGGGAACTCCGGCGCGACAGCCTTGGGTAACAACGCCCGCGCGGATGCCGGGCGCGAGCTGAAGGCGGATGAGGCCGCCCGCCAGGCACGCCCCAACAAGACGGATTTGGCCGGCGGCACGCCGCAGGAGGCCGAGGAGGAGGATTTTGTGGCGACCCCGGCTCCGAAGGAGAAGGCGACCGCGAGCGCAGCGGCAGCGCCGACCGATGCACCTGCCTTTGAAAACCCCGGCGAGGTGGGGGTGCCCCAGCCGCCGCCCAATGTGGCGAGCAAGAAGTTGCAGAGCGCGTTGGCGGCGGCGGGCTTAGGCGATGTGACGCCTGCGCAGTGGGGTATCGGTGCGGTGGCGCTGGTGCTGCTGCTGACCATCATCGGCATGGTGCGTCGCAGCAACGAGACCAAGCGCCTGCGTGCCAAGGCCCGCGCGATGACCAAGAGCGACCCGGGGGCGACGCTGCGTGCGCGTTCCGGGGTGGGCAAGCCCCGCGTGCGACGCTGAGATCCCGCCGGATTCTCCAATGAGCGAGCGCATCTCCCCGGGCTGTCGGGGGGATGCGCTCGTGCGTTACGGTGCTGAGAGCCCCGGCTTAGGAAACCGGCATGCCGTATTCGAGCACCAGTGCTGCCTCGCTCTCCAACAGGGCCGTTTCCTGTGTCAGGAGCTCCTGACGGATGGATTGCAACTCTTTTTGCCGCTCCAAAAAAGCCGCGCCTGTTTCGGCGGGAGCGCTGCGCAGGTGGTCTGCGCGTTTGCTCATGTAGTTGTGCCAGACCCGGTAGTCGGCAAGACTGCGGCGCAGGCGGTGCAGGTTGTTGCGGTGTGTCAAAATGTCGGCCTGAACTTCCTTCTGGGTGGCTTTGTACTTGTCGCGGCTGTCGCAGTACCTGTCCCACTGGGTCAGCTGCGTATCAAGCGTGTAGCTGAGACTGAGGTTGAGGCGTGTGTCCGTGGAGGAGAGAAAGGTGCCCGAGTAGGTGCCCCCTGTCGAGGAGAAGAGCGAGGGGCTGTAGATGCTGGTGTTGATGGTCGGCAGATACTGGAGCGCCACCCCGTATTGGGCAAGCCGCGCCTGCTCCAACTTCAGCGCAAACTGGCAGACGATGAGCGGATCCAGCTTGCTGAGTTTGTCCTCGTAGTCGCGGAGGGAGATGTGCGGCATGCTTTCGGGCAGAATCCTCCAGCGCGCCGAGTAATCGCCCAGAAGCTTGGCAAGTTCGGCCTGATCGGCGGCTTCATCCCCCGGCGTCGGGCTTTCGGCGGCGGGGGGCGGTTGCTGTGCCTCCAGCGCCTTCTGCCGAGCCGCCAACTCGGTCTTGCGCACCGACAGGTAGAGCTTGGAAATCAACTCGCGCTCCAGCCCTTCGCAGCTCTTGCTTGCAGCAAATGCTCGGGCGCGGCTCGCATAGACGCGGTAGGGAACCTGCGTGAGGGTGGGAATGGAAAAATCGACGTTGAGGTTTTGCTTGAGATCATCGCCGGACCAGGTTTGCGACAGCTCGCGGAGCGTCTTGTTGGCGTAGCCGTAGTAGCTGACCTGCGGGATGAGGTCGGTGTAGACGCTGAGCGTTTCGCGCTGCGCCTTGGCCTCGGCATTGCGCGCGGCGATGAGCTCGGCGTTGTTGCGGCGCATGATGCTGAGCGCCTGCTGCCACGAGATGGTGCGCTGCGGCAGCTCGGCCCAGATTTTGGATTCGGCAAACCGCCGCTCAATGTCCGCGCCGGTGTGCTCCAAATGGCGGCTGAGACTGCACGAGGACAGCAGACAGAGCGACAGGGGCAACAGCAAGCGGATCTTCACAACATCGGCATCCTATCAGACGGCGGACCTCACCGCAAGCATGAGTTTTGCACTCGGTTGTCATGCAGCGCACGAGCGCCGGCTGCAACGCGGCGCCTCTGCCGCTGTTTGCGCTTGATTTCCCGCAGGTAGGTCAGTATGATGCGGGTATGTTTTGGGAGTTTCTCCGCGCTTTGTTCGAGATCGCGGTTTTGTGGTTTCTGTTCTACCAGGTGTATCGCGGGGTGCGTGATTCGCGCGCAGCCTCCATGCTCGTGGGGCTGGTGGCCGTGCTGCTCTTGGGCTATTTGGTCGTGGAGTGGACGCAGGCGCAGGTGCTCAAGCAGCTGGCGGGGCTCATCATCGGCCCCGGGACGATTCTCGTCATCCTCTTCCAACCGGAGATTCGGACTGCCCTGGCCAAGTTCGGCTCCAACCAGCTCGTGCGGCGCCTGCTCAAGCAGCAGGTCGAGAATCAGGACTTCATTGCCCGGGTCTGCGACTCGGTGGCCTTTCTGGTCAGCAAGCGCTACGGCGCGCTCATCGCCATCTGCCGCACCAACACGCTTAAGGACTACGCCGCCACGGGCACCATTTTGCAGGCGCAGTATTCCCGCGAGCTGATCGGCACCATCTTCATGCCCAAGACCCCCCTACACGACGGCGCGGTCATCGTGAACAACGAGCAGATTGTGGCGGCCGCCGCCATTCTGCCCGTCTCCAACCGCGAGTTGAAGGATCGCAGCATGGGGCTGCGCCACCGCGCGGGCATCGGTTTGGCCGAGGCATCGGATGCCGTGGTCATCATCGTCTCCGAGGAAACGGGCGCGGTGTCGCTGGCGGTGGGCAACATCGTGCAGCGGGATATGAACCTGGAGCTCCTGGCCGAGCGCCTGACGCAACTTCTCTATTCTCATGACACCGAAAATTGACCTGAAGCAGTTGTTGCTGGAGAACTGGAAACCCAAGCTGTTTTGCCTGCTGGGGGCTGTGTTCGTGTGGCTGGCGGTTGATCGCCTGCTTGTGCGCGGCAACGAGACGGAGTGGAACATCGACGATATCCGCATCGTGCTTCCTGAGTAATTCGTCATGACCCAACATTTCTTCATCACGGGCACCGATACGGAGGTCGGCAAGACCTATGTCACCTGCGCGCTGCTGCGCGACCTGCGCCGCCGCGGTCTGCCCGCCGTGGGCTACAAGCCGCTCGCCTGCGGCGACCGCGGCGATGCTCGCGCTATGCAGGCGGCGAGCGATCCGAGCCTGCCCATCGACTTGATTAACCCCATCTACCTGCGCGCGGCAACCGCTCCCTATGTGGCTGCGCAGCTGGAAAACCGCCGCATCACCCCGGTGGAGCTCGCGGAGGGCTACCGCCGCATCTGCGGCGCAGGCTCCCCCGTGCTGGTGGAGGGCGCGGGCGGCTGGGAGGTGCCCATTGCGCCCGGCTACTCGATTGCCGATTTCGCGGCGGAGCTGGGGTTGCCCGTGGTGCTGGTGGTCGGCAACAAGCTGGGGGCGGTCAACCACGCCCTGCTGAGCATCGCCGCCATCCGCGCTCGCGGGCTGGAGCTGCGCGCCCTCGTGCTCAACCACGCGGGCGAGAGCTGGGACACCGCCGCCGTGACCAACCGCCGCCTGCTGGAGGAGTTCGCGGGCGTTCGCATCGCGGCGGAACTCATCTGCGGGCAGGACGAGATCGACTCGGCTGCCGTGCTCGGCATCTGAGCGGGGCACCTGCCGTGCCCGCAGCATCGTTTCTGCGGCATCACCGCGACACGCGTTTTGCGGCGCTGCCCGGTCCGGGGGTGAGGCCTGCCTGCCTTGGTCTTATTCGGCCGCTTGCAGGGCGGCGCGCATGGGCTCGATGGGGGGCAGCACGCCGAACCAGTGGCGGTAGGCGATGGCGCCCTGCCACAGCAGCATGGCGAGTCCGTTGGCGGCGCGGCAGCCGCGCCTCTCTGCCGCGCGGCGCAGGGGGGTGTCGTGGGTCACGATGTCGCAGACCTGCTGCCCCGGGTGCAGCCACTCGGGCGGCAGGGGCAGGGGGTCGCCCTCGCGCAGCCCCAGGCTGGTGGCGTTGACGATGAGCTCGACCTGCGCCGTCGCCTCGCGCAGCTCGGGGCTGCCGAAGGGCAGGGCGCGCAGCTCGCCGCGTGCGTGGGGCGCGAGCCGCTCGCGCAGCGCCGCGAGCTCGGGCTTGGGACGGTTGACCAGCACCAACTGCGGGCAGCCGCTCAGGGCGCACTGGCAGGCCAGCGCGCTGCCCGCGCCGCCGCAGGCTCCCAGCAGCAGCACGCGCAGCTGCCCCAGCGGGCGCCCCGTCAGCTCGGCAACGGCGCGCTCAAAGCCGGGGCCGTCGGTGTTGTAGCCGCGCAGCCCCTCGGGGGTGAACACAAGGGTGTTGACGGCTCCGCTGAGCGCCGCCAGCGGGTCGCGGAACGCGGCAGCGGCGCAGGCTTGTTTCTTGAAGGGGACGGTGACATTGACCCCGATGAAGCCCAGTGCCTGCAACTGCGCCAGCAGCGCCTCGAAGGCTCCCGCCTCGCGCTCGGCGCGCAGGCGGATGTAGCGCAGCGGGTTCCCCAGCGCATCCAGCGCCGCCTGTTGCATCTGCGGCGACTTGGAATGCGCAATGGGGTTGCCGATGACGCCGAGCCGGGCGCGCCGCCCCACCCCGTCCGCAAGCGCAGCGGGGTGCAAATCGGCGGCGCTGTACTCGTGCAGCACGGCGGGAAATAGAGGTCTCAAAATTACTTGCCGGCGGGAACGCTGCCGTCCTTGGCCACGGCAGCGGCGATGCTGCTCTTGGTCACCTTGATGACGGTGTTGGGCGCAATCTCCAGCTTGACGGCGCCCTCCTGCACCTCGCGGATGATGCCGTAGATGCCGCCGGAGGTCACCACCTTGTCGCCGGATTTGAGCCCCTCGTGCAGCTGCTTCTGCGCCTTCTGCTGTTTCTGCGCCGGGCGGATCAGCATGAAGTAGAAGATGATGCCGATGAGGACAAAGGTGATGAGCATGGAGTAGGGACTGCCCTGCTCGGCGGTTGCCTGAGCTAAGATATAGGTCGTGTTCATGGAATGTCGTTTGCTTGGTATCGCGAGATGAAGCTGCGCTTGAACGCAGCGAATTCACCGGCTGCAATGGCGTCTCTCGCCTGCGCCATGAGCCGCAAGTAGAAGTGAAGATTTTGGAAGGAGAGCAGGTGCATGGCCAGCATCTCCCCCGCGCGGAAGAAGTGGCGGATGGCGGCGCGCGAGTAGCGCGTGACATGCGGGTGCCCCTCGGCGTCGAGGGGGCGGCTGTCGTTCTTCCAGCGCTCGTTGCGGATGTGCATGGGGCCGTCGGGCGTGAGCGCCACCCCGTGCCGCGCCAGGCGCGTGGGCATCACGCAGTCGAACATGTCCACCCCGCGCTCAATCATCTCCAGCATCTGCACGGGCGTGCCCAGCCCCATGGCGTAGCGCGCCTTGTCCGCCGGCAGGTAGGGCGTGCTGTTCTCGATGGCCTCCAGCATGACAGGCTCGGGCTCGCCCACGGAGACCCCGCCGATGGCGTAGCCGTCGAAATCCATCTCGGCCAGAGCCTCGGCGCTGCGGCGTCGCAGCTCGGCAAAGGCGGAGCCCTGCACGATGCCGAAGTGCTGCTGCGGAGCTCCGCCCGTCATCGGCCGGTGCTCCGCAACCCAGCGCTTGCAACGCTCGGCCCAGCGCAGCGTGCGCGCCAGCGATTGCTCCGCATAGCGCCGCTCGCAGGGGTAGGGCGGGCACTCGTCGAAGAGCATGGCGATGTCGCTGCCGAGGTTCGCCTGAATCTCCATGCTGCGCTCGGGGCTCAGCATCATGTAGGCGCCGTCGATGTGGTTGCAGAAGCGCACCCCCTCCTCGGTGATTTTGCGCAGGCGCGCGAGGCTGAACACCTGAAAGCCGCCGCTGTCGGTGAGGATGGGGCGCTCCCACGCCGACAGACGGTGCAGCCCGCCCAGATCGCGGATAGCCTCATCGCCCGGGCGCAGGCACAGGTGGTAGGTGTTGCCGAGGATGATGCGGGCGCCGAGCGCCTCCAAATCCTCGCTGTGCAGGGTCTTGACCGTGCCCTGCGTGCCCACGGGCATGAAGATGGGCGTGGGTACATCGCCGTGGGGCAGGTGCAGGGTGCCGAGGCGTGCGCCGGAGGGGTCGGTGCGGTGCAGGGTAAAGCTCATGGTCTCAGGGCTGCTGTTTCACATAGCGGGCGGCAAAGATGCTCTTGCCCATCGCTTCCCACTGCTGCTGAAAATCGGTCTTGGGGTAGAACGCGGCGTCCCACTCGGCGCGGGCGAAGAGGGGGGAGGCCTCCAGACGCTCGCAGACCCAGAGAAAATACTCCTCGTGGTCCGTTTTGAAGAGGAACTCGCCCTGCGGCGCCAGCGCGCGGTGCAGAACCGGCAGAAAAGACTCCTGCACCAGGCGGTTCTTGTGGTGCTTCTCCTTGGGCCAGGGGTCAGGGAAGAGGTAGTGCAGTCGGCTGATGCTGCCCGGTTCGATCATCCACTCCAGAAAATAGCGGCTCTCCGCGCGCAGGCAGCGCAGGTTCTCCAGCCCGAGTCGATCGGCATCGCGGCAGACCTTGCGCACGCGCCCCAGCAGGCGCTCCACGCCCAAGAAGCGCCGCTCGGGGTAGTGCTCCGCCATGCGCAGCAGGAAACCACCGTCGCCGCAGCCCAAATCCACCTCGCAGCGCTCCCCCGCGCCGAAGATGCGGGA
>JBJEVK010000084.1:0-50358 GCA_051884295.1 Akkermansia sp.
GCGAAGCGGGTTTGCCCCGGAGGGGCGAGCAGGCGATGGGGTGCCTGCGAGTCAAAGCCCCCGAGGGCTCGGAGGGGGATTGGACAAACCGCGAAGCGGGTTTGCCCCGGAGGGGCGAGCAGGCGATGGGGTGCCTGCGAGTCAAAGCCCCCGAGGGCTCGGAGGGGGATTGGACAAACCGCGAAGCGGGTTTGCCCCGGAGGGGCGAGCAGGCGATGGGGTGCCTGCGAGTCAACCCATCGCCACCCGCCCCCTCTCCATCCGCAAAGACGGCACCTGGTACGTCTACGGCTGGGAGCTCACCAAGAACATTGGCGAGGTCTTCGACCCTGCCGGCTACATTCGCACATCTTACACCTATACCCCCTACGGTACAGTCACCGCCTCTGGCGATGTCGCCCAACCCATTCAATGGAGCAGCGAGTACAACGATGCAGAATTAGCCCTCGTCTACTACAACTACCATCATTATAATCCGGTTGATGGACGATGAATAGGAAGGGATATTATAAAAAGTAGTAATGCATATCATATGGTAAAAACAGAATAATAATATGCTATGATTTATTTGGAGCTTTACATGTTGATGCGGTTCTTGTCTTAAGTATTTCCACCGTTGGAGAATTAGTTATTGGAGGAGGACTTTTAATCCTCGGAGCAGCTTTTTTGATGGAGGGTGCATTCGCAATCAATGCAGAAGCCACATGGAATTCAATTCAGGATGGTACATGGGAGCCTATTGAAGAAGGCGGCTTTACTATGGATGAGCCATGGGATCAATATTCGAGAGAAATACAGGATGAATATGAAAGAGTTCAGACTAAAAGACGAGAAATTAATCAACAAAGGTGCAAAGAGTTGTGTGCTAAAAACTTCAATACATGCTTGGCATGGTCTTGCAATCCGAGAACCGGAGAAATTACGAATAGAGGAAGAAAAAATGCGAAAGAGAAAGGCTGAAATATGAGAACAATTGCAAAAAGAACTTCTGGCCAACAGAACAATAACGAATAGCAAATAATTCGCTGCAAAGGAACCAACAATGTCTCCAATTTTCACCATTGTCGGTTCTTTATTATAACTATAAATAAATCACAAAAGGATATGTTTACTCATTATTACTATTACAATAGAGGTGGAAAAGTGTATCGTATGACATTCCGACTTAGTTGCCCCGTAAAGTCAAATGTGCATGGATGGTCAACTGAATGGCAAATTAATTATATATGGGAAATGGATTCGTGCGACACAAACGATTATTCCTGGTTATTCGATATTTATCGTAAGAACAAAAGCGATTATTCGATATCATTAACAAAGTTAGATTTACTTAATTTTGTATTTAATATATCAGGGTTTCTGAACGATTTTCTATACTATTATAACATATGCTTGTATACAAGTGTAAAAGATGCATTGTATAACATCGAAACGAGAGCGGTTTCTTACGAAGAATTAGAAGAACTAAACATATTCAACGAAAAGAAGTATTCTGATGTAAAACGATATTTAATCGAAGATAGTAATTTAACCTGCAGTATTCCAAGCATGCTGAACGAATTGTATTATTTTTGCAAGAATAAATTGGTTGAATCTTTTGAAATTTCAATATCTAAGCCAGAGAAGTCTAATACTGCAGGGTGGACAGCGTATAGCACTTTATGGTACACGAATATGAATGGAGAAAATGAAAGAATTACGTATATAGTAGAAGCCGATGACCCAATAAAAATCCTCCTGACGTCGCGTTTTGCAGTCTACGATATTGTTAAAATATTCAAAGAAAAACACGGAATTGATAATTTTTATCGTTTAGAGGAACACGCTAGAAATGACATGAAGGATTATGCATATGATTTTTACGATGGTGTAGTGCCACTGGATGATTAAATGCGATGTCTAGCAAACAGAAAAACGCCATAATTTATGCAGATTTTCTACTTATTTGTATCCCGAGGGGCTATGAGATCATGTCCCAAGCTCACCTCCACTAAAGCCGTAATTTTTCAGGAGTCTGTCATCATACAACGCACATTACTCAAACGCCGTTTTTGCTCATTTGGGGGCTTCTTGATGGACAAATACCCTTGTTTGAGCGAGGCGACGATTACGCTTCCGCTCTTTCTCGCTTAATTTTTTGTAGCGCGTTGCATGTTTGACGAAGTGAGCCTTGATGTTGCGTGTGCTCAGCGCTTCTTCCCTTTCTTTTCCCATGTACGCAGAATCTGCGTACACGGCTTCCGTATCTTCCGGCACGAGCTCTTCACAAACTTGGTTATCATGAGTTTTTGCGGTCGTACCGATTGAACTCCATATCCTCATCACTCAGGTCATAGAGCGTTTGTAGGATGAGGATGCGGAACATTTTCACCACATCGTCATGCAGACGCCTCTTTTCGCTGTAGTGGCAGAGTTCATCCATTTTCGGGCGAAAAGCCTCAAAATTGATGTGATGTTCTAAATCCTGAAGCCCGTGACGGACAACTGTTATTCGACGAAAGCCCGGCAGGTCAACAATAGGCAGGGAGGGCAACTCTAATTTCGAGGCATATGATGTGCATTTCAGCATGATACCACCAAAAAGGGAGCATGGAAATTCCAAGCTTTCTATTCCTGCTCCCTAACGAGAACTTTTTAGAAGTCCCCTACATAATAGCGTGTTCGCAAAATTATTCTGTGTAGGAACGGTATTTATGCATTTTTAATGTAGAAATTTACATTTTCCGGTTACCGAGCCTTACTTCGTTTATGTCAATTGTATTTTTGATAATGATAAACCTATCCGGATTTCGTTTATCAAATAACTTTATATGTATTGAGAGAGTGTTATCTGATTCATATACTTGTATCAAATCCACGTCTGTTTCTGTCGGTAAATCTATTTCTGGTGATTGGTATATCATATACGGCTGATGTTGACCGAAAAAAACCACAAAAACAGTAGCAGAAGAACGAGTAATACCTATATCTTTAAATACTATACAATTATTAGTTTCTTTTAAGATTTGGATTCGTTTGCAGTGAAAATGCAATTCCTTAGTTATTTTTCCCTTAGAAGCCTCCAAAATCCAACCCTCATTAAATTCGTTGGATATATGACAATCTTCGACACGCCAATTATTTTTTATGCGAACAGATTCGCCTGCGTATACAAACATTGTTGAATATAAACAAAATAATAATCCAAAATATACATTCATCATTTCGCATCCGAAACCTTAATGTTTCTTGGGAATTTTTCTTAAATATAATCGCATTGAATTACTTAATTTAAGATGCTACCGTTTCTTTGACCCGTTGGAGGTCAATTGAAGCTCCCTCGTACATGCACATCAGGCGCGTGGCTTCTTTATATCATTCGACATTCCCTGGGGTCAAGCCATTTTTGGCGCGATTTCAGGGCAAACGAATTGGGGGCATGTCATGCAAAGTGAGTCATGAAAAGACCGTCTTAATGACGTCCAGAGCAAAGTCTTCCTGCATCGAGAGCCTCGGAATTCGGAGAATGCGTTCATCATGCCAACCAAATGTTTGAAATATTACAAAAAAGAACATCCCCAATCCGAATGGGGCAACCTGAGAGCACAAATGTATCGGGATGCCGCATCTACTCCCCCCCCCTGGAGGCGCATTTTTGGTGCGATTTTTCCGCTCCGGCCAGCTCGCAGCGCTGCGCGCCGCGCTCTCGCTTCGCTCGAGACGCAGCGCTTACGCTACAAAATCGCGCCAAAAATGGATTGACATCAGGGAATACCGAATGATATAAGGACCCTACGCGCCCGATGTGCACAAAAGAGGGGGCTTAAATTTACACTCGATGTGTCGAAGAAACGGTACCAGCTTAAAACTAAGATATATTGTGCTATTATTTAAGAATCATGATTGATGAACATCCTTTGCTTTCTGTATTTTGATATGTTTGTTATATCCTTTGTTTACGTATAAGGGCAAGCGAATGGAAAAGCTACTAAACAAAACAGTGTATAGCAAACAAGAAGAAATAGTCGGCCAAGTATACTCGTATGCGTATTTTTTTTGTGGGGTGATTTGCTTTCTGACAATTGCACCACTGTACCAAGGATCTTCTTCATTAGTCCCCCCGGTTAAGGCATGGGCTGTTGCTTATACAATATGCGCTTTTTTTATCGAGCTAATAACATAGTTCGTTGTTAAAATTTTCAAGGCTAAATCCAAAAATGTGTTATATTTTGCCGCCAAATATCTAAAATTACACCCTGCGTTTTTGAATTTTCTTCGTTTACTAGGTGTAATCCTATATGCAATTAGTTTTTTATTCGAAATAACAGAAAATTGATATAAATATGTTAGAAATCTCACCGATTTTTGTATACGGACTTCTTTTACAATCAGGATATGACTTTTTCGGATAGACTCGTTCATTTAATCTCCAGGCGGATATCTAATGTGATTCCACTCTATCATGGCACCGCTTGAAGCCCCTTGGACTCGTGGCAGAGACGCTGTTCTCTCCACTTACCCCGGGATGCTCTCCCGCATCGGCGGATTTGAAACAACCCTTACTTCTGCCTTGTCAGGGGCAGCGCGCGGACGTATAATGCCGCTCATGGAATGGAATGACCGCCTGATGACGCTGATTCGCGAGTGTGCGGAGCGTTTGCTGCTGGCCCCCCGGGCGCAGTCGGAGGATTTTTTCCTGCCCGATGAGCGGGATTTCCTGGCGTCGATCGGCATGCTGCCCGCCACGATGCTGGCGTTGCTGCGCGAATACACAACGCAGGGGCTGCCTTCGCCCACGACGCTCTTGCTGGTGCTGGCGCAGCGCCGCGCCTTTTTCAAGACCTCGCAGCGCGGTATCTCCGGCACGGCGGCGGCGGTGAAGGCGACGGCTCTCCCACCGGAGACGGAGGAGCTGCAGGGCATGCCCTACCTGCCTTACCTCATCCGCAAGGCCGAGGCGGTGTTGTTCGGCACGCTCGACCCGGAACTCTTTTATCCCGATGCCAAGGACCGACACTTCCTGCAGGAGAACGGAGCGATTCATCCGGCGGATTTTCTGGCGACGGTGGGGAGTGCCCGCGGCGATCGGCAGCGCGTGGTGACCTACGTATTGCAGGCGCAGCGCGCGCAGCAGGAGGCATCGGCCGCCGTTGCACCATCGCCGCCCACTGCTGCCGCCGCAACACCCACTCAGGGCGAGCTGCCGCTGGGTTGAGCTGCCGCGTTATGAAAAACCGCCGCAGCTCGGGGCGAGCGGCGGCGGTGTCGAAAGCTTGCGAAAGGGCTTTACCAGGAGGCACCATCGGGGATGAACTGGGAGTTGCCGCCCAGCTGGAACATGCCGTGCGTGCCCACGGGAATGAGGCCGAACTGCTTGTAGACGGGCTGCACGACGGTGTACATGGTTTTGCTGCCGTCGATCTGCACTGTCAGGCGCTGCGCCGTGGTGCGACCCATCGCATCCGTCAGGTAGCGACCTGCCAAGGCACCCGCCACGCCGAAGCCGGCGGCGGAGACGATTTGCCCCTTGCCGCGACCCAGCAGCGAGCCGGCACCTGCACCGAGCACGGCGCCGACACCCGTGCCGATGTTGCGCGAGGTAGAGGAGGTGTCAATGGTGGTCTGCACGGCGCTGACCACGGTGGCGGGCAGTGTCTGCGAGGCGACGTTGGCTTGGTTGGAGCTCACCTTGTTGAAGTCCCCCAGGGATTCGCAGGAGGGAAGCAGCAGGGTGGCGGAGGCCAGCAGCATGGCGTAGTGTTGAATCTTCATACGTTTGGATTGGGTTCTGCCCGGTGCGGGCGATGCCTCTATCGTAATGGCGCGGCGTGCGAGCGTCAAGACCAAAGCTCTGACATTTTTTCAGCAGGACTTTTTTTGCAAAACAGCCCCGAAATTGTTTTGAACAAAATACGTTATCTTCACACAAAACTTCGGCGCTGCTGCGCCTAATCGTTGGCATAAATAGCACTTGAGGCAGCAGTAACTCTGTGGTAGAATGCGCGGCGTGATGTGGCGCTCCCCGGCTTGGCTTCTCCTGCTCGCGGCGGCTTGGCTGACAGCCGGCTGCGGCGATGCCCGCAGCTCGGCGCAGCGCGCGGCGGAGCAGGGTATTTTGGTGTTGGGCAACAATCAGGAGCCCATGAGTCTGGACCCGCACAAGGCGACTGCGGTGGCGGACGGTAAAATCATCGCCTGCCTGTTGGAGGGGCTGGTGCGTCCCGATGCTGCCGAGGATGGGGTGGTGCACCCCGGCATGGCCGAGCGCTGGGAGCACAATGAGGCGGCGGATGAGTGGGTCTTTCATCTGCGCGAGGCGCAGTGGAGCGACGGCGCACCGGTGACGGCGGAGGATTTTGTGTATGCGTATCACCGCTTGCTGCACCCGCAGTTCGGCGGTAAGTATGCGGAGATGCTCTACCCGCTGAAAAATGCGGCGGCGTTCAACCGCGGCGAGTTGCCGTGGGAGGCGGTGGGCGCGGAGGCTCGGGATGCGCGCACGCTGGTGCTGCGTTTGGAGAGCCCGATGCCGCACCTGCCGCAGCTGCTGCTGCACTACACCTGGAGCCCCGTCCCGGCGCATGTGGTGGAGTCCTTGGGCGGGATGCTCGACCGCCGGAGCCTGTGGACCAAGCTGCCGCATCAGGTGGGCAACGGGGCCTATGTGCTGGAGTCTCACCGTTTCAACGAGGCGCTGACGGTGCGCGCCAATCCCCGCTACTGGCGCGCGGGCGAGCTGCGCAACCGCGGGGTGCGCTTTCTGCCCATTCTCAACGGCTACACGGAGACGCGGATGTTTTGGGACGGCAAGCTGCACATCTCGAACAATGTGCCGCCGGAGCTGTTGGCGGCGGCGCGGCAGCGCGCTCCGCAGGCCTACTGTCAGGATGCCTATTACTGTTCGATTTTTTACCGCCTGAACACGCGGCGGCCGCCGCTGGATGATGTGCGGGTGCGCCGCGCGCTGTCGCTGGCCATCGACCGCCGTGAGTTGGTGGAGCGCGTGGTGCGCGGGGCGGGCAGTCCGAGTTTTGCCTTCACCCCGCCGGGTGCGGGCTATGCGGGGGTGTCGCTTCCGGAGGCGGCGCAGACGCAGGAGCAGCGTGTGGCCGAGGCGCGCCGCCTGCTGGCGGAGGCCGGCTACCCGGGCGGAAAGGGGTTTCCCTCGCCGGAGATTATGACGACGAGCCGCGATGTGCAGCGCCTGATGGCGGAGACGATTCAGAGCATGTGGCAGCAGGTGCTGGGGGTGCATGCGGAGATTCGCGCCTGCGAGTGGACGGCCTACAAGGCGGCGCAGCAGAGTGGGGATTACGATATTTCCTCCTCGAGCTGGAGCGGCGATTTTCTCGATCCGGCCACGTTTGTGGAGCTGTGGCGCAGCTCCGGGGGCAACAACTGCACCGGCTGGGGCAGCGCGGACTGCGATGCGGCGCTGGCGGAGGCGGCTGCGGCAACGGATGCGGCGGCTCGCCGTGCGGCGCTGCAGCGGGCGGAGGAGCTGATGCTGCGGGCGCAGCCCATTATCCCGCTCTACGGCAGCGAGCGCACCTATCTGAAGGATCCGGCCGTGCGGGGCTGGTTCCCGCTCCTGTTGGATAATCACCCGCTGGATGCGGTACAACCGGGAGGGAGGGACTGATGGCGGGTTTGTTGTTGCGACGTTTGGGGCAGGGGGTGTTGGTGATTGCCGTGTTGCAGACGCTGACCTTTTTCCTGGTGCGGCAGTTGCCGGGCAATCCCTTTTTGGGCGAGCGCAAGCTGCCGGAGCACATCATGGCGCAGCTCAACGCGCTCTATGGTTTGGATCAGAGTGTGTGGGTGCAGTATGCGAACTACTGGAAGGGGATTCTGTTGCACGGGGATTTCGGCCCTTCGCTGGTGCAGGAGGGGGTGCAGGTGAGCGAAATGATTGCGCAGGCGTTCCCGGTGTCGCTGCTGCTGGGGGTGTTGGGCATGCTGATTGCGGTGCTGGTGGGGATTCCGGCGGGGATGCTGGCGGCGTGGTGGCGCAACCGTTGGCCGGATGCGCTGCTGATGCTGGCGGCGATGGCGGGCATTTGCATCCCGGCCTTTGTGTTGGCTCCGGTGTTCGGGCTGACGCTGGGGCAGTGGGTGCCGGGGCTGAGTGTGGCCGGTTGGGATGATGCGCTGTGCGCGGTGCTGCCGGCACTGACGCTGGGGCTGGTGAATGCGGCGTATCTCGCGCGCCTGACGCGCGGCGGCATGGTGGAGGTGCTGGGCTCGGATTTCATCCGCACGGCGCGGGCAAAGGGTTGTTCGGCGCCGAGGCTGCTGTTTGTGCATGCGCTGCGCAGCGGGTTGCTGCCGGCGGTGTCGTACCTGGGCCCTGCTTTTGCGGGGTTGATTACGGGCTCCTTCGTGGTGGAAACCTGTTTTCAGGTGCCGGGCATGGGGCTGCATTTCGTGAACGCGACGACGACGCGCGATTATTTCCTGCTGCAGGGGCTGGTGCTGTGCTACGGGGTGCTCATTGTGCTGGCCAATGCGATGGTGGATGTGGTGTTGATGTGGTTGAACCCCCGTTTGAGAACTGCCCGATGAAACGCTGTTATGAAGAGGGGCATTCGCTGTGGCGCGATGCCCGCCGCCGTCTCACCCGCAACCGCGCGGCGATGTGCTCGCTGCTGGTGCTGCTGCTGGTGGCGGGGGCTTGTTTCCTGCTGCCGCTGAGCCCTTGGGTGGCGAATCCGAATGAGGCGAATCTGAGCAACATCGCGGCTTCCTGCTCGTGGGAGCACCCCTTCGGCACGGATCAGTTGGGGCGCGATTTGCTGGCGCGCGTGCTGTACGGAGGGCGCATTTCGCTGCTGGTCGGGCTGGTCGCCACGCTGGTCGCCACGCTGGCGGGCTTGGTCTACGGGCTGATTTCGGGCTATGCGGGGGGGCGCACGGACGCGCTGATGATGCGCACGGTGGATGTGCTCTTCGCGCTGCCCTTCATCGTGCTGGTGGTGGTGTTTTCGCTGTCGATTGAGGAGCCGAGCCGTGAGCTGACGGACTATTTGGTGAATGTCACGGGTTGGAGCCGCGAGAGTGTGGCGCCGCTGACGGGGCTGCTGCCGCTCTTTGTGGCTATTGGCGCGCTGGGCTGGCTGACCCTGGCGCGCATGGTGCGCACGCAGACGATGGAGCTCAAGGGGCAGGAGTTTGTGCTGGCGGCACGCTCGCTGGGGCTGAGCCATGCCTCGATTCTCTTCCGCCACATTGCCCCGAATCTGCTGGGCACCGTGGTGGTCTACACGACGCTGGCAGTGCCGGGCATGATGCTGACGGAATCCACGCTGTCCTTCATCGGCCTGGGGGTGCGCCCGCCCAACAGCAGCTGGGGCACGTTGATCAAGGAGGGCGCCGACCGCATGGAGGTGAGCCCGGAGCTGCTCTTCTTCCCGGCGCTGTTTTTCTGCATCACCCTGCTGGCGCTCAATTTCCTGGGCGATGGCCTGCGCGATGCCATTGACCCGCGCTCGGCCAAGGATTGAGCGGGTCGCGCGTGCCGAAACTCAGTCGATGTAGACGCGCGGCACGCGCCCGGAGATGCAGGTGATGACGTTGCTGGGGATGGTGCGCGCCCGCGTGGTCAGTTCTTCCCAGGGGACATTGGGACCCATGATTTCCGCCACATCGCCCGGGCGCACGCCATCGAGGTGGGAGACATCGACCATGATCTGATCCATGGTGACGCGCCCGAGCACGGGGCAGTAGGAGCCGTTGAGGTAGACGCGCGCTCCCGTGTTGGAGAGGTAGTGCAGGTAGCCGTCGCCGAAGCCGATGCCGATGGTGGCGACCTTGGTCGGGCCGGTGGTGATGTAGGTGTGGTTGTAGGAGACGCCGTGGTTGTCCGGCAGGGTGCGCAGCAGGGTGACACGGCTGTAGAGCGTCAGGGTGTTGCGCAGTTCGCGGTTGTAGGGCGAGGGCATGGGCGAGTAGCCGTAGAGGATGCGCCCGAGCCGCACCATGTTGGTGCCGGCGGCGCGGTAGTTGAACACGCCGGAGCTGCTGCAGAGGTGGCGGTAGGGCAGCACCAGCTGTTCACTCAGCACGGCGAGGGCGCGCTCGTAGCTGCGGATTTGGCGGTGGGTGAAGGAGATGTCGTCGGCTGCGGCGGAGAGGTGGGAGAAAGCGCCCTCGATGTTGAGGTGCTCATAGCTCCGCAGTTTTTCGGCCAGCCCGGGGATGTCGCCCGGCAGCAGCCCGGCGCGCCCCATGCCGGTGTCGATGCTGATGTGGAGGTTGACCTTGCAGTCGAAGAGGCGCCCCAGGGAGTTGAAGTGCTCGGCTTCCTCGAGGCTGGAGAGGGCGGCGCGCCAGCCGTGCTGAACGATGGCCTCGCGCTCGGCAGGGAAGCAGGGACCCAGAATGAAGGGGCAGGTGCGGCACCCGGCATCGCGCACGCGAGCAGCCTCGCCGACGGTGGCTACGCCGAAAAACTCGATGTCGCAGCCATCCAGCGCTTTGACAACTCCTTCGAGCCCGTGCCCGTAGGCTTCCGCCTTGACGATGGCCATCTGCTTGTGCTCGGGCAGCACCCGGCGCACGACGGCCAGGTTGTGGCGCATGGCTCCGGTGTCGACTTCGGCCCAGGCTCGGTAAAGAGAGGTGTCCTGCATGGGGGCGATTGTATGCTCCCGGGAGGCGAATTGCAACCAAATTTCCGCATTCCCGCGCCGGGGGAAAGCGCGGTAGTAAAAAAACGGCTTGCAGACAGCTATCTCGCTTGAAAGCCCCGTTATTTTTGCCTATAATCACCCGCATATGCTGACTTTTGTGTCCTTTGCTGCTGTGGCGTCGATGGAGAAATTGACTTCTGTCGGTTGGGGGGCGCTCGATTTGTTTGAGAAGGGCGGGGTGCTGATGTGGGCTCTGCTCTTCCTGTCGGTCATTGCGTTGATGGTGTTTTTGTGCTGCCTGTGGACGACGCGCCAGTCGGCGGTGCTGCCCGTGCGTCTGGTGCTGTCGGTGGAGTCCTGCATCCGCATCAAGGATTATGCGGGGCTGATGAGCATGTGCGAGCACGACGGTTCGAGCTTTGCCCGCACGGTGCATGTGATTGTCATGTTCCTCCAGCGCAACCCGCGCGCCAACATGGAGGAGGTGCGCGAGGTGGCCGAGGCGGAGGGCTCCCGCCAAGCCAATATCCTGACGCGCCAAATCAACTGGTTGTCGGACATCGGTGCCATCGCCCCGATGATCGGTCTGCTGGGGACGGTGCTCGGCATGATGCAGACCTTCATGGAGCTGGCTGCGGGTAATTTCGAGGGTGTGAAGCAGATGCAGATGGCGGGCGGTATCGCCCAGGCCATGATTACCACGGCCGGCGGCCTGATGCTGGCCATCCCCAGCATGGCCGGCTACGTCTTTTTCCGCAGCCGCATCCAGAAGCGCATCACGGATATGGAGGTGGCGGTGACGCACATCCTCTCGGCGATTGCCGTGCAGCGCGATCGCGAGCATCGCCTGGGCAGCTCGTACCAGCGCGGCACGTCGAGCGAGGAGATGGATGATGACGATTTTTAATCGCCGGTGTTGACCCTCTGAGTACTCATGAAGCTTCGGACCAAACTCCCCGAACCCATTGGTTTCCAGCTCGCGCCGATGTTGGATGTGGTGTTCCTGCTGCTCATTTTCTTCGTCGTCACGCAGAAGATTATCCTCAACGAGCAGGATTTGAAGGTCAAGGTGCCGACGGCACCCAGCAGTTCGGAGGAGTCGAGCCGCGCGATTGATGAGATTATCATCAACGCCCGCGAGGAGGACGGCAAGCTGGTGATTACCATCGACCGCGTGGAGTTTACGCGCGAGGCGCTGCTGAATTTGCTCTCGCGCACTGTCAAGCTGAATCCCAGCCAGCCGGTGCGTATCCGCGGCGATGCGGGCATGCGCTGGCAGAGCATGGCCGATGTGATTTCCACCTGCACGCAGGCGGGGGTGTGGAATGTGTCCTTCTCCAAGCAGATGCCTGCTGCTCAATAATGTTTTTCTTCCCGTGGCCATGAAGACGATTTCTCTTTCTGTTCTTCCTTTGTTGCTGCTGTCGGCTGCGGCGCAGCAGGGCACCGACGGTCCCTTGGTGGTCAACCGCGAGGCGGATTCCTACGCCATTGCTGAGCAGGTGTACACACAGGCTCGCCAGACCTCGGATGCCAACGCCCGGGCGACATCCATGTATCGGGCCGCCGAATTGTTCGCAAGCTACCTCAAGACCTATCCCCGGGCGGCAAACCGCGACCGCGCTCTGTATTTGCTGGCGGTGTGCCGAGCGGAGTCGGGTGATGCGGCAGCCTCGAACGCGACGCTGGAGACGCTGGTGCGCTCCGCCAAGGGCGAGTATGCGGCAGCGGCGGCCTACAAGCTGGGTTCGCAGGCGGCAACTCGCCAGGACTGGGCGGCCGCCCGGGATTATTTCCGCACGGCGCGGACGCAGACCAAGCGAGCGGTGTTGCTCAACGATGCACTGTATCGCATGGCGCGGGCGCAGCTGCAGCTGGGACAGCGCGGCGAGGCCGAGGCGGCGTTCCGCACCCTGCAAACGCAGCAGAGCGTGGCTCCGGAGCTGCGCAGCGCGGCGCTGCTGGCGCTGGCGCAGATGAAGACGGAGGACGGCAACGATGCGGAGGCGTACACCCTTTTCACCGAGCTGCTGAGCAGCGACAAGACAGATGCCGCGACGCGCGGTACGGCGCTCCTGCAGGCGGCGCGTCTGGCCTCGAAGCTTGGCAAGAGCGAGGAGGCGCAGACTTACTACGCCCGGCTCAACGGGATGTCCGGCATGGAGAAGTACGCAGCGGAGGCTCAGTTGGAGCGCTTGCTGGCGCTCTACAATGAGAAAAAATATGTGGAGGTGGTGCGTGTGGCGGCTGCCAACAATGTCTCGATGGAGGATGCTGTGAAGGAGGCACGCCGCGATCTCATCGTGGGGCAGTCGAACATGGAGCTCCGCCAGTATGAGGCGGCGGCGCAGTGGTTCTCGATGGCCGAGCGCGCACAGCCCGGCACGCCGACGGCAGCCGATGCCGGGTATCGCCGCCTCATCTGCGTGCAGCAGCTGCGAGCCGGAGATTTTTTCCGCTTGGCCGAGGAATATTTGGCCGCCTATGCCGCGCCGGGCAGCAGCACGGCGGGCATGCCCTGCATCGATTTGGTGCGCCTGATGTATGCCGACCGTATGATGACGGCCGATGCGGCGGCGGCGGCGCGACAGTTCGAAGCGCTGCGTCTCGAGGCGCTGCCGGAGGCGGTGAGGGCGGATGCGGAGTTTAAGAAGGCATGGTGCGCAGCGGCGGGCGAGCAATACGACCCCATCCCCACCTTGGATCACTTCCTGAGCACCTATCCGCAGGACAAGCGGGTGGCGGAAGCTCTGGTGCTGCGCGGCTCGGCGCACGCCAAGCACGACAATCTGGCCGGGGCCCTGGCCGATTTTGACCGCGTCGTCCGCGAGTTCCCGGAGAGCGATTCGGCGGCGGTCGCTTGGCAGCGTGCGGCGCAGGCCTGCGCCAAAAACGCGCGCCAGGACAAGGGCGCGCGCGACAAGATGGTTGCGTACTACGAGGGACTGATTAAATATTACGAGGCGGCGGTGAAACGCGGTGTCACGCCCAAGCCTGCTGCCATTGCCGAGGCGCACTACAACATTGCCTGCGCGCTGTACGACACCGACCCGGCGGCGGCGGTGCCGCACTTCCGCGAGGCGCGGGCGCAGGGCGATCGCTATGTGTCGCTGGTGGATGTGCGCCTGGTGCACTGCTTCTTCAAGATGGAGGATGCCGAGGGACTGTGCCGCGCCTTGCAGACGCTGGAAAAGACCAACCCCGGTTCCTACAACGGCCTGCCGCCGGCCATTCTGCGCTGGTGCGGGTGGATGTGCTACAAGAGCGGCAACTATGCCGAGGCCGACAAGTTCCTGAGTGATGCTCTTTCCCGCGAGCCGCGCGAAACCTATACGGCGGCAGACGGCTCGCAGCAGGAGCGCCCCAAGGCGGAGCCGATTGTGTGGAAAACGCTGGCGCGGGCGCGCCTGGAGCTGCAGCGCTACGCCGAGGGCTTGCAGGCGGCGGAGTTTTACGTGGGGATGGAGAATCAGGCCTACCGCAAGGCTGAGGGCATGAGCGACCAGGCGCAGCTGCTCATCGGGCTGAACCGCGGCGCCGAAGCGCGGGCCATCTGCGAAAAGGCGATTGCGATGGGGATCGACGGCCCGATTAAGAGCGCGCTCTTCATCACGCTGGGCGATGCCTGCTACGCCGACAAGCAATACAGTGAGGCAGCTAAGTACTACGGGCGCACGGCCAACGTGGTCAGCGATCGCGAGCTCAAGCCGATGGCTCTGTATAAAATTGCGGCGGCGCTGCGCCGCTGCGGCAAGACAGGCGAGGCCGAGCAGTATGAGAACAGTCTGCGCAGCGAATTCCCCGACTGGAAACCTGCGCCTGCTGTCGAGGCTCTATTGAATCGCCCCTGAGTCCGCTGCCTCATGTTTTACTCCGTCAACAGCAACCGCCGCAAGCGCTGGTATCGCTTCCTGTGCATCGGGCGCGGCAAGCTGGTGGCGCTGGGTGTGGCGGTGGTGGGCATCGTGGTCATTTTCTTGGCCGGGCTGGTGTTCTACACCGTGCGCGCCATGCAGTATGACATGGACGCAGTGGTGAGCGAGCCGGGCGGCAGCATGCTGTTCGATGCGGAGCGCCGTCCCATCGCGCTGCTTTCGGGCTCCCTGCATCGTCCGCTGACTCGGGAGGAGCTGCCGCAGGATTTGGTGAATGCTTTTGTTGCCCGAGAGGACGAGAACTTTTTCACGCACAACGGGGTGGTGCTTTCGGGCGTGCTCCGCTCCCTGTTCCGCAACGTGAGTTCGCTGAGTTACAAGCAGGGGGCGTCGACCATCACCATGCAGCTCACCCGCCATGTGTACGAGCTGCGCGCCAAAACGCTGGATCGCAAGCTGCTGGAGGCGATGCTGGCGCAGCGCATCGAGCACCGCTACGACAAGTACACGATTCTGCTGCAATACCTCAGCCGCATCTACTTCGGGCAGAGCTGCGACGGCATTCGCGCCGCGGCGCGCTGCTACTTCGACAAGGAGGTTTCGCAGCTGGATCTCGGGGAATGCGCGACGCTGGCGGGTCTGGTGCGCGGGCCGTCGATTTTCAACCCGAGGCGCAGCATGAAGGCCGCTGTTCAGGTGCGCAACGAGACCCTGGAGCGCATGGAGGAGTGCGGGTTCATCACGCCCGAGCAGTGCGAGGAGGCCAAGGCGCGCGAAATCGTGCTGCGCAGCCCCTCGGGCGATGAGGTCGGCGGGGTCTCCTATGCGGCGTTGTGGGCTCAGGATGAGCTGGAAGAGATAGCCGAGCGCCTGGGGGAAAAGGCGGTGGGCGGCGTCCATATCGTCACGACCCTGAACTTGCCCGTGCAGCAGATGTTGGAGCAGGCCGCCGAGCGCGCCCTGAGCGCGGTTGAGCAGCCCGCCCTGTACCCGGAGGAGTGGAATGCCCTCTATGATGGCGCGGAGGCGGCGACCGAGGCTCGCAAGTCCTTCATGCGCCTGCGACGTCCTGCCGGCATGAAGGTGCGCGGCGAGGCCAATGATTTGGCGGGGCTGTTGCAGGCTTGTGTGGTGGTGGTCGATACCCGCCGCCGTCGCGTGGGTCAGGTGCTGGCTCTGGTGTCGGGGCGCAGCGCGACGGATGGTCGCAACCGCTGGCTGGAGCGTAGCTGCCCCGGGCGCAATGCGGCTCCGCTGCTTTTTGCCTGTGCCTGCATGCCGGGCTCGGGGGATCACCACATTGTGGCACGCGACATGGTGGCCACGGGGCGCACGCTGGGCTACGACCCGGTGCATGCCTTCTACACGGCGCTCCAGGCCGAGGACTGCGAGCTGCCCGATCGCGAGCATGAGGATGACCTGTATGCGGGTAATTTCCCCATGCGTCGCTTGGACTTGGCGCGCTTCCTGTTTTCGCTGCAACATCACGGGCGTGCCTACCGCCTAAGCTTGGTACAGTCGCTGTGGGGGCGCAGCGGCTCGGCGCTGTACATGACCGACGGGCAGACGCCGCCGGAGTTTATCCGCCGCGAGAGTGCGGATGCGGCTTCGACGCTGCCGCCCTTTATCTGCGTCGAGGGGGAGCCGGTGGTGCTCAGCGAGCCTATGGCAGATGATGCCGGGCATTGGGTCATGGTGAGCAAGCCCAAGGGTGTTTGTGTTTTTGTGTGGATGGGGGTCGATGACAGCGCCGCCGCTGCTCCGGAGCTGCGCCCCCTGCTGGCGCGCGCGTCGCTGCTGCTGGCGCGCGAGGTGTTCAACAACACGCGTGCGCTGTTGCGCGCGCAGCAGGAGCCCGCCAAGGAGGCGACCCCCAAGGCATCATGAACGCATACGAATCCTACCTGACGCTGGCAGAGAAAGCGGCGCGCGAGGCAGGCGCTTTTCTGCGGGAGCAGCTGCACCACCCGCCGGTGGTGGACGAAAGCTTGGCGCATGATATCAAGCTGCGCGTGGACAAGGACACCCAGGCGCTGATTGCTGCGCGTCTGCTGGGTGAGGCGCCGGAGACGTCGCTGCTGGGGGAGGAAGGATGCTGCGGTGCCTCTGCAGAGCTGCAGTGGGTGGTCGACCCCTTGGACGGCACGGTGAATTATTACTACGGCATCCCCATTTTCTGCACGAGCATCGCGCTGCATGCCGACGGTGTTCCCGTGTTGGGCTGTGTGTACGACCCGATGCAGGACGAGTGCTACACGGCGCTGCGTGGGGGATCGGCCTGCTGCAACGGGCGGCGCATCGGCGTGTCGTCGCGTGCGCGCATGTCCGAGTCGGTGGTGTTTGTCGGCCACGGCAGCCACGACGGCTCGGGCGAGGCCGGGGTGCGCCGCTTTGCTGCGATTTCGCAGCAGGTGCGCAAGATGCGCATTTTGGGGTCGGCCGCGCTCAGCCTTTGCTACATTGCGGCCGGTCGCTTGGATGCCTATGTGGAATCGCGCATCTGCTTGTGGGATTTTGCCGCGGCGCGCGTCATCCTCGAGGCGGCGGGCGGGCGCTTGGAGTTCACCCCGAGTGCGGCAGACGGCCTGCGCGGCGCCGTCTGTGCGTGGAATAACCACCTGCCGTTGCACGATGTTTTAGCCGGTTTATGAGAACCTCATCGCCATCTCCGGGGGCGCGGCTTTTAGCCTGGCATGCTCTGCAACGCTGGGGGCGGGGCGGCGTTTTTGCCGAGACACTCGTGGCGAGTGCTGCGGCGGAGCACCACTTGTCTCACGCGGATCGCGCCCTGCTGCAGGCGCTGGTGTACGGCACGCTGCGCCGCATGGCGTGGTTGGACTGGATGCGCCGTCAGCTGCGTCGCGAGCCGCTGGAGGACAGTGTGCGCTGGCTCGTGCTGCTGGGGCTTTGCCAGCTCTTCGTCCTGGGGCAGGCGGAGTATGCCGCCGTGTCGGAGACGGTGCGGCTCGCACCGCCGCGCGTGCGCGGACTCGTCAATGCCATGCTGCGCAACGCTTTGCGCCGCCGCGGGGAGTTTGCCGCCGCCGAGGCCGAGCTGCCCCTCGCTCAGCGTTTTTCGACGCCGCGCTGGCTGGTGGAGCGCTGGCTGAGTGACTTCGGCGAGGAGGACACGCTCGGCATGCTGGCGTGGAACCAACAGACGCCCCCCATCTATCTGCGCCTCAATCCCCTCGACCCGCCCACCGCGATACCGGAGGACTGGGAGCCGCTGGCCGAGCTGCCCGGCTGGTATCGACTGCATGGAGTGCTGCCGCAGGAGGAGCTGCGCGCAGGTCGCGTCTACATCACCGACCCGTCCACCCGCTACAGCGTGGAGTTGCTGGCGCCGCGCGCCGGCGAGCGCATTTTGGATGCCTGTGCCGCCCCCGGCGGTAAATCGGCAGCCATCCTGACGGCAACCGGAGGGCAGATCGAGCTGCTGGCGACGGATGCCGAGCCGCATCGGCTCCCTGCTCTGCGCGACAACCTGAGCCGCGTTGCCGGCGAAGCGAAGCTGCGCGTGGAGCAGCACGATTGGAGCCGCCCCTGTCCGTCGGAGTGGCAGGGCGCCTTCGATGCCGTGCTGCTCGATGTCCCCTGCAGCAATTCGGGGGTCTTGCAGAGGCGGGTCGATGTCCGCTGGCGTTTGACGCCCGCCGAGCTGGACCGCTTGGCTGCTCTGCAGGCGAGCCTTTTGGAGCAGGGGGCTCGGGCGGTGCGCCCGGGCGGCCGCTTGGTGTACTCTACCTGCTCAATTGATCGCCAGGAGGATGCTGACTGCGTGCGCGCCTTCCTGAGCACGCATCCCGAGTTTATCCTGCGGCGCGAGATTCTGGCGCTGCCGCACCGCGTGCAGGCCGATGGTGCCTACGCCGCCCTGTTGGAACGCCGCGCGGACGGAGTTTAGCCTTGCATCGCGGTGGGAGTTTGAGATAATGGCGCACACGCAGCTATGTTGAACGAGGAAGTGATTACGAAGGCAGAGACGGCTGCCATTCAGATTCCCGCCGGCAATGCGCTGATTTTGCCGGAGGGCTCGCGCATTTACATCACGCAGATGCTGGGCAATTCGATTACGGCGGCGACGGACATGGGGCTGGTGCGCATTGCGCGCGAGGAGGCCGCCCGCGCCGGAATCATCCCGGAGTCGGAGGTCGTGCAGGAGTCGGATGAGCATCTGACGCTGGAGGAACGGGTGTGGAAGGCGCTGGGGCAGATTTACGACCCCGAGATTCCCGTGGATATCGTGAACCTCGGTCTGATTTACGGGGTGGAGGTGATTCCCCAGCAGGAGGGTGGCAGTCAGGTGAATGTGCAGATGACGCTGACGGCGCCCGGCTGCGGCATGGGTCCGCATCTGATGGCCGAAGCCGAGATGAATATCGCTGCTCTGGACGGGGTGAAGAACGTCGATGTGGAGTTTGTGTGGGATCCGCCGTGGAATCAGAACATGATGACGGAGGAGGCGCGCATGCAGCTGGGAATGGAGTGAGCGATGGGCAAGATTCAAATTGAATTGGATGAGCGCGAGCTGCGTGCACTCAGCGAGCTGTGCGCCATGGGGCTCACGGTGTTGGGTCAGGCGATGCCGGATTCGCGGGATCCCCGGGTGGATGCGTGGCATAAGCTGATGGTGGAGCTGATCCGCTCGGGGCGCAGTGTGCCGGAACTGGCCAAGGATCTGGAATACAACCCGGACTGCGGCTATTGGTTCTTCAAGCGCCCCTATGTGGAGAGCGCGTTTTACTCCGATGTGTTGGATGAGTATCGCGATGCGGTGTTTTGGGAGGAGTTGGTGGCTCGGGTGGCCGGACAGGTGCTGGCGGAGCAGTTGGGGCCGGAGGAAGCCGAGGCTCTTTCTGCAGAGGAACGCAGCCGCCGTACGGCCGCTTTGGAACAGGCCCTTTGGGATGAGGTGACGAATCACGGCATTGACCGGCTGATGTTTCTGTTGCCTGAGGCCGAGAGCTGAGCGCCATGCTGCATCGCCTGCCTGTGCATCGTGCGCGCTACGCCGCTTCGGGGGTGGCGTTGGGTGTTTTGTTGCTGCTCACGGGAGCTTTGGGCGTCTTTTATCTGCTGTATGCGCCGAACTGGGATGTCCCGCTGCTGTATGCGGCGGCATTCGGGCTGCTGCTGCTTCCGACTCTGCTGTGGGTGCGCTGCTTTTGGATGCAGCGCGTCGTTCAGGTGGCGCATGAGGGCGTGGTGCTCAGCGAGTTACTTTGGGGGCATCTCGTCGTGCGCCGGGTGTGGTCATCGGAGCGTGTGCGCGCGTTCGATTGGGAGCGCGAGGCGGATGGTGCTTTGACGCTGCGCCTGCTCATCCTGAGCCCGGACGGACGCAAGGCTGATTTCCTCACGCTCGGAACCACGGACAAGCCCTACGCTTTTGCCGCCCTGTGGCGGGATTTGGAGCTGCACTATCCCGGCAGCGGGCTGCGTCCGCTGACTTTCGGGGAAGATTCCGCTGCTCCGTTGCCCCGCGCGCTGCGCGGGTGGGCCTGGATGCTGGTGTTGCTCTCGGTATTGGGTGGCGCGGCGGTGGCGAATCCGATGCTGCATCCCCTCCGCACAGCACTGAGCGGGTACACCGAGCCGGCGCGCGTCTGTGCGCTCGACTGGGAGCCCGACGGCAGCCGCTACAGCCTACAGCTGCAGACGGCGCGCCGCGGGTTGCCGCTACACAGTGCAAGCTCATTTGCCGGAGCTGCACCGCGCCCCGGAACGCAGCTCATGGTGTTGCATGATGGGGTCTCGCTCGGCTATCTGACGGATGAGGTGACGGCCTTCCTGCTACCCTTATTGCTGGGCGGCGCCTGCCTGCTGCCTCTGAGTTTGGCGCTGTTCAGCCTTCTTCGCCCAGCAAATCCGCGACACTGACGGCAGCGGTGCAGGGGGAGGCTTGGTCGCACGTCTGCCGATAGCAGGGGTGGCAAGGGGTGTGGTTGACGCAGGCGCGGTGTCCCTCGCCGAGCGGAGCATAGCGCGCAGCCTCCCGGCTGGCCATGAGTACATGGCAGCGGCAACCGGCGGCGGCGGCCAGCTCGGGCAGCAGACCGTCGACGGCGTAGAGCCGACATTTTGAGCCCAGATGCTGCGCCACCTCCTCGGGACGACTCAGCAGCAGCTCGATATGCAGGCGTTGCGCCAGCGCTCGGGCACGCTCCTCATCCTGAGGCAGCGCCAGCAGGGTGGGTGGCTCCTTGAGGTGCTGCACCAGCTCAGCCCACCGCTCCTCCGACCACGAATCTGCTTCGCCCAGCGTGGAGAAAGGGGCTATCCATGTGCCGTGGGCAGCTTCGTTCCCGTGTGTATCATTCGGGATGTTTTCCGTGTTCAGGTTATGAGCTTGGCGCAACAACTCCAAGTAATCCTGAGCCACCGATCGGGGGTGCCCGCAGTTGAGCCTCGATACCCGTGCGCGGAAGTTGCGCTTGCCGCACAGCGGGTTCTCCAGAAAACCGCTGGTGTAAATCGGCATGAGTTTTGTGAGCTGACGGAAGAGTTTTTTGTTCTCACTGAACATGAACAGGAAGTCGAAAGGACCATCCTTGTACAGCTCATCATCTTGTAACTGCTCGAAGGCAGATCGCGCGGCATCATCCGTGCTCACAGTGTAGCGGACTTCCGGCTGCTGCTGCCAGTAGGCGAGCTGCTCGACGGGGCAGGCGATGGTGAGCTGCGCATCGAAGCGCGAGCGCTTCAGCACACGCAGTGCCGGAAGCAGGAAAAGAGCCTCCTCAAAGCTCTCGGGCATCGCGACGATGATGCGGAACGGAAGCCGGGTTGCTGTGCGGGCTATCTGTTCGGTTTCCGGATCCTGCGGCGGGGCAAAGCACGCTGTGGACTTCCAGCGGTGGTGCATCCAGAAGCCGTCGAGGATATTTTCCGATTGACTTTTCTCCAGCGCCTTGTTGATTTCCAAGGTGATGGCGGGCAGGCTGCGGCATGCATCAGGAAGCTCGATCTGGCGCCCGAGCACGGCCTCCCAATGCCCCAGCCCGGTGTTGCGGGTAAAGACGGAGAAGAGGTGCCCCTTGCCCTTGCAGCGCTGGTAGAGCAGCGCAGGCAGGGGGGTCACCCCCGTCACCTTACCGAAGTAGGGAACGTAGACACCCTCATTGGTGAACTGATCGCTCAGCACGCCGAGCAGCCCGCCCGTGCGCGCGAGCCGCAGCACCGCGCGCAGCCCGTCCTCCTTGCTGAACATCTCGCAACCGTAGCGCGTGCGGGATTTGTAGACCAAATCCTCCAATATGGGGTTGCTCAGCCGGCGGTACATGCTGCCGAAATGCTCCACGCGCGTGAAGTAGGGGCGGATGCGCGCCAACACCTCCCAGTTGCCGGCATGGGGAATGCAGGAGATGACCGTGTGGCCGTTCATGCCGTGCGCCTCAAACACATCAGCTCCCTCCATGCGAATGGCACGCGCGGCTTCCTTCTCGGTCATCAGCCCTGTCTTGAGGGAGCAGGCGAGATTCATGACCGTGCGCACGATGTTGCGACGCACCATGGGACGCAGTTTGTCGGCGCGCAGCATCGGGTCGACGATGATGCGTAAATTGCGTGCAACAATGCGTCGTCGCGAGGGGATTGCCGCCCACACCAAATAGCCGACCGCGCGCCCTGCCAGCGCTACGAAGCGGATGTCAATCACTCGCAGGAGGGCGCAGAAAGCCTGATACCCCCATGCTCCGCACCGTTGGGAAAAGCTGGCGCGTGGTGCGGCGCCCTCTGCCGTCTTGCTCATGGCCGGTTGTTAGTTGAAGGTGTAGAGCCGGGGAATGTAGAAAGGCTTGCGAGTGTAGGGATCCCACACTTTCTCGCCCACCTGGCTGGCGGAGTAGTCCAGCTGGTAGTGCGGGGCATAGGGGGATACGATGATGTTGGAAAACTCACAGGGTAACCCATAGGGCAGACCATCCGATGCCGTGCGGATGGTTTTGGTGACGGCTCCGGCGGGAGGAAGGTCGGTCTCCTTGACCTGAATCCACGCTTGGGAAGCCGGTTTGCCGTCGACATCGGCGATGACGTGGGGCGGGCGGGTGCCGGGGTAGTCATCGCGGGTAAAATTACTGGCGATTTGCTGGACGATGCAGGAGGAGAGGGTGCAACTCAGGGCAATGAATGCAAGGACGGAATAATGGGATTTCATGGATGGGTATAATTACTGTGGTGAAGAGGGAGTGTAGGGAATCAGCGTCACGCGCCGCTCGGCGCCTTCGCTGAAAACCGGGTAATAGTGGTGCTGCTCCGCGATGTCGAGCACATCGGCGTAACAGCTCAAAAGGGATTCCAAAGCCGGGCTGAGCATGCGCATGTGGCGCTGGGGAATCTCCGCCAGACCGATGCGACCGCCTGTGGGCATTTTGCCCAAAATCGGGGAGCCTCCCCGGAACTCGACCTTGATCTTGGGTTGCCCCATCTCCATCGTGCGGACAAAGCTCAGGTTGACGGCTGTCGTTTGGTGGATGTTGGCACCGACGAGACGATCGAAGATGACCTCGGCGTAGCCGTCGTGGATGCGCACGGCCACACCGCGGCAATGCGTGATGATGGAGAAAATGCCCGTCTGGCGCATGCGGCAGGTGTCGCGCAGGTAGCGGTTGAGCTCAGCCTCGGTGAAGGAGACAGTGCCGCCGTTGGCGTTGCGCAGGACAACGGCCAAATCACGCGGCGCGGCGTTGTCCTCGTAGCCGGCGATGTCGCTGAGATCCTGCGGCATCCACATGCGCAGGACGCAGAAATAGAGCATACCGGTGAAGCTCAGAAAAAGCAGCGTGGCCAGCAGCGCCCAAAAATTGATTTTTCCCCACAAACGCACCCAAATGAAACGGGAGAAGGGCGCGTCCGGCGCCTCGTCCTGCACCTCTCCGTTGTCGTAGAACGCGCTGGCGAGGGTCTCGCGCGTCTTATCCTGAGGGCGAAACAGAGAGCCCCACAACCCTTTGTCCGGGGTCGGTTGGCGATGTTTGCGCTTTCTGTTTCCTTCGGAGCTCATTCGGCGGACAGGCGGTCGACCCGCTTCGCTCATTATAACGGGTGCGGAGGAGCAAGAAAAGAAAAAAACATGTCAAATGATACTTGCGGCAGGTGCCGCATTGCGTCAACAAATACACCGAAGCATGGGAATGTGGGATTCGTTTGTGGGGACGATGGTTTCCCGGCTCCGGGAAGGAGCGCGTTGTCCATAGATGCACGCTGCTGAAAATGAGCGGGCAAGAATGTGGAATACGCCCGAAGGAAGCCGGGATGAAAGCGGTTCGGCCAAATGGCAAAAATAGGAGAGATACTGCCGGGAAACACCGGTAGGCAATCACGAGGCTCAAATCAGCTCAATGACCTCGGTGCCGACGCAGCGGGCATATTCGGGGCAAACGACGAAGCCGGGGGCGTCCCCCAGAACACGTCGGCGGACGCTGACCATGTCCTGCGCTGTCAGCTCGTGATCCTCGCGGATGATGAGGCTGACGGGGGTGGCGCTGCCGTCCTGAGCATAGACGGTGCAGTCAACGCAGCGTTTGCCGTTCATGGGGTGCGGCAGCAGAACCCCGGCGCGGCACAAGCTTTCCGTATCGGCCCACGACCTCCCGCATTCGGCACAGCGCACGGAGAGCAACCTTGCCTGCTCGCTCGACATGGGCGGCGTCTCCGCCCAGCGCAGACTCCCATCCTGTTCTTCATGCAGCTCCGAACTGATATACTCAAGCTGTTGTTCAACGGTGCGGATCAGAAAATGCCCTCCGCAGACAGGGCAGGTAAATTGGATTCTCATGGGGATACAGTCGCTGTTTCCTTGATAATATAAAATATAAAACAGCGATTGCAAGGCTAAAATATATCCTGGTAAAGCAGAAAATATCTCGCCCCCCCCCTAGAGCGATTCCGTGCTATTGGAGAACCTTCCGTATTGCTCCATGACCTCATCTATGTAGTCCTCATTAAAACTCATTTGGTCGGATAGGATGCAGCCCGCTTTGTCCGTGAAGAAGGTCTGAAAGGTCTCTTCGAGATCCTTGCGCATGCTCTGCAAGAGGTTGCGCTCCATATCCGAACGTGGGTTGAGCGCCTCAAAATGCTCGTCGTTACGGACACGCCGACACATCTCGGCGCTGCGTTTCCAGATGCCGTCGATGAGGGCCTGGCCACGCAGCTCGATTCGCTTCTGGATGGCCTCGCAGCGTCTTCTGCATTTCTTTTCATCGCTGATGCTGCTGCAGGCTTTCACCTCCTGCTTGGCTTTGGCCACATCGCGCTCCATCTGCTCACAGATAGCCTTGTACTCAGCCTCCAGACCGGGCATGTCGTAGTATTGCAGGGCGGCGGCTCTCAGTTCGTCGTAGCTGCGATCCTGCGTGCGGCCCGGGGCGCCGGTAGCCGGGGCGGGCGCCGTCGGGGCGCTGCCCGAGCTCCACAACAGCGCTGCCGTCGCCAGAATGAGCCCCGAGACGGCTGCCACCGCGAGCGCCGGACGCCTCCGACGGGGGGCGGCAACAGCGGAGGACGCGCTTGGTTCGGCTGCGGCGCGCAGCAGCGCCAGCCACTCTTCGGCACGCTGCATACGCTGCGCGGGATTGAGCGCCAGGTTGCGGTCGATGGCGTGCAGAAAGGCCTGCCCCCAGATGGCTGTGCGCTCGGGATGCGCCGTGAGCGGGCGCATGGTGTCCTCGATGGCGCGCGCCAGCGCCCCCGGCGGGGCAATGCCGCAGAGGAGTTCGCGGAAGGTAGCCGCCAGACTGTACAGATCGGCGGGCGGCCCGGGGGGCGAGAGTCGGGCGAGCAACTCGGGCGCCGCGTAGTCGAGCGTGAAGCCGCCGTCCATGGTGACGCGGCTGCCGCAGGGGCGCAGCGAGCCGAGGTCGATGAGCACGGGATGCCCGCTCTCGTTGAAGAGGATGTTCTCCGGCTTGATGTCGCGGTGCAGCAGTCCCTTATCGTGCAGGTAGCTGAGCGTTTCCAGCAGCTCGACCAGCCAGCGGCGTACCTGTTCGGGCTGCAACTCGCCGTCGATGCGTTGCGCCAGCGACCCGCCCGGCAGGTAGGGCATGACCAAGAACACCGAGCCGTTGCTGGAAAAGACCTCGCGCACGGGAATGAGCCCCGGGTGTTGCAGCGCGGCCATGCGCTGAGCCTCTTGCAGGAGGGCGGAGGAAGCCATCTCGAAGGCCTCGCGATCTGTCTCGCGCAGGGGGCGCAGCTGCCCCGTCCGCGTATCGCGGCAACAGGGGCAGTCGGGAATGGCCTCCTTGAGCACCACCCGGCATTGCAGCACCGTATCTTCGGCCAGATAGGCCAGTCCGAAGCCGCCCTGGCCCAACACATCGAGCAGGCGATAGCTGCCGATGCACGTACCGGGCTCCAAACCGGGCAGCATAGTCAGTCAGGGGAGGGGGTGGATTCAGTGCACGAGGCTTTGCAGCAGGTCCTGCACATATTCCGCCAAACTCTTGCCCAGCGGCGCGGCCTTGCTCTCCAGTGCCGCGCGCATTTCCGCCGTCAGCGTCAGCTCCAAGACGGTCTTTTCCCGAACATTCATGGTGGGGCGCGGCAGAATCATGGGCAGATCCTTCATGACCGAGCGGATGATGGCCACCTTGATGGCGGGAATCGACTTCTTGGCCATCCAGTTGCGCACGGTCGTTTCGGTGACACCGCATTGATTCGCCAGCCACGCATAGTCATAGCCCTGGCGGCGCAACCACAGTTTGATGGCCATTTTGAATTCGTCCTGCGTGTCAATATCGCTCTGCATGGTTGCATAGTAGCAAAACGCCGCGAGCAGTTCAAGTCCAAACGGCTTGAAATGCTGAATTGATGCCCGGGTCGGAATCGTTCCTGTTATCGAACAGTGATGGCGCGGACGGTGCGCCCGCGCTACACTCGCGGGTATGAACACCAGCGTTATTGATGCCGTGAATCATCAGATTCATTTGGAATTCGAGGCCGCATTCCTCTACCTGAAGTTGTCTGCGGAGATGCAGCAGTACGGCCTGCCCGGTTGCAGCCACTGGCTGCGCGTGCAGTTCTGCGAGGAGTGCAGCCATGCCCTCCGCCTCATCTCCTACCTGGGCGAGCGCCGCGTGGCGGCCGAGGTGCCGTCCGTCGCTCCGCCCCCCTGCGTGTGGGAGTCGCCGATGGAAGCCTTCTCCGCCGTGCTGGAGCACGAGAAGCGGGTGTCCGCCTCGGTGGATGCCCTGGTGACACTCAGCCGCGCCGAGCAGGATTACGCCACGGAGAACATCATGATGCGCTATGTGCAGGAGCAGGTGGAGGAGGAGAACGATGCGGCCGATATCGTCGACTGCATGCGCCTGGCGGAGGGTAACCGCGCGGGTCTGCTGCGCATTGACCGCCGCCTGGGCAAGCGCAAGAGCGGACATCGCAGCGACATGGGGCTGTGAGCAGGCGCGTTTTTCGCTTGCTTTCGGGTGGTGCTTGGGTAAGATGAGGCACATGCAAGCCTCCTCTCTCCGCCTCTGTTCGGCCCTGGCTCTTGCTGCTGTCCTGGGCAGCTGCCGGAGCTGCCATGATATCGCGTTCTGCGAGGACATGATGGGGCACAGTACACAGGAGGTCGTGGCTTGGCTGGGAACCCCCACGGCCATGAACTGCCGCTACGGGGTGGATGAGTACATTTGGTGCGGCAAGGCGGCTTCCCGCCGGGAGTCTCTGGCCGGGTCGCCGGGCATCCGCGAGCAGTTCCGGGATGAGGAGGGCTTGCAGCATGTGCACTTCACCTGCGCCCCCGGGGGCGATGACCACGACGAGGATGACCCTAGGCTCGTGTTCCGCTTCTACAACAACCAGGCCTGCGGCTACTACTTCTACCGTGCCGACAAGCTGTGCAACCGCTTCGTGCCCGAGCATTTCGAGGAGGCCTACAAGAAGCGCCGCGAGGCGGAGGCTGCCCGCTGAGCGGGGGCTGTGCACGGACGGGGGCGCATCTGTCCCCGCGAAGGTGGGCGATTTCCTCGGTCATGGGGGGCGTGGGCTCGCACTTCGTTCTTGCCGTTCGCCCGGGGCTGCGCTACAATGAGCCACGATGGAAGCCGACTACACAGAGGATGCCATTCAGACCTTGGACTGGCGTGAGCACATCCGCTTGCGCCCGGGAATGTATATCGGCAAGCTGGGGGACGGCTCCATGGCGGACGATGGGCTCTATGTCCTGCTGAAGGAGGTGATGGACAACTCGATTGACGAGTTCGTCATGGGGGCCGGCAAGAAGATTTTTGTGCGCATCGAGCCGGACGGCACCTGCGAGGTGCGCGACCGCGGTCGCGGCATTCCGCTGGGAAAGCTCTACGAATGCGCGGCGCGCATCAACACGGGCGGCAAGTACGACGGCGAGGCTTTCAAAAAGTCCGTGGGGCTCAACGGGGTGGGTATCAAGGCCGTCAACGCCCTGTCGGAGTATTTCGAGATTCAGTCCTACCGCGAGGGACAGACGCGCCGCATGAGCTTTGAGCAGGGGCTGCTCTGCGAGGGCAGCGATGTGACCGAGCCGACCGACGAGCCGGACGGCACCCGCGTACTCTTCCGCGTCGACCGCAGCATCTTCGCCCCTCAGGCGGCCTTTAACCTCGAGTTCGTGGAGCGCATGTGCCGCTACTACGGCTATCTGAACACGGGGCTGACGCTCAATCTCAACGGTCGCAACATCTACAGCCGCAACGGCTTGCTCGACCTCCTGCGCGAGGAGATGAAGGAGGAACCCCTCTACGAACCGATCCGCCTGGCCGATGCCGACATCGAGGTGGCCATCACGCACGGCGAGCAGTACGGCGAGGACTATTATTCCTTCGTCAACGGCCAGCACACCACGATGGGCGGCACACACCAGTCCGCCTTTCGCGAGGCGCTGACCAAGACCCTGCAAAACTACTTCAAGAAGAACTACGAAGCCTCGGATATCCGCTCGGGGATTCAGGCGGCCATCAGTATTAAGGTGATTGAGCCCGTGTTCGAGTCGCAGACGAAAACCAAGCTGGGCAGCAACACAATGGGCCCGGGTAAGGAGACCATCCGCACCTTCATCGGCAACTTCCTCGCGCGCGAGCTGGACAACTACCTGCACCGCCATCCCGAAATCGGCGAGGCGATGGAGGAGCGCATCCGCGAGAGCGAGAAGCTGCGCAAGGAGGTGGCGGGCGTGACGGGCAAGGTGGCCAAGGCGCGCGCCAAGAAAGCCAAGATTCACACGCGCAAGCTGCGCGACTGCCGCGTGCACTACGACAGCCGCCACAAGCGCGCGGAGGAGACGATGCTCTTCATCACCGAGGGCGATTCGGCCAGCGGCTCCATCACCACGGCGCGCGATGCGGAGACTCAGGCGGTGTTCTCCCTGCGCGGCAAGCCCGCCAACAGCTTCGGTATCAACCGCGCGGCTCTCTTCGAGGAGCGCCGCAACGAGGAGCTCGATTTCCTGCACCTGGCGCTCAACATCGACCGCAGTATGGACGACCTGCGCTACAACAAGGTCATCATCGCCACCGATGCCGACGTGGACGGCATGCACATCCGCCTGCTGCTGCTCACCTTCTTCATCCAGTATTTCAAGCCGCTCATCGAGGAGGGACACCTCTTCATCCTGCAAACGCCGCTCTTCCGCGTGCGCAACAAGCAGCGCACCCTCTACTGCTACAGCGAGGCCGAGCGCGACCGCGCCGTGAAGCAACTCGGCCGGAACCCCGAGATTACCCGCTTCAAGGGCTTGGGCGAAATTTCCCCCGCTGAGTTCAAGGCCTTCATCGGCGAGGACATCCGCCTGGAGCCCGTCACGCTGGAACATGCGCACGACCTGCGCGCGCTGCTGCGCTTCTACATGGGCGACAACAGCGACGAACGCCGGCAGTACATCATCGACAACCTCATCATCGAGGAAGACCTTGCCTGATTTTTCCCTATCCCCCCACACACATCATGAAAACGCTCATCATTGCCCGTCACGGCAACACCTTTCGTCCCGGCGAGACCCCGACCCGCGTCGGCTCGCGCACGGATCTCCCCTTGGTCGAGGAAGAGCGCGGGCGCGGCATCGGCCGCTGGCTGAAGCAGCTCGGCCTCGTGCCCGACCGCATCCTGGCCGCGCCGCTGCAGCGCACCCTGCGCACCGCCGAGCTCGCGAGCGAGGAACTGGGCAAGCCTTGCCCCGTGCAGCCCGATGCCCGCTTCATCGAGGTGGACTACGGCCCGGACGAGAACAAGACCGAGGAGGAGGTCAAGGCGCGTCTCGGGGCGCTGGCTGCAGCGGAGCAGGGGCTTGACCCCGCCTCCCTCAGCCCCGAGGAGTTGGATGCGCTGGGCGCTGCCCTCATCGACCGCTGGAATGCAGAGGCCGTCGTGCCGCCGGATTGGAAGGTCGACGTGCCGCAAATCATCCGCAACTGGCAGCAGCTGGCCGATGATATACGCGAGGGCGAGACGCTGCTCTGCGTCTCCTCCAACGGCACCATCCGCTTTGCCCCCCACATCACCGGGGACTACGCCGGCTTCTGCGCGACGCACGACATCAAGGTGCCCACGGGCGGCGTCTGCATCTTCATCAACGAGGGGCAGGGCTGGCGCGCCACCGAGTGGGCTGTCAAGGCTTTCAAGAAAGTGCGCTAAGAACCATTAAACATCTGACGTACCATGCATCTCAACAAGCTCAAACCGGCCTGGGTGGATGAATTCAAGATCTTCGCCCTCAAGGGGAACGTGGTCGACATGGCCGTCGGCGTCATCATCGGCGGCGCCTTCGGCAAAATCGTCAGCTCGCTGGTCGGGGACATCATCATGCCGGCCGTGACGATGCTGACGGGGGGCACCAAGGGCATGGCCGACCTGAGCTTTGCCCTGAGCGCTGAGGAGGGAGCCCCTGTCATCAAGTACGGGCTGTTCTGCCAGACCGTGGTGGATTTCCTCATCATCGCGCTGACGATTTTCTTTGCCCTGCGCCTGCTGTGCTCCCTGCGGGCCAAGCGCCGCGAGGACGAGAAAGCGGCGGAAGCCCCTGCGCCCGCCCCCACGCCGGAAGAAATTCTCCTGCTGCGCGAAATCCGTGACGCGCTCGCCAAGCGCTCATGAACAAGGGGCAGCTGATTGCCCGCGTGCAGCGGCTGATGGGACCGGGGGCCACTCGCCGCAGCGCTTCGGCCGCCGTGGAGGCGGTGCTGAGCTCCGTTGCCGCAGCGGTGGCGGAGGGCGAGAAGCTGCACATCGCCGGTTGGGGCAGCTTTGAGCTGCGCGAGCGCCGCGCCCGCTCCGGCCGATTGCCCGGAGCCGGGGAGCGCTTGGCGATTCCCGCCAAGCGCGTGCCGACCTTTCGCCCGGCGGCGGGTTTCCCCGGCGGGGAGGATTAGGACTCCTTTTCGGGACAGTCGAAAACGGCCCGAGCGCGCGCAAAACTGTACTGGGGCAGCGGCAGCCCCTCTGCCTGAGCGGCGCAGGCGCTCCTGCGTGCGCCGCCATGAGTGTCATGATTGTTTTGAGCTTAACTGCTCAAGTCACTTGAGGGCAAGAAGATTGAGCAATTTTTTCCGATTTCTATGGCTCGGGGGGTACTTTTGTCCTTGCGGCGTGCGAAGAAAGGTGCTAGTCTCTACCAACGTCATGAAAGCATTGCTCTCTATCTGTGCCTCGTGTGTGCTCGGCTGCGGCTTGGCCTGCGCCGGCGAGGAGGCCGCGCTCAGCTCCGATGCTCCCATTCTCTGGAACATCGAGCTGCCTTGCTGGCCCTACACGCTGCCCATCAGCAATTCTATGCTCATGCTGGCGCTGGCGGTGCTGATCATCACGCTGTTTTTGCGGCTCGCCACGCGCCGCATGGAGCGCATTCCCGGCAAATTGCAGAATTTTGCGGAGTGGGTGTTTGAACTGCTCTACAACTTCGTCGAGGGGCTGACGGGGCGCTACTTGGCGCGCAAGTATTTTTGGTATTTTGCCACGATTTTCCTGCTCATCCTCGTGAGCAACTACATGGGGCTCATTCCCGGCGTGGGTGAGCTGACCTACGAGGGTAAGCCCATGTTCCGCGGCGCCAATGCCGACCTCAATGTCACCATCTTCCTGGGCTTCGGCTACGCCATCCTCTGGTTCATCTGGGTGCTGCGCGAGCAGGGGTTGGCGCATTTTCTCAGCCACACCTTCGGTCCCAAAGGCGGGCTAACGGGGTTTCTCAAATATGCCCTGCTGCCCATCTTCTTCTTCGTGGGGATGATTGAGATTCTCTCCATCTGCGTGCGTCCCGTGGCTCTGGCCGCCCGTTTGTTCGGCAACATCTTCGCAGGCGAGGCCATTCTGGAAAAAATGGGCTCCATCAGCTGGCTGGCCATGCTGCCCTTCATGGGGCTGGAAATCATCGTCGGCTTTGTGCAGGCGCTCGTGTTCCTCATGCTCACCGCCATTTTCCTCAAGACGCAGGTCGGCGGCGAAGAAGAGGAGGGCGCCGGAGAACACTGAGCCCCTCCCCGCTCCCCCGTCCCGAAGAAAGAAGCCCCGAGATACCATTTTCCCCTGTCTGATCATGAAGAAAGCCGTGAGGGCAGGGGCAACACCAACAACAAACAGATACCAACCATGATTACTCCCATGCTCGCAGAAGCAGCAGCCGCCGTCGGTCCCGCCGGTTTGGCCGCCATCGGTGCCGGTCTCGGCATCGGCCTTATCGGTGCCAAAGCCGCCGAATCCACGGGTCGCAATCCCGCCTCCTTCGGCAAGGTGCTGACCATCTCCATCCTTCTCGCCGCTCTGGTGGAAGGTGTGGCCTTCGTGGCCATCTTCATGGGCTGAGCCTGTGCTCGTGCCCGGCTGCTCCTGCGCCGTTTGATTCCGGCGCAGGGTGCAGCCCGCCCCCTTTCCCTTCGTTCCGTCACTCCTTTTTCATCCTCAAGCTCCATACACCATGTTCAACCCCATTCTGGCCGCAGACCTCCTGCATCTGCTTGACAAATTCGGCCTGCATACCGAGGCCTTTGTCGCCCACCTCATCGCTTTCTTTATTCTGGTCGCGGTGATTGTCACCTTCGGTATCAAACCCATTGCGCAGCAGCTCGAAGAGCGCCGCCGCCGCATCGAGGAAGGTGAAGCCATGCACGCCCGCAGCGTGCAGGAGCTGGCCGCGGTGAAGAGTACGGGCGAGCAGCTGCTCACCGAAGCGCGCGAGCAGGGACGCCGCGAGGTGGAGCACGCCCGCAGCACCGCCGCCCGCCTGCAGGAAGAGCTGAGTGCCAAGGCGAGCGCCGAAGCCCAGAGCCTGCTGGACAACGCACGCCGCCAGGCCGAAACCGACACCCGCCGCGAGAAGGAGGCGCTGCGCGGCGAATTCGCCCGCTTGGTCGCCCTCGCCACGGCGCAGGTGACCGGCAAGGTGCTGACCGAGGAAGACCACCGCCGCATCAACGACGAGGCCATCCGCAACCTCTGATCCGCCCATGAAAATCACCAAAGATGTGCAGGCACAGGCGCGCCGCCTCCTGCGGCTCTGCCGCGGGACGGACGGGCTGCTCGATGAGGAGCGCGTGCGCCGCGTGGCCGCCGCTGTGGCCGAGCGCCGCCCGCGCAACGGCTTGGCGCTGCTGAGCGCGTTCACCGAGCTGGTGCGCCTCGACCGCGAGGCACACACCGCCACCATCACCTCCGCCGTCCCCCTCAGCGAGGACGAGCAGCAGCGTATTCGCACCAAGCTCGACGCCCGCCATGCCGGGCTGCACTACGTGTGGCAGAACGACCCCGCCCTCATCGGCGGGCTGAGCGTCCGCGTCGGCGATTCCGTCACCGATGCCTCCCTGCGCTCGCGTATCGAGCGCCTCTCCCGCCTCTGAGCGAAACCCCTTCACGACACAGACACAACAACTTCAACCACCAAGGGTATGAGCAACATCGTACAAGAACTGGAAGCACAAATCCGCAACGCTGCCGCTGCCGCCGTCAGCGAGAATGTGGGCACCATCAAAGCCATCGGCGATGGTGTGGCGCGCATCGAAGGGCTGAGCAACGCCATGCTCAATGAAATGATCGAATTCCCCGGCGGCGTGATGGGGCTCGCCATGAACCTTGAAGAGAACGAGGTCGGCGCCGTGCTCATCGGCAGCGGCTCCCACTTGCGCGAGGGCGACACCTGCAAGACGACGGGGCGCCTGCTGCAGGTGCCCGTGGGTCCCGGTCTGCTCGGCCGCGTGGTTGATACGTTGGGCAACCCGCTGGACGGCAAGGGACCCATTGAAGCCGCCGCGCACTACCCCGTGGAGAAAATCGCCTCCGGCATCATCTCCCGTCAGGGCGTCAACCAGCCTGTGCAGACAGGCATCCTGCCCATCGATGCCATGATTCCCATCGGTCGCGGCCAGCGCGAGCTCATCATTGGCGACCGCTCCACGGGCAAAACCGCCCTCGCCATCGACACCATCATCTCGCAGGCGCGCCAGAACAAGCGCGCGGAAGAGCAGGGCACCGAGGGCTACCGCCCGCTCTACAGCATCTATGTGGCCATCGGGCAGAAGCGCGCCAATGTCTCGCGCCTCGTCGCCAAGCTGGAGGAGAGCGGCGCGCTGCCCTACACCATCGTCGTGGTCGCCTCTGCTTCCGACAGTGCCGCCATGCAGTATCTGGCACCCTACGCCGGCTGCGCCATGGGCGAGTACTTCATGGATCAGGGGCAGGACGCCCTCATCGTCTACGACGATCTCTCCAAGCACGCTGTTGCCTACCGCCAGGTGTCGCTCATCCTGCGCCGCCCCTCCGGCCGCGAAGCCTACCCGGGCGATGTGTTCTACCTGCACAGCCGCCTGCTCGAGCGCGCCGCCCGCATCAACAGTGAGGGCGGGCGCAAGGGCGGCTCCCTCACCGCTCTCCCCGTCATCGAGACGCAGGCCGGCGACGTCTCCGCCTACATTCCCACCAACGTCATCTCCATCACCGACGGGCAGATTTTCCTCGACACCGACCTCTTCTACCAGGGTGTTCGCCCCGCCATCAACGTGGGCATCTCCGTGAGCCGTGTGGGCTCCAGCGCACAGACCAAGATTGTCAAGAAGCTCGCCGGCTCCGTCAAGCTCGATTTGGCGCAGTTTGAGGAGTTGCAGGCCTTTGCCCAGTTCGGCTCCGACCTCGATGCCGCCACCAAGGCCAAGCTCGAGCGCGGCAGCCGCATTGTCGAGCTCTTCAAGCAGGGGCAGTACGAGCCCAAGAGCCTGGGTATCGAAGTCATCAATCTCTACGCCATCCAGCGCGGCTACCTCGACGATGTGCCTGTGGCCGACATCCGTCGCGTGCGCGCCGAGCTGGAGGAAGAGGCGAGCGTCAACGCCGCCGAGCTGCTCGCGGCCATCGAAACCGAAAAAACGCTGACAGACGACATCGACGCCCGTCTGAAAGCATTTATGACCTCCTTCAAGAACAGCCGGAAACACTAAGCCGCCATGGCCGGACTGAGAGACATCAAACGCCGCATCAAGTCGGTACGCAACACATCGCAGATCACCAAGGCGATGCAGATGGTTGCGTCCGCCAAGATGCGCCGTGCTCAGGAGCTGGCGCTGGCCGGGCGAAGCTACACCGCCGCGCTGGCCAACGTCTTTCGACACCTGCAAGAGAGCATCGTTGAGTGCGATTCGCCCCTCATGCGCCGCGCCGCGGAGGGCAAGCCGCTCGTGGTGGTCGTGACCACGGATCGCGGGCTCTGCGGCGGGCTCAATGCCAACCTCTTCAAGGAGGTGCTGCTGCGCTGCCCGCGCGAGGCCGACTACCTCACCATCGGCGCCAAACTCAACCCGCAGTTTGCGCGCACGGGGCGCAGGCTTATCGCCTCTTTCTCGCCGGGCGACAGCATCGGCGAGGCCGAGATGAAGCCCATCCTCCAGTTCATCGGCAAGGCCTACCTGGAGGGCACCTACAACAGCGTGAGCGTGGTCTACCAGAAGTTCGTCAACGTCATGGTGCAGCGCCCGCAGCTCAGCGAGTTGCTGCCCATCAAGCCCGAGGAGCTGCTGAGCATCGCCGGGCTGGATAAGACCGCCGACACGGGCAGCGCCAACTTCCTGCTGGAGCCCTCGCCCGGAGCCCTGCTCAACGCCATCCTGCCGCTCTATGTGGCCAACCTGCTCACCCAGATGGTGCTGGAGGGCAAGGCCAGCGAGCAGAGTGCCCGCATGGTCGCTATGAAGTCCGCCACTGAGAACGCCAAGACCCTCATCGGCGAGCTCACCCTCGAATACAACAAAGCCCGCCAGACCCAAATCACCAACGAGCTGCTGGAAATCACCACCGCCATGAAGGCGATGGAGTAAGGCAGCCCACCGTATCGTATCCCACTCTTTACTCCCCATTTTAACGCTTTTAATACAATGAATACCGGAAAAATCGTGCAGATCATCGGCGCCGTGGTCGACGTTGATTTCTCGCAGGCAGAAATGCCCGCCATCTACAACGCTCTGACGGTGGACTACACCGTCGACGGCGAGACGCGCCACCTGACCCTCGAAGTCGAGCAGCACCTCACCGACGGCTGGGCACGCACCGTGGCCATGAGCTCCACCGACGGTCTCAAGCGCGGCATGGAGGTCGTGGACACCGGCGCTCCCATCTCCGTGCCCGTCGGCCCGCAGGTTCTGGGTCGCATTTTCAACGTGCTGGGTGAAACCGTGGACGAAAAGGGCGCCGTGGACGGGGTGAAGCACTACCCCATCCACCGCGAGGCTCCCTCGCTGGAGGAGCAGTCCACCTCCTCCGAGGTGCTGGAGTCCGGCATTAAGGTCATTGACCTCATCTGCCCCTTCCTCAAGGGCGGCAAGGCCGGCTCCTTCGGCGGTGCCGGCGTGGGCAAGACCGTGCTCATCATGGAGCTCATCAACAACATCGCCAAGGCGCATTCCGGTCTTTCCGTCTTTGCCGGCGTGGGTGAGCGCACCCGCGAGGGCAACGACTTCTACAACGAGATGAGCGAGTCCGGCGTCATCGACCAGGCACACCCCGAGAACTCCAAGGTGGCCCTCGTGTACGGGCAGATGAACGAGCCCCCCGGTGCGCGTCTCCGCGTGGCGCTCTCCGCCCTCTCGATGGCCGAATACTTCCGTGATGAAGAGAACCGCGACGTGCTGCTCTTCGTCGACAACATCTTCCGTTTCTCGCAGGCGGGCTCCGAGGTCTCAGCTCTGCTGGGGCGCACCCCCTCCGCCGTGGGCTACCAGCCCAACCTCGCTGAAGAAATGGCCGGTCTGCAGGAGCGCATCACCTCCACCCGCAAGGGCTCCATCACCTCCATGCAGGCCGTCTACGTGCCCGCCGACGACCTGACGGATCCCGCCCCCGCCACCACCTTCTCGCACCTGGACTCCACCGTGGTGCTCGAGCGCGCGCTCGCGGCGCAGGGTATCTACCCCGCCGTGGATCCGCTGGCCTCCACCTCCAAGGCACTGAGCCCCGAGCTCGTGGGCGAGGAGCACTACCGCGTCGCCCGCGGCGTGCAGCAGACCCTCCAGCGCTACAAGGACCTGCAGGACATGATTGCCATTCTCGGCATGGACGAGCTCTCCGAAGCCGACAAGCTCACCGTCAGCCGCGCGCGCAAAATCCAAAAATTCCTCTCGCAGCCCTTCGCCGTGGCCGAGGTCTTTACGGGCATCAAGGGGCAGTACGTCCCCGTGGCCGAGACCGTGCGCGGCTTCGCGGAGATTCTGGACGGCAAGTGGGACGACGTGCCCGAGGGTAACTTCTACATGAAAGGCGGCATCGACACCGTCGAAAAATCCTGAGCACCATGCACTTCGACATCATCACCCCGCTGCGCACCGCTCTCTCGGCCGAGGTGAGCGCCGTGCACCTGCCCGCCGCGCAGGGCGAGATGGAGGTGCTGCCGGGACACGCGGATCTCATCACGGCCGTGGCCAACGGCGAGCTCGTCTATCACCCCGTGGGCGGCAGCCCCGTCAGCCTTTTTGTCGGCGGCGGCTTCCTGCAGGTGGAGAACGACCGCATCCTGCTGGTCACGGACACGGCGCTGGCTCCCGGCGAGATTGATCCCAACTCGGTCCAAGCTGCGCTCGACCGCGCGCAGGCTGCCCTGCGCAACAGCTCCTCCGTGCTCGACCGCCGCGAGCAGGAGCGCCTCGAAGCCGCCATCGCCAAGCAGATGGCGCTCATCGAGTTCCACCGCCGCCTCCGCAAGTAATTTTTTTCTTTCCCCTGTGGGGGAAAGAAAAAATCTTTCCGGCCGGACACCCTCGGGCAGCTCGCTCGGGGGTGTTGGCGTGTTCCGGGTGGGCGGAAGCGCATCAGCCTAACTGTTCCAGCAGCTCGTGCAGCGAGAGGCAGCGCAGGGCGGCGCCCGAAAAATCGCCGCCCTCGGTTAATCGGCAGGGCACGGCGGCGCAGGGAATGCCCGCCCGCTGAGCCGCCAGCACACCGTTCTCCGAATCCTCGATGACAAGGCATTCTTCTTTAGGCAGGGCGAGGCAGCGCTGCGCCGCGAGGAAGAGCGCGGGGTCCGGCTTGACGGGGTAGCCGTCCGTGCGGCAGAACACGCCGTCGAACTCCTCGTAAATCCCCAGTCGGCGCAGCCAGCCCTCCACCCAGTGGCGCGTGGAGGAAGAGGCCACGGCGAGCCTCAGCCCCCGTTCATGCGCGGCGTCCAGCAACTCGCGGCAGCCGGGCATGAGCCCCTGCTCGGCCAGCTCGGCATCAATGGCGGCGCGGCGGGCGCGTGTCTCTTGCTCCCAGTCGTAGCGGCGCCCCGTCCGCTGCTCCAAATGCGCCGCCGGATCCCAGCGGCTGTAGCCCGCACCGAGGCAGGGGGCATAGTCCGCCGGGCTCAGCTCCTGCCCCTCGCGGGCGTAGAGCCGCACCCATGATTGGAAGATGGCCCACTCGGTGTCGACCATCACGCCGTCAAAGTCAAAGATGAGTCCCCGAGGGCACATGGTCAGGGTTCTCCGTGCAGGCGCGCCGTGAGCCACTCGCGCAGCGAGCGGTGTGCGAGATTGATTCGGAAGAGGTAGACCGCGATGAGGAGGTAGGCCGCATTGGGAATCCAGGCCGAAATCCAGGCCGGGATGAGGCGCGCCTCGCCCAGGGCGGGGAAGAGGCGGTAGAAGAAGAGCAGCAGCGCCGCCAGCAGCACGGCGATGCCGATGCCTTTCATGGTGCCGCGCCGCTGGAAGGTTACGGCGCTGGGAATGGCCATCAGCACGAGGATGAGGCAGGAGAAGATGCGCGCGATGCGCACATGCCACTCGGTGCGCATCTTGGCGCGATCCTCGCGGCTGCCCGAGCCGCCGGCGATGCACTCGTACAGCGTGGCGGTGCCGATGGAATCGACTCGCCCGCCTTGCCCGGGGGTGATGATCTGGTAGGGCTTTTCATCGAAGGGCAGGGTGCAGGTGCCCAGAAAGCGGTCGTCGACGGGGATTTCGTGGGCGCGGCTGAGGTCGCGCTCGTAGGCGTTGCGGAGCGTCCAGGTCGAGTCGGCCTTGTTCCAGGTGGCTGATTCGGCAAAGTATTGACGGAGCAGTTCCCCGCGGTTGTCGGCGTCGAACTGCTCGATGATGACACCCCGCATCGGCTCCCCGGGGTTGGTGATGGAGGCGGGTTTGGCAATGCGCCAGATGCGCGCGTCCTTCTCGCTGCGGAAGACGAGGGCTTTTTCCTGCCCGGACGGGGGGGCTTGCTTGAGCAGGAGCTGGCGGTAGAGCGATCCGTTGGGCGCCCAGTGGAACCCGCAGATGCCGTAGGCCAGCGCCACCAGCGTGGCGACGTAGAAGACGGGGCGGCAGACACGCAGCAGCGAGCGCCCCGATTGCAGCATGCCCGTGAGCTCGCAGGTGCCCGAGAGCTTGCTGAGGCTCCACAGGGCGCCCATGAGCAGCGTGTAGGGCAGAATCTGGTAGAGGAACATGGGGAGCTGCATGGCGTAGAAAAGCCCTGCTTGGACAATGGGGTTGTCGAAGCGGGTGCGGAAGCGCTCCATGTTGTCGGTGAAATCTGCCAGGATGTAGATGAGCAGCAGGATGAGCGTGCACATCAGGAAGTACGAGGTGAACGCGCGCATGATGTAGCGATCCATCGTGCCGAGCAGGGCGTAGACCACCGCTCCCGCACAGGGCAGCATGCAGAGGGTCAGAAGCAGGATGGGGCGCAGCTGCTGCTCCAGGGGGTAGGAGGAGGGCATGCCCGGAACCTCCCAGCGCATTTGCTCCAGCTCGGCGGGGACAATCAGCGCGGCCAGCGCGGCGCCGAGGAGGAAGAGAATCAACGCGGGAGTAAAGCGGCGTAGGAGTGCACTCATGGGGGAAACGGGTGGGTCAGGTGCCTTGGGCAAGGCGTTCGGCAAGAAATGCGGGCAGCCCGGCGGCGAGGATGGCCTGCTGAGCGGATGCGATGTCGTAGTCGATGCGGAAGAGTGTGATGCAGTCCTCATCGGAGTCGTAGACGGCGTAGGAGGCTCGGGGGTCGCCGTCGCGCGGCTGGCCGACGGCACCTACATTGATGAAATACTTGCAACCGGACTCGGGGCGGATGCAGACGCTGCCCTCAGCGGCGAGTATGGCACGCGCCTCGCTGTCCTCCTCTGCCCGAAATCCGCTGCCCCGTCGGTAGACGCGCGGCACATGGGTGTGCCCGTGGAAACAGATGGGGGAGAACTGGCGCTGCAGGCTGGCAGCGGCGTCATTCGCGTTGATGATGTAGTTCCACGCCTTGGGCTGGTCGAGCCCCGCATGCACCATGGTAAAGCGCGAGTCCACCAGCTTTTGGTAGGGCAGGCGGCTGAGCCATACCAGGTGGTCGGGCTCCAGCTGACTGCGCGTCCACTCCATCGCCTGCCGAGCGATGGGGTTCATGCGCCCCCAGTCGGTGGAGCAGACTTCCTCATCGTGGTTGCCGCGCACCACCGGGCATTGCAGCGAGCGGATGTAGTCGGCGCATTCGTTGGGGTAGGCGTTGTAGCCCACAATGTCGCCCAAACAAGCAACGCAGTCGCAACCCTGCTGTTGCAGGGCATGCTCCATCACGGCACAGAGGGCGTGCAGGTTGGCGTGAATATCGCTGATGATAGCGTAGCGTGGCATCGTCTCTGCCCAGTATAGCGCAAGGCCTTTGCAGGTGCAAGCCGCCTTTAACCCTCTCTCCCGAAAAAATCATCGGCGGTTCCCCGTGTGGGGGAACCGCCGACGGAAAATCGGGGTCAGGGGAGGCTTACATCATGCCGCCCATGCCGCCCATGCCGGCAGCATCGCCCGCACCGTGTCCACCGCAGCCGCAGCTGCACTTCTTCTCGGGCAGCTCGGTGATGAGGCATTCGGTGGTGAGCATAAGCCCCGCGATGGAGGCGGCGTTCTGCAGGGCGGAGCGGGTGACCTTGGTCGGGTCGACCACGCCGCTGGTCAGCAGGTCTTCGTAGTCGTCCGTCACCACGTTGTAACCCATGTTGGGGGACTCCAAGCCCTTGACTTTCTCCACGATGAGCGCGGCCTCGCGACCCGCATTGCTCACCAGCTGGCGCAGCGGAGCTTCCACCGCGCGGTAGACGATGCAAGCGCCCGTCTTTTCGTCGCCCGTGAGCTCGAGGGCGCAGATGGCCTTCTGGGCACGGATGAGCGCCACGCCGCCGCCGGGCACAATACCCTCTTCCACCGCCGCGCGGGTGGCGTGCAGGGCGTCGTCCACGCGATCCTTCTTCTCCTTCATCTCGGTCTCGGTGGCAGCACCCACCTTGATGACCGCCACACCGCCGGCGAGCTTCGCCAGGCGCTCCTGGAGCTTCTCACGGTCGTAGTCCGAGGTGCTGTCCTCGATCTGGTGGCGGATCTGCGAGACACGGGCGGTGATGTCGGCGCTCTTGCCTGCGCCTTCGATGATGACGGTGGTGTCCTTGGTGATGACCACGCGCTTGGCCATGCCGAGCATGTCGATGTCGACATTCTCCAGCTTGAGCCCCAGATCCTCGGTGATGCACTGGCCGCCCGTGAGGATGGCGATATCCTGCAGCATGGCCTTGCGGCGGTCGCCGAAGCCGGGAGCCTTGACAGCAGCCACATTCAGCGTGCCGCGCAGGCGATTGACCACGAGGGCGGCGAGCGCCTCACCCTCCACGTCCTCCGCGATGATGAGGAAGGGCTTGCCGGTCTTGGCGACCTTCTCCAGCACGGGCAGGAAATCCTTGAGGTTGCCGATCTTCTTCTCGAAGATGAGGATGTAGGGATTCTCCAGCACGGCCTCCATCGTGTCGGCATTCGTCACGAAGTAGGGGGAGAGGTAGCCCTTGTCGAACTGCATGCCCTCCACCACGTCGAGGCTGGTGTCGATGCCCTTGGCCTCTTCCACGGTGATGGTGCCGTCCTTGCCCACCTTGTCCATCGCCTCGGCAATGATGTTGCCGATCTGCTCGTCCCAGTTGGCGGAGACGGTGGCCACCTGCGCGATTTCCTTGGTGGAGTCAACGGTCTTGGAGATCTTCTTGAGCTCCTCCACCACGGCGGCGGCGGCCTTGTTGATGCCGCGCTGCAGGCTGATGGGGTTGGCGCCGGCCGTCACGTTGCGCAGACCCTCGCGGTAGATGCTTTCGGCCAGCACGGTGGCGGTGGTGGTGCCGTCGCCGGCGATGTCGTTGGTCTTGCTGGAGACCTCGCGCACCAGCTGGGCGCCCATGTTCTCATAGGGGTCTTCCAGCTCGATTTCCTTGGCCACGGTCACGCCGTCCTTGGTGATGGTGGGCGAACCGAACTTTTTGTCAATGACGACGTTGCGGCCGGCCGGCCCCAGCGTGCTCTTGACAGCCTTGGCGATTTTGGTGACACCGGCGAGCAGGCTCTGCCGGGCGTTCTCTTCGAAAGAAAGTTGTTTAGCCATAGTGTTGTGAATGGGTTAGGAGTTGTTTAGTCGATGACGGCGAGAATGTCGCTCTCGCTCAGGATGGTGTAGGTGGTGCCGTTGAAGCTCACTTCGGTGCCGCCGTATTTGGTGATGAGCACCTTGTCGTTGACCGCCACGTTGAAGGGGATGACATTGCCATCCTTGTCGCGGGCGCCCGTGCCGATGGCGCGGACGATAGCCTCCTGCGGCTTCTCCTTGGCGGTGTCGGGCAGGAAGAGCCCGCCGGCGGTTTTCGTTTCAGCTTCGACGCGCTCCACGAGCACGCGGTTTCCCAGGGGTTTAATCATGTTTTTTGGTTTCTATTGGTTTGATGTGAAGTTGAGAGGAAGAGAGGGGGGCAGGGCGCTTGCCGCGCCCTGCTGCGGGAATGTGTTGCCGAGTTACTTGTCGTCGTCGACCACCTCGGCGTCCACCACCTTGCCCTTGGCTTGGCGCGGGCCGTTGTTCTGCGGGGCGTCGCCCGTCGGCGCGCCGCCGAAGGGAGCGCCGCCCTGAGCCTGAGCCGCCTGAGCCGCCGCGGCAAAGAGCTTGTCGAGCTCATCGCACAGGCTCTTGCACTGGGCCACATCCTTGGCCTCGACCGCCGCCTTGAGCGCCTTGACCTTGTCCTCCAGCGGAGCCTTCTGCTCGGCGGGCACCTTGTCGCCCATCTCGCTGAGCTGGCGCTCGATCTGGTGCGCCATGCTGTCGGCCTTGTTGATGGCTTCGATGTCCTCGGCTTTCTTGCGGTCTTCCTCGGCGTGGAGCTCGGCGTCCTTCTTGGCGCGCTCGATTTCCTCCTTGGAGAGGCCGGAAGAGCCCTGGATGGAGATGTTCTGCTCCTTGCCGGTGTTCTTGTCCTTGGCGGTGACTTTCAGGATGCCGTTGGCATCGATGTCGAAGGTCACTTCGATTTGGGGAACGCCGCGCGGAGCGGGCTGGATGCCGTCGAGCTTGAAGTTGCCCAGCAGCTTATTGTCGTTGAACATCTTGCGCTCGCCTTGGCAGATGCGGATGTCCACAGCGGGTTGGTTGTCTGCGGCGGTGGAGAATACCTGGCTCTTGCGCACGGGGATGGTGGTGTTGCGGTCAATCATCGGCGTGGCGATGCTGCCCATCGTCTCGATGGAGAGCGTCAGGGGCGTGACATCCAGCAGCAGCACATCGTTCACCGTGCCCGTGAGCACGCCGCCCTGAATAGCGGCACCCACGGCCACCACCTCGTCGGGGTTTACACCCTTGTGCGGCTCCTTGCCGGCCAGGCGCTTGGCCATCTCCTGCACGGCGGGCATGCGGGTCATGCCGCCCACGAGCACCAGCTCGTCGATGTCGCTCGTGCTGAGCCCGGCGGCGCTGATGCAGCTCTTCACGGGGCCGGCGGTGCGCTCCAGCAGGGTCTCCGTGAGCTGCTCCAGCTTGCTGCGGGTCAGCGTCATCTGGATGTGCTTGGGACCGGTGGCATCCATGGTGATGAAGGGCAGGGAGATGTCGTAGCTCTGCGTGGACGAGAGGGCAATCTTCGCCTTTTCGGCCTCTTCCTTGATGCGCTGCAGAGCGTCCGTCTGCTTGGAGATATCCATGCCCTCCTTGCTCTTGAACTCGGCGAGAATCCAATTGATGACGGCGTTGTCCCAGTCATCGCCGCCCAAGTGCGTGTCGCCGTCCGAGGCCTTCACCTCGAACACCCCATCGCCGATTTCCAGCACGGAGATATCGAAGGTGCCGCCGCCGAGGTCGTACACGGCAATCTGCTCGTTGCTCTTCTTGTCCAAGCCGTAGGCCAGGGCGGCCGCCGTCGGCTCGTTGATGATGCGGCGCACCTTGAGCCCGGCGATTTCACCCGCTGCCTTGGTGGCGTTGCGCTGGGCATCGTTGAAGTAGGCCGGCACGGTGATGACCGCCTCGCTGATGCTCTCGCCCAGCTTGGCCTCGGCGTCGGCCTTCAGCTTGCCGAGCACCATGGCAGAGATTTCCTGCGGGGAGAATACCTTGGTCTCGCCGCCGACCTCCACCTGAATGTGGGCGTCGCCGTTGGCGGCCTCCACGATGGTGTAGGGGACTTTCTTATCCTCGGCGGTCAGCTCGGCGTACTTGCGACCGATGAGACGCTTGGCGGAGAAGATGGTGTTGCGGGGGTTGGTGACGGCCTGACGCTTGGCTGCCTGGCCGACGATGCGCTCGCCGTTCTTGGTGAAGGCGACCACGGAGGGGGTGGTGCGGGCGCCCTCGCTGTTTTCGAGGACAGTAGCCTGACCGCCCTCCATGACAGCCATGCAGGAGTTGGTGGTGCCGAGGTCAATTCCGAGAATCTTGCTCATTGTCGTGGTTCCTTTCTTTCGTTGTGAAGTGTTTTGTGCGTGTGTCGTTTGCTTTGTGCTTGGCTCCCTGCGGCAGGGAGTGGTTGTTCACCTCCTTATTATGCAAAATCTGTGCCAAAAGGGATCGCGTATCCTTAATTTGTTACTGTACAAGGTGTTATGCGCGTTTTGTTCAATCGCTTGCTGTTGCCGAATTGCGACAAAACGCCGCACTTATGCTAAAATGCCGCAGGTCATGCGGCAAAATGCCGCATTCCCCTGCATCGATGCCCCGCCGCTGAACGCGCGCGAGGCATTTCGACCGCCTCAGAGCCGTGTGTGTGCTCTGCCCTTATTCCTCCTCAGGCACAGCGGCTCCGGCAGCGATAAGAGAAAAACAATTGCCGGGGAGAAAAAGTTACGGGCGCGCTCAGAGCCCGAGCCTGGCGTTGAGCAGCTCGGTGACGAGTTTGGGGTTGGGTTTGGCGGGCAGGCTGCGGCTCTGCTTCATCACCTGTCCCGTCAGGGCATTGATGAGTTTGGCATTGCCACCCTTGACCAGGGCGACCAGATCGCCGTTTTCGGCCAACACCTTGTCCACCAGCGCCTCCAGCGCCCCGCTGTCGGCTTTCTTGTAGCCGAGCTTGGCGGCAGCATCCGTCGCGGAGATGGCGGCATCGCTCCACAGCAGCTCCAGCACCTCCTTGGCCTGGTTGTTGGAGACAATGCCCTCCTCGATAATCCCCACCAGGTCGGCGAGTTTCTCGGGCGCGACGGGGCAGTCCGCAATGTTCAGCCCCTTGTCCGTCAGGGCGGCGGTCAGGTTGTTGATGACCCAGTTGGCCACCTTGCGGGGAGCCTTGGAGCCCGCGGCGGCGCGCTCGAAGTAGGCGCAGAGCGGCAGCTCGCCCACCAGCGTGGCGGCATCGGCGGCGGGCAGGTCGTACTGCTGCTGCAGGCGCTCGTAGCGCGCGTCGGGCAGCTCGGGCTTCTCCGCCGCGACCTTGGCGACCAGCGGCGCCGTGCGGACGGGGATGAGATCGGGGCAGCAGTGGTAGCGGTAGTCGTGGGCGTTTTCCTTGGTGCGCATGACGATGCTCTCGCCCAGCGCGTCGTCCCAGCGGCGGGTGCTCTGCACCTGCGCGATGCCGCGGTCGAGCTCCTCGGCCTGGCGACGTATTTCGTAGATGAGGGAGCGGCGCGCGGCCGACATCGAGTTGATGTTCTTCATCTCGATCTTGGCGCCGAGCTCGCGCTGTCCCTTGGGGCGCAGCGAGACGTTGACATCGCAGCGCATCTGCCCCTTCTCCATGTCGGCGTCGGAAATACCCGCGCAAATCATCAGCTGTTGCAGGCTCTTGAGGTAGGCGTAGCACTCATCGGGCGTGGACATGTCGGGCGCGGAGACAATCTCCATCAGCGGGGTGCCGCCGCGGTTGTAGTCCACCAGCGAGTAGCCCGCGTAGTGCGTCAGCTTGGCGGCATCCTCCTCTAGGTGGATGTGGTCGAGCTTCACGCGGCGCACCACCGCCCCCTCGTGCGGCGGCAGCGAGGCATCGGCCGGGTAGGCCCAAGCGAACAGCGGCACCTCGCCGCCGATGCACAGCGGCAGGTCGAGCTGGCTCGTCTGGTAGTTCTTGGGCATGTCGGCGTAGAAATAGTTCTTGCGATCCCAGCGCGAGACGGGCGGCGTGGTGCACCCCAGCATGAGACCCGCCAGAATGGTGCGCTCGATGGCGTACTCGTTCAGCACCGGCAGCGCCCCGGGCATGCCCAGGCAGGTGGGGCAAACATTGGTGTTGGGCTCATAGCCGAACCCCGCCTTGCAGGAACAGAACATTTTGGTGGCAGTCTTAATCTGGCAGTGGACTTCCAGACCGATGGTCACGAGGTAATCAGATACAGGCATGGGAGATAGGGGGGGGAGGAGAGAAAAGGGTTACGGGCGGGGGGCGTTTTCCTGAAGAGCCTCGTCCAGATCGGCGCGGAAGGAGGCATCGAACACATCGTCAAACAGCCCGCTGTGCGACTCGCCCAGCGATTCATACACGGCGTTGAGCGCTTCGGAGAAAGGATCGTAGGCGGCGGCATCGTAGCCGGGCAGCGCGGCGATGCGCACCAGCTCCGTGCGGATGCCCCAGAGCAGGGGCTCGATGGGGGCAGTGGCGGCGCGCATGTGCGGCAGCTCGCGCGGCGAGACGCGGCGGTGCGCTACGGGGATGTGCGGCAGCAGCCCGCGCAGGCGCTTGGTGAGCGCGGCCAGCGGCTCGACGGCGCGTCCCGCGCTGGCGGCATCTTTCACCTGCTGCAACACCTGCAGGAGCGCGCGATCCGGCTCCACCAAACGCTTGAGCCGCAGCATCTCCTCGTGAGTCTCCGCCTCGCTCAGGGGGGTGGTCGGCTCCGCCAGCAGCGCCAGCGACTCCTCGGCAAACATGCCGCTCTCGCCGGCGGCGGCAAAGGCGCGCGCCAGTTTCTCCGAGCCGTAGCAGTGCACGCGGCACAGGCCGAGGAACTCGGCGTTCAGATCCTCAAAGGATTCCAAAATGCGGACTTGGAGCGACTCCAGCTCCGCCGCGCTGTCCTCCGAGCTGCGCCCGCGCACCACCTCTTCCACCTCCAGCGGCAGACCGGAGGCCGTGGAGGCACTCCCCAGCTGCTCATCCAGCATGCATACGCGGTGCACCAGCTCCATGAAGTAGTCGGCGGAGCGGTCGGCATCCTCGCGGTTGCGAATCCCGGAGAGGAGGAACCACAGGTTGGCCGTCGTCTGCAAAAAATCGCGGCAAATGGCCGTTTGCGAGCCCTCGGCAACCCCTCTGCCGGCGCCTGCGGCAGCGGACACTGCGGCCTCCGCCGGGAACAAGAGCCCCAGCGACGCCACTGCCCCGACCATGTTGTGAAAAAAGCCCATGCTCGCACCGCGAGTATAAGCCCCTGCCTCCCGAAAAGCAAGCCGAGATTCCGCCAACATGGGAGTTCCCCGCGCGGCGCGCATCGGCTTCGGACGACGAACATCGAGCCGATGCTCCGTTGGGGAGCATCGGCTCGGGAAAAGGGGCGTGTTTTGCAAGGCGACTCAGGCGAGGTCGGCCTTGTCGGCTTTGTGGATGAGGGCGGATTCCTGCTTGACACGCACCTGCAGGTCGGCCAGGGCGTTCATGTAGTAGATGTACGCATCGTAGGGCGAGGGGTAGGGCGTGAAGCCGTTGCTCTTCTCCATGTAGTGGAAGTGATCCGCACTTTGCAGCTTGCGCCACACGTGGATCATGTCGCGATCTTCGCTGGCCTTGACGGCCGCCTCGAGGTCGTAGATTTTCTTGATGGCCTCCTGTTGCATGACATTGCCGTTCCAGTGGGTCGTGGTGCCGAAGGTGGAGCAGGTCAGCGGGTTGGGGCAGTCGAGCGTGCCCACACTGGGGAACTGCCGCACGGCCTCGGTCGGGGTCAGGAACTTGTTGCCGTTGAAGACGCAGGTGAGGATGAGCGAGCGCCAGAACTCAAAGACGCCGGTGGTATCTGCCTGACGCTCGCCGAGGGTCTCGTAGTCCATGGAGAGGTTGACGACCTGCCCTTGCTGCTGCCCCAACCAGTCGGCGAAGGTGTAGGGCGAGAGCGGGTACTCGCTCCAGCTCGGGTCGACGCGGCGGTTGGCCAGATCGTTGCTCAGATGGCGGTTCTGCAGGAGCGTCTTGGTCTTGGCGATGAGCGGCGCGCACATGACGTCGTTGACGTGCATGTTGCTCATCATGCGGCCGTTGCTGGCGGCCATGATGCCCTCGAAGCCCATGTCGTAGGCCTGTGCCGCGATGGCGTTGCTGTAGAGCATGCCCGTGTTCCACAGAGTGGTGGGGCGCTGCCCGAAGAGTTTTTCGATGAGGTCGGCGTGCTCCTCGACCTGCTCGGCAAACTCACCCGTGCTGTAGAGCGAGGCGAGGGAGGCGTAGTAGGGCATGGCGAGGAACTCCACACAACCGGTCTCGGCCAGCTCCTGGAAGGAGCCGATGAGGTCGGGACGGTGGTAGTGCGCCTGCTCGAGAATGACCCCCGAGAGCGCCAGTGCAAAGCGGAACTTGCCGTCCGTCAGCTCGATGAGTTGCTTCATGAGCCGGTTGGCGGGCAGGTAGCAGCGCTCGGCCACTTCGCTGAGCACTTTGCCGTTGAGGCGGTCATCCTCGTAGAAGGCATGCTCGCCGATTTTGAAAAAGTCGTACGGAATCAACCGGTTGGGCTGATGCGCGTGAAAGGTGAGAGTGATGTTCATGGCATTGGGGGCAGGGGGTTACCAACCGAGGACGTGGTGGTAGACGGCAATCATCTTGTCGGCGGCCGTCTCCCAGCTGGAATTCTTGATATCCTGAGCGCTTTGGGCGGCCAAGCGTGCGTAGAGCTCCTCGTCGGTGATGAGGTCGATGATGTGCTTGGCCATCATGTTGACATCCCAGAAGTCGGCCTTGAGGGCACCCTTCATGACTTCCGCTACGCCGCTCTGCTTGGAGATGACAGCGGGGATGTTGAACTGCGCGGCCTCCAGCGCCGAGAGTCCGAAAGGCTCCGAGACGGAGGGCATGCAGTAGACATCCGTCATGGAGAGCAGTTCGTTGACCTTCTGCTTGTTGAGGAAGCCCGTGAAGTGGAACTTGTCGCCGACGCCGTGGAAAGCTCCCGTCTCGATGAGTTGGCGGAGCTTCTCGCCCGTGCCGGCCATGACGAAGCGCACATTGTCCGTCTGCTCCAGCACCTTGGCCGCGATTTGCAGGAAGAACTCGGGGCCTTTCTGCGCGGTGAGTCGCCCGAGGAAGAGCACGAGCTTCTCGGGGAACTTTTTCTTGCTGTGGAAGACATGCACGGGGTCAGCGCCGTTGTGCACGGGGAAAATCTTGGCGGGGTCAATGCCGTAGTGTCCGGCAGCGACTGTGCCCGTGTACTTGGAGACGGGGATGACGGCATCGGCCTGTTCCATGCCATATTTTTCGATATCGTAGATCCAGCCGCGGGCATCAGCCCCGGCGCGGTCGAACTGCGAGGCATGCAGGTGCACCACCAGCGGCTTGCCCGTGGCTTTCTTAACCTCGACGCCTGCCAGATAGGTCATCCAATCGTGGGCATGCACCACGTCAAAGTCAAAGCCGCGCGCCATGACGGCGCAGATTTTGGAATATTCGATGACCTTGCGGGCCAAATCGCCGGCGTAGAGATCTTCGTTGCCGGTGAAGAGAGCCAAATCAGCCTTGTGCACCTTGCTGAAGAGCAGCTTGCCTTCCTTCGTCAGCGTGATGGCGCCGGGCGTGCCTTCCGTGCAGGCGTAGGGATCGAGGTTGACGGGGGCTTGCTGCACAACGGAAAAACTCTCGTAGGTGTAGCCCTCCTCCAGCGACTCCATCTCGCTGTGCTGCAGGGTGTTGATACCTGTCAGCGAAAAACCGTCGTAGGTGGCTTTGGGGTCGGCCTTGGGCACGATGACGGAGAGATCGACCTTGCGGGACAGTGCACGGGAGATGCCCATGCAGGCAACGCCCAAGCCTCCGTTGATCAGCGGAGGAAATTCCCAACCCAGTTCCAATACCTTGATTCTCCTGTGACTCATGATTCTTAACGTTGTTAAAGGGGCAGCCGGGGCAATCATTTCGCCCAGCGTCCCCCTTATTAAAGCTGAAAATAAAGATTTGTCCAGCCTAAAGTCCGTTCAAGTGATGACAATGTAAGTTGCAAAATCAAATGCGACACCGAAAAGCCGTTGCAGAACACCTT
>JBJEVK010000085.1:0-10736 GCA_051884295.1 Akkermansia sp.
CCCAGCAGGGTGCCCAGCAGGGGCACGCCGATGACCACATAGCTCCACCACATCATGCTGCCCACGGCCTCGTTGTAGGCGAGGGGTTGGGCTTCGGCGGGCAGTTCGCAGACAGGCAGCAGAAACCACAGGGAGAGCAGGAAATTGCCCGCAGCGGAGAGCAGCAGCGAGAGTCCCGTGAAAAAGCAGGCGCGGTGCAGGATGCGCGCGTAGCCCCCGCCGCAGCCGCGCTCGGCCACGCGGCGCTCGATGCGCGCGATGTCGAAGAGGCTGTCGGCATAGACAAAGAGGCGCAGCAGCGAGCCGGGGCGCGCGCCCGTGACCCACACGGCGGCACCCAGCAGACCCGCGACGAGCGCCTCCTTGGCGGCGTACCACCAGGGGGCATCGGGGCGGATGGCGAGGGTGTCGCCCGTGTTGGCGTAGAGGGTGACGACGCCTGTGAGCAGGGTGCCGCCCAGCCCCAGCAGGGTGATCGTGTCGGCGCGGTGTTCGCGGGCGAATATCCACAGCCCACAGCCGATGGGCAGGGAGAGCGCCAACACCATCGCCTTGGTGGTGCCCAGCTGCCACAAGGCGTCGCCCGGGGCGGAGCAGTGCTCCAAAATCAGCACGGGAACCAGCACGCTGAGGACGACCGTGAGCAGACTGCGGGTGCCTTTGTCCATGGGAGGGGGAGAGAGAAAAAACTTACTTCATGGAGGCGATGGCGGCTGCCATGTCCGGCGCGCGGAAGGTGGAGGAGCCGGCCACGAGGCAGTCCGCCCCCGCCTCGCGGCAGAGCGGCGCCTGCACCGCGCCGATGCCTCCGTCCATTTGGATGAGGAAGGAGAGACCGTGCTTGCGGCGTTCCTCGACCAGGCGGCGCACCTTGTCGAGCACCTGCGGCATGAAGCTCTGCCCGCCGAAACCGGGCACCACGCTCATGATGAGCACCATGTCGAGCTCCGCCAGATAGGGCAGCACCTTGTCCACGGGGGTGGCGGGGTTGACGGCCAGCCCGGCCTGCAAGCCGGCGGCGCGGATGGCCGCCAGCGTGGCGCGGAGGTCGACTTCCCCCTCGCGCTCGACGTGGAAGGTAATCATGTTGACCCCGGCCTTGACAAAGCGGGGGTAGTAGTGATCCGGCGCCATGACCATGAGGTGCGCGTCCAGATAGGTGTCGCTCGGCACGCTGTTGCGGATGGCGGCGCAGATGTCGGGGCCGAAGGAGATGTTGTCGACAAAGGCGCCATCCATCACATCGAGGTGGAGCCAGTCGGCCCCGGCGGCGAGGGCTCGGCGCGCTTCGGCGCCGATGCTGCGGAAATCGCAGGCGAGCATGGAGGGAGCTATCAGCATGGCGGTAGGGGGGAGGAAAACATTCAGCCGCGGCGCGGGCGGGAAAAACAGCGGCGGGGAAAACGAAGCGGCGGTGAGATGAACGGTGACTGGCTGCGGTCGGTGCCGAAGAAGCGCAGCTCGATGTCCGCGAGCGCGGCCTCGAAGCTGCGGCAGCCGCTGTAAGCAAACACATCGCCGGGCATGAGAACGGGGCGCTGGTTGAACACCTGCTCTGCCTCGATGATGCGGGTGCAGCCGCTGCGCTCACGCAGAATCCACTTGCGCCCCAGCAGCCGCACGCTGCTGCTCCCCTCATTGGTCATGTTCAGCCGAAAGCAGAGCCGATACTGCGGGCGCGGGCTGCGGGTGTACTGCATCGCGACGGCGGAGAGCCGCATGGCGAGGAAATCCCGGACGGGGAGGCTGCGGCATTCAGTGTTCATGACCTTCGCCGACGCAGAGCGTCGAGATGCGCAGTGTCGTCTCGTGCACGGCGCGAACCTGCTCCTGCGTGGGCAGTTCGCCCGGGGCGAGCGTCATCTGCTCGGTGAGGAGATTCAGTAGGCGGCACAGCTCGGCCACATTGAGCTTCTTCGCCGTCTTGGGGTTGAGGTAGGTCAGAATCTCGCCGAAATAGGCCGGGGCATCGGGGTAGAAGATGGCTGCGGCCTGCTTGGAATCGAACTTCTGCTCGATGGCTGCCGCGGCAGCATCCAGCGCGCGCACCCAGCCGCCCATCGCCAGCAGGTGCGCCAAATCCGGGTCGCGCATGGCAGCCAGCTCTTCGTTGACATCGCTTTGGGTCGAGGCCAGCAGGCGCTTGAACTCCTCCAGCTTGCCCTTCTCGGCGTTTTCCAGCAGCCCGGCCGAGTGGGCATTCATCTTCTCGCCCACGCCGATGGCCTTGCCGAAGCGCGTCAGATCCAGCGCAATGGGCTTGATGTCGTTCATGTGCCCGCTGCGCACGGCGATAAAGCCGTCCGCCATCAGATAGCCCATCTCGATGGCCAGCGAGCCCGTATCCGTCGGCAGATTTTCAGCGCGGTCGCGCAGTACATAGGGCTCGGGAATGGCGGGCAGGTTGTCCAGCTGGTCGAAGATTTTGCTGATGGAGGGCGCGGTGTACACGTTGATGCCCAGCTCCTGATTGGCGTGGTTGTCATCCAAGCGGGAATCATCGCGGAAGAGGGCGGGCACCTCGCCGGGGCGGCGCGTCACGCCGGCGCTTTCCTCAAAATCGGGCACCCCGTCAAACACCTCCGGCTCGGCGCCTCCCGGCTCTTCCTGCGCGGCGAGCGGAACGGCGGCGAGCAAAACGGTCATCAGGCGAAGCTGTATTCTCATAACAGGCGGGTGTGAGGGTAAAATAGACTTGACTCCGCCTCGATTCTACATTAGGATGCCCGCGCGTCAAGCGAATCTGCTCTACTGACGCGAAAATTCCGCAGCGCTCCGCTCTTCCGGGGCGTGTGTCATCTCTGCTGTTACTCGCTATGGATGGTTCGTTCTATTGGTTCAATTTCTTCTGGTTGGTTGCCTATTTTATCGTGCTTTTCGGTATGGCGGGCTATGGTTTCCACCGCCTGCTGATGGTGATGCTCTACATCCGGCACCGCCGGGATATCCCGCGCCCGGCGGGGCAGTGGGAGGAGCTGCCCCCGGTGACGGTGCAGTTGCCCATGTTCAACGAGAAATTCGTGGTTGAGGGGCTGCTGAAGAAGGTGACGGCCATCGACTACCCCAAGGACAAACTGGAGATTCAGATTTTGGACGATTCCACCGATGACACTTACGATCTGTGCCGGCAGTTGGTGGAGCAGTATCGCGCACAGGGCTTTGACATCGTGTGCCTGCACCGCACCGATCGCACCGGCTTCAAGGCGGGGGCATTGGAGGCGGCTGATGCCGTGGCCAAGGGTGAGTTCCTACTGATTCTCGATGCCGATTTCCGCCCCGAGCCGGACATCCTCAAGGTGTGCATGCCCTATTTCACGGATCCGAACATTGCGTTGGTGCAGACGCGCTGGGGACACCTCAACCGCAACAAGAATCTCCTCACGCGCCTGCAGAGCATTTTCCTGGACGGGCATTTTGCGCTGGAGCAGACCTGCCGCAACCGCAGCGGGCGCTGCTTCACCTTCAACGGCACGGCGGGGGTGTGGCGCAAGTGCGCCATTGCCGACGCCGGCGGCTGGGAGCACGACACCATCACCGAGGACATGGACCTCTCCTACCGCGTGCAGATGAAGGGCTGGCGCTTCATCTACCTCAACGACTATGTGACCCCCGCCGAGCTGCCCGAGGACATGGATGGCTTCAAGGCGCAGCAGCACCGCTGGACGAAGGGCTGCATCCAGGTCTGCCGCAAGATGCTCTTCACCATTCTGCGCAGCAAACTGCCCCTCAAGGCCAAGATGGAGGCCTTCACCCACCTCACCTGCAACTACACCTACCTGGCACTCATCCTCTTCTGTTTCCTGGTGATGCCCATCAGCCTGGGTTTCGTGCGCCCCACGGGCGAGTGGTCTTGGCAGACGACGCAGATGGCGGTGCTGACCTTCACGCTCTTTTTCTTCGCCACGATTGCCGTGGTGCTCTTCTACGTAGTGGCCGAGCTGATTGTGCGCCCGCGGCGCTGGTGGATGGTGTTCCCGCTCATTGTGCCACTGCTGGCGCTGGGCGTGGGCATGGCTGTCAACAATGCCAAGGCGGTCTTGGAAGCTATGTTCGGGCAGCCGAGCGAGTTTGTGCGCACACCCAAGTTCGGCGAATCGCACGAGGGGGAACTTTCCATCGAGAAACGCGCCAAGGGCTACAAGGCCATCAAGTCGGTGCTTGTCCCCGTGCTCGAGCTGATATTCGGCTGCTTCTTCCTCTTCATTGAGCTCAGTAACCTCTTCTCCGGCAATATCTTGGGCTTTGTGCTCATGTCGCCTTTCCTCGGCTTCTTCTACACGAGCTTTTGCTCGCTGAGCCGCCTGTGGGAGGGATATCGCCGTCGCCGACAGACGGCAAAAGAAATTGCTTGACGGCTGCGCGGATATTGTTAAAATATCTTTATCACACGATTGTGCTCCGTATGCCCGCTTTTTCTCGCATCCTCTGCTGCGTTGCCGCCGCTCTGTCGGTGGTGTCGTGTCGTCATTCCGGCTCCTACGCCCGCGATATTCCGCCGCGTGCGGTCGTGAAGGACGGGGTGGCCATCACGGTGTGCGACCAGAAGCTGACGGTGTTCCGCGACGGTAAGAAGGTCAAGGATTACGATGTGAGTACCTCCAAGTTCGGTCTGGGCAGCACGCACGGCAGCCGCCGCACGCCCCTGGGTATTCACGCCGTTTCCGAAAAGCGCGGCGAGGGGCAGCCCAAGGGCATGGTGTTCAAGGGAGCCCGCCCCACGGGCGAGGTGGTGAAGGCCGACGCGCCCGGCCGCGACCCCGTGGTCACTCGGGTGATTCAGCTGGCGGGCTTGGAGGAGTCCAACAAGAATTCGCATGCGCGCCGCATCTACATCCACGGCACGCCCGAGGAGCGCAAGATCGGTCGTCCGGCTTCCTACGGCTGCATCCGCATGCGCAGCGATGATGTGGTGGATCTCTACCGCCGCGTGCATCGCGGCATGCCGGTGGTCATTGAAAGCTGCACGCAGAAAACCTATATCGAGGCTGAGAACAACGCAGCCATGCGCGACATTCGGGTGCCGGATTCCATTGTGGCGGCGCTGCCGGATGAGAGCCGTAACACCCTGCGCAGCACGCGCAAGAGCAGCCGCCGCTATGTGGCGAGCCATCGCCGCAGCAAGAGCAGCACCAAGCGCTTGGCTTACCGCCGCACGACCCGCAAGCGCCGCGGTTGAAGCCGGGGAGGGTGGCAGGCGGCGATGAGCGTTTGCGGCGCTGCCTGCGCTGTTGGTAGGGGGCTCAGCGGCTGAAGCTCCGGTGGCGATGCACCAGCTCCTCGCCGCTGCGTGTCGGCACCATCGCCAGACCGAATTTGGCTCGCGTGCAGGCCACATAGAACGCATCTTCGTTGAAGCCGCGGCTTTCATCGGGGGCGCAGAGGTCGGTGAGAATGACGTAGGGTGCCTCCAGCCCCTTGAAAGCCTTGATGGTGTCGGCCAGGATGCGGGGGCTGTCGGGCTCGGCGCAGCGCTGATGCCGCGCAAGCATCTGCGCGTGCGATTCGTTGTCGGGCGCAAAGTCCAGCAGGTCGTCCAGCAGGGGCAGGCAGCTGCGCGGGTTGCTCGCCTTCCACGGCGAGAGGACCACGATGTCGCAGTTGCGGACGCAGAAGGCGCTCTGCTCGCGGATGCCGGCGATGAGCTCGCGCACGGCGGCGGCGCGCTCGGCCGGGTCGTCACTCGCCGGCGCCGGGGGCATCAGCGTGGCTCCCTGCAGGGGCAGGGGCTCCTCCTGCGCCGCCTCGGGGCGGTAGGCCCCGCAGTAGCGGGCGATGTCGTAAGCATTGCGCAGGTTGCGGCGCAGGCGCAGCCTCGTGGGCAAATCGGGCAGGGGACCGCGCGCCCCGTAGAGCTTTTGCCCGGGGTCGGCAAAGACGTAGAGCCGCCCCTGCGGCGCCAGCCAGCGGCGGATGAGCTGCCACCAAGAGTCGCGGAAATCCTGCCCCTCGTCCACAAAGATGTAGTCGTAACTCGGGTGCTCGCCCGCATGCTCCCGCAGGTAGTCCAGCGCCTGCTCCGTGAGCATGTCGCCTGCCGCCCCGGGCTTCTGCCGCAGGGCGTCGGGGAGACGGGAGATGCAATAATCGTGGAAATTGGACACGCGCAGCACCTCGGCCTGTTCGCGCAGCAAGGGATGGGCGTGCAGCGCATCGGCCATGTTGTGGTTGTAGCAGAGCATCAGCAGGTGTGGCTGCCCATCGCGCGCGTGCCTCGCCGCCAGACGCGCCGCCTCGCGGGTCGCCAGCAGCGTCTTGCCGCTGCCCGCCGGCCCCGTCACCAAAATCCCCTCGCGGCTCTCCTCCAGCATGGCCAGCAGCCGCACCAGCGGTTGCGCCGCCTCGTCGAACATCTGCTGATAATGGCGCAGATCCAGACGAAAGCGCATCGTCGGCACCAAGTAGCGCTCCATCGCGCTCAGCATCGCCGCATCCATGTTCGCCCCCAGCTTGGCGCGCCGGACAAACAGCGCCTCGATGCGCTCGTGCAGCCCCTCCTGCAGCGCTGACGCTCCGCAGATGTAGAGCGAGCGGAGCTCGGCACCGCGCATGCGGGCGCAGATGCGGCGATCGTGCTCCGTGGCTTGCTCGCTCAGTCCCTCGGGCACGCTGTCGGTCAGGATCGCCAGCGAGCGGCGCTCGGGCTGCCGATACTCCTCGGCGGGGAAAATCCCCGCGAGAACCATACTGTCCTTCAGGTGGTTGCAAGCCATATCCGCCTGGTGGAGCGGGCTGCTCTTGCGCCCCATGGAATACCAGCGCGCGTCCGGCGCGGCGCTCTTGCCCTGCCACTCGCCATCGCAGATGCGCACATGCGGCCAGTCCTTCACCTCGATGACCACAAAGCCGTGCTGCGGCACCAGCACCACAAAATCCGCCTCGTAATGCACATAGCCGTTCGGCGCGAGGTAGTGCTCGCGGCAGCTGTGCAGCACCACCCAATCATCGGGCATGCTCTCCAGCGCGGCATAGACCAGTTTTTCGCCGTGCTGGGTGTTGTCCTCCAACTGCTTGGGATACATGCGCGCCACGCGGTTCAGCCCTCCTTCCGCTTGCTTTTCTTTCCGCTGCCACCGTTACGCTCGCGCGGCGTGCGCGCCTTGCGGGGCTTCTCGGCAGCGGCGGGGGCAGCAGCCTTGCGGGCGGTTTTGCGGGGCGTTTGGGGCGAACTTGACGGTGCCGCCTTGGCCGCGGGTCTGCGCGCCGCCCCCCGCAGCAGTCGGCTCAGCAGCAGCAGGAGCACGCTCAGCCCCAGTTGCGCCGCCGGAGCCGCCCAGAGCAGGCGAAGCTTGTATACCCGCGCCGAGCTCGGATCCAGCGGCAGCGTCAACACCTCCAGCGGCGCGTCCAGCGCGTAATCCTCCGCATCGGCATCCGGCATCAGGCGTGTGATGTCCGCGCCGTTGCCCGGCAGCGCAAAACGCACAATCGGGCGGTAGGACACATCACCCTCCACCGCCGCATTACCCCCCAGCAGTGCCCCGAGCGTGCTCTCAAAGGGCTGCTGGCGCACATCGACCACCACGGCCGGCACCCGCTGCGCTCCGTGGACAAAGAGCAGCGTCTGCGCCAGCTGCCACAGCGCCCCGAGCGCCGTCAGCAGCCCCGCCGCCGCCCACAGGCGATAGTAGCGCCGCCCGCACAATCGCTTGAACAAAGCCTTCATGGAGAGAGAAGAGAAAAAAATGTCAGCTCAGAGCCACTCGCTGTTCCGCCGCCTCGATGCGCCCCCTGTGCAGGCAATAGGCCACCCAGCGGCGCACCGCCGGAGTGACGGGCAGCGCCGCCCCGGCCGCATCAAGCCCCCCCTCGCGCCGACGCGGGTGAGCCATCAGCTCCTGCGGCAGATCCGCCAGCAGCGCGCGCGCCTCTGCCGCTGTCATGTGCAGGAGCGCATCCGCGCGCGGCAGCTCCTCCATCGTGTACGCATCGAGCGTCAGCCGACGCAGCCCCACGCCGAAGCGCGCCGCCAAATCCGCCGGCATCTCCGCCGCCTCCTGCGGCTCCTCCGTCAGCAGCAGCAGCTCGCACTCCTGCGCCCACAGCCCGCAAGCCAGCGTACGGAACAGCGCGCGGCGCAGCGATTCCTCATCCCCCTCCGTCGCCAAACACACCGCGCGGAGCGAGGCCGCGCCCTCCGCATCCTCCATCACATACGCACCGTCAGCCTCGCGGTGTCCGGCCGGCCACTGCACCGCCACCAAATCCGGGTGCGCCCAGCTCTCCTCCTCCGGCGGGAAAACGAACACCCCCATCCCCGCTGTGTCATACAGCCGAATTGCCAGCGACAAACGCTTGAGCTGCGGGCTGTCCGCGCCCTGCACCGCCCGCTCATCGCCCGAGAACATGCTCTGCAGCGCATCCTCCCCCTCCGGGCGGCGCAGGTAGTAACCCTGACCATTGGGCACGCGCGCCAAGCAGGAATCCGGGTCGAGCGCGATGAACGAAAACTGCGAGCGCAGCGAGTGATCCGAATACGAATCGCCCAGCACCGCGCGCACCCGCGCAATCAGCTCGCGCCCCTTGATAGCCTGCTCCGGGTACTCGGGGAGCAGCGAGGGCAAAATCTCCTTCAGACGTTCGCGTAAACTCATGACCCGCATCAAAAAAACTCACACCCGCGCCTGCGAGCCGCCCAACTTCAGGTTGGGATCCACGGGCGTCTCCAGAGGCGAGCAATCGCCCGCCTCTGCTCGCAGCAGCCCTGCAAAGGCAATCATCGCCGCGTTGTCCGTCGTCAGGCTCGGCGGCGGCAGCACCAGCTCCAAGCGCGCGCGTTCGCAGGCCGCCTGCATGGCGCGCCGCAGCCCCGCGTTGCATGACACACCGCCCGACACCGCCACCACGCGGCGGCGCGTCTGTTTCGCCGCCCGCAGCGTCTTGCGCACCAGCACCTCCGTGATGGCCGCGCGCACACCCGCGCACAAATCCGCCATCGTCTGCCCGTCCAAATCGTGCGGATCGCCGCTCGCCACCAGCTTGGGCAGCGTGTAGAGCACCGCCGTCTTGAGCCCCGAGAACGAGAAGTTGAAATGCGGCTCGTGCAGCATGGGGCGGGGGAAGGCAAAACGCTCCGGGTCGCCCGACTCCGCCAGACGGTCAATCTCCGGCCCACCGGGGTAGGGCAGCCCCAGCATCTTGGCAATCTTGTCAAAAGCCTCGCCCGCCGCATCATCCGCCGAGCGCCCCAGCAGCGCGTACTCGCGGCTGCTGCGCACATCCACCAGCAAGCTGTGCCCGCCGGACACCACCAGCCCCAAATGCGGCGGCACCCCGCCCGGGCGCGTGATAAAGGGCGAGAGCATGTGCCCCTCCAAATGGTTCACCGCCACAAAAGGCTTGTGCGCCGCCAGCGCCAGCGCCTTGGCCGCCGTGTTGCCTACCAGCAGCGCCGCCACCAGACCAGGACCCGCCGTGCCCGCAAAGGCATCCACCTCGTGCACCGTGCGTCCCGCGCGCTCCAGCGCCTCGCGCAGCACCCCCGGCAGCGCCGTGATGTGGTTGCGCGAGGCCAGCTCGGGAATCACGCCGCCGTAGAGGCGGTGCAGGGGAATCTGCGTCGACACCACCGAGGAAAGCAGGCGATAGCCTCCCCCCGCCGTCGACTCCATCAGTGCCGCCGCCGTCTCATCGCAGCTGCTCTCGATTCCCAGCACCAACATAACTCAGGCCTTTCCGCGCGGGCGCTTGGCCGGTGCAGCGGCGGTCGCCTCGGCGCGCTCCACCAAAGGCTCCGCCTTGCCCAGCACGGCATCCTCCGTCAGCGTCACGCTGCGGATGCTCTTGTCGCCGGGCACCTTGTACATGATATCCAGCATCAGGTGCTCGAAAATGCCGCGCAGCGCGCGCGCACCCGTGCCGCGGTCGATGGCCATCTTGGCCATGGCGTGCAGCGCGGCGGGTTCTGTCCGCAGCTCCACTCCGTTCATCGCCAGCAGCTTCGTGTACTGCTTCACCAGCGCGTTCTTGGGCTCCGTCATCAGCTGCACCAGCTGCTCCTCCGTCAGCGTCGTCAGCGGCGCAAAAATCGGCAGACGCCCCATGAGCTCGGGAATCATGCCGAACATGAAAAAATCCTCCGGCAACGCCTTGGCGAGCACCTCCTCCTCGCTCATCTCGCGGGTCTCGCGCTCCTCCTCAATGCTCGCAAAGCCCATGGCCGAGGAGCCCAAGCGCTTGCGCACAATCCCCTCCAGCCCCACAAAAGCCCCGCCGCAGATAAAGAGAATGTTCTCCGTGTTGACGCGGATGTACTGCTCATTGGGGTGCTTGCGTCCCCCCTTGGGCGGGATATTGCACTCCGTGCCCTCCACAATCTTCAGCAGCGCCTGCTGCACCCCCTCGCCCGACACATCGCGCGTGATGCTCACATTCTGCGTCTTGCGACCGATTTTGTCGATTTCATCCACATAGATGATACCGCGCTCCGCCTTGGCCACATTCATGTCCGCCGCCTGCAGGAGCCGCAGCACGATGTTCTCCACATCCTCGCCCACATAGCCCGCCTCCGTCAGCGTCGTCGCATCCACAATGCAGAAGGGCACATCGAGAATGCGCGCCAGCGTCTTGGCCAGCAAGGTCTTGCCGCTGCCCGTGCTGCCCGCCAGCAGGATATTGCTCTTCTCAATCTCCGTGCCGTCCTCGCTCTTCGGCTGGCGCAGGCGCAGGTAGTGGTTGTACACCGCCACACACAGCGTGCGCTTGGCCTGCTCCTGCCCGATGACATAGTCATCCAAGCC
>JBJEVK010000085.1:10836-12594 GCA_051884295.1 Akkermansia sp.
TTGGCCATCGTGCTGCTTACTTGCTCGGCTTGTGCTCCAGAACCCGATCCACCAGCCCGTAGGCCAGCGACTCCTCGGCGGTCATGTAATTATCGCGATCCTGATCCTGCTTCACCGTGGCGAAATCCTTGCCTGTGTGCTTGGCCAAAATGCCCGTCAGCCGCTTGTCCAAGCTGAACATGAACTTGATGGTGCGCTCCACATCCGCCGCCGTGCCCTGCGCCCCGCCGCGCACCTGGTGAATCATCACATGCGCATTGGGCAGGCAGAAACGCTTGCCCTTGGTGCCCGCCGCCAGCAGCACGCTGGCCATCGAGGCCGCAATGCCGATGCAGTAGGTGTTGATGTCGCAGGAGACGAACTGCATCGTGTCGTAAATCGCCAGCCCCGCCGTCACCGAACCGCCCGGCGAGTTGATGTAGAGATGGATATCCTTCTTCGGATCCGTCATTTGCAGGAAAAGCAGCTGTGCAATCACCGAGTTCGCCACCGTATCGTCAATCTCCGTGCCGATGAAAATCACGCGATCAAGCAACAAGCGCGAGTAAATATCATAGGCTCGCTCGCCTTGCCCCGTCTTTTCAATCACCGTCGGGATGTAGTAATTCTGTAGGGTATCCATAACGTGCTTCCGCCACCCTATCACAAAGCGCGCAGGTGGAAAAGCGCGAAACGCGGCAACGGCGCGTTATGACAAAAGGCGGGTGCCGACCCCTCTCTACAAGGTATTGAAGCCGCCGCGGGGGCGGGACATCTCAGCCGATATGCACCCTGTTTTGCACGACTTTCTGCTCCGCCTGCAGCGCCTGTTTGAGTACAGCTGGGGCTATCTCGGCAGCGTCTCAGCCGTCGCTCTCATGCTGGGCGTCATGTCCATGGGCGTGAGCTACATCGTCACCCCGCAGACCTTGGAGCTCCAGCGCCTGCGCTGCTACGCAGGGGTGTACAACAGCGCCGCCGCCGAGCCTCCCCGCGGGCTGCTGCCCCTGAGCAATGCCCCGGCAGATGCGCTCCCCCTGGCTCATGTGCGCATCGAGTACGACCGCAACGGACTGCCGCAGCGCATGCTGCACCTCGATGCCTCCGGGCAGCTCAGCCGCTTCCCCGGCAGTCGCATCGCCGAGCAGCGCGTGGAATACGACCGCGCCGGGCGTATCATCCGCAAGAGCAACTACGACGCGGCGGGCAAACCCGCCGCTGATGCCTCCGGCGTTGCCGTGCGCGAGTATGCCTACGACAAGGAGGGTCGCCCCACCCGCATCGCCTTTCTCGACAGCGCGGGGCGGGGCATTGTCCCCCGCATGCCCGGCTATGCCGAAAAACTCACCACCTACGATGCCCAGGGTCGCCCCCTGCTCGTGCGCCACCGCGATGCCGAGGGCTCGCCCATCACCAACGCCGAGGGCGAGGAGACGCTGGAATACGCCTACGACGACGCCAAAGGGACGACCACCCGCCGCAACTGCGTGCGCGGCGAGCTGCGCGACAACATCCACGGCGTCGCCATCGAGCGCAGCGAACGCAGCCCGGGCGGACGCAGCCTGCGCATCAGCCGCCTGAACGCTGAGGGCAAACCGGTGCCCGACCCCGAGTGGGGCGCCCCTGTCGCGCTGCACGAGCACACGGCGGCTCCCGGTGTCGAGCGTACTCGCTACTGTGCGGCCGACGGTGCCTCGCCACTCCGCCCGCGCCAGGCCGTCGAACACCTGCGCCGCTGCGACGAGCGCGGGCTTCCCGAGTGGGAGTGCTACAACGCGG
>JBJEVK010000086.1:0-2859 GCA_051884295.1 Akkermansia sp.
GATTTGGCTCTCTGAGCCCCATTCCTCCCACCAGCGGATTTGAAACAGACCCAAACGCGCAACACGCACGGTCTTTTTGCTTGCCATGCCCCGGCAGCACGGGTAGGATAGGGGAAAATCGCCGCGCACGCTCGCCTCGGCGACCTGTGCGTGTTCCCGTTGTTTCCAACCCGATTTCCACCGACAGTCTATGGCCACCCTGAATAAAGTGATGATTATCGGCAACCTGGTTGCCGACCCCGATGTACGCACCACCCCGCGCGGAACCCCCGTCACCGAGCTGCGCGTGGCGGTCAGCCGCCAGTTCGCCGGCCCCAACGAGGGCGAGCGCCGCGAGGAGACCACCTTCCTCGATGTCACCTGCTGGAGCCGCACCGCCGAGATTGCGGGGCAGTACCTCTCCAAGGGGCGTCCCGTCTTTATCGAGGGCCGCCTGCAACAGGACAGCTGGGAGGACAAGCAGACGGGGCAAAAGCGCAGCCGCATCCGCATCATCGCGGAGAACCTGCAACTGCTCGGCAGCCGCGAGGGCGGCGGCAACTACCAGAACGCCGGCGGCTACCAAAACGCCGGGGGGTATAACAACAGCAACGGCGGCTACAACAACGGCGGCTATCAGCAACAGCCCCGCCGCCCGCAGTACCAGCAGCCCGCAGCCCCTTCGGCTCCCCCCGCCCCGATGGAGGACGACGACATCCCCTTCTGACGCCACCCGCCGAGAGGCTGCGCCGCCCACGGCACCATCGAACCGTAGGGGCGCCTGCCGAGAAGAAAACTCTCCGATGACAAAAAACCCGCAGGTGCCGCACCTGCGGGGCTTTTTGTTGCCGCTCTCCGCGAAAAAACCGTTTTTGCACGGGAGCGGAGCGGCGGGCATCTCAGCGGGGTATGCGCGTCCTCCTCTCTGTCATCGCCGCCGCCCTGCTGTTGCCCGCTCCCGGTGCTGAGCCCGAACCCGAGTGGGACACCGCGCCCTCCGGCGATATCTTCTTTCCCGCCCGTCCGCCGCGCCTGATGCCCTACCTCCACGGGTTGCTGCTCCCCGACGACGGAGCCGCCGCACCCGAGAGCGATGCGGATCCGCTCACCCTCAGCTCGCACGCGCTGAAACAAACGCTGGCGCGCATCGGCTGGCACCACGAGAGCAGCCTGCGCGTGGGTGATGCCCTGCTCCGCCCCGACCCCGCGGAGCAGCGCTCGCGCTTCGTCTCCGGCGACAACAGCGTGCTCGCCAAATGGTTCCTGCTCAAGGATACCCGCGAGCGCCACGGCATCTTCCTCTCCTGCGAAGCCGATTGGGGTCAGGGGTTCAACTTCAACGAACGCAGCGAGAGCGTCCGGCACAGCCTCGGCTCGCTCAGCCAGCCCCAGGACAGCCTGCGGGGCGGCAAGGGGCTCTTCCTGCCCGAACTCGCGCTGGGCACCACCCTGTGCTCGGGGCGCTATTTGGCCATGGTCGGCAGCCTCAACGCCGCCAACTACCTGGATCGCAACCGCTACGCCCCCTACCGCAACGGCAACCTGCTCAACAGCAGCCTGCGCACGAACCCCTGCCTCCCCCTGCTGTGGGGCAACTGGGGCTACCTGACCGCCTGGCAACCCAACAAACGCCTCTACACCCTCTACGCCACCACCGGCAGCAACGGGCGCATCAACCACAACCCCCTGCGCTTTGTCAACAGCAGCTACTGGGTCCACGTCGGCGAATTCGGCTACCTCTACGCCGACCTCCTCGGGCTCGGCCCCGGCATCAGCCGGCTGCAATACGTCGCCACGCGCCATGCCGGCAGCTCCGGGCACGGCGTCGCCCTCAATCTGGAGCAGCATCTCGGGCGCCGCTCCGGCACGGGCATCTTCGTCCGCTCCGGCATCAATGACCGCGATGCCGCTGCCGCATCCCGCACGCGGGCGGCACTCACCATCGGTATCTCCCGATGCACCCAGCAACGGTGTGCGGAGGATGCGCCCGCAACAAGCGCGAGCGACCGCATCGCGGCGGGCTTTCTCTGGCAGTCCGCCACCGCCGATGAAGAATCGCCGGACTACCGCCATGAATACGGCGTTGAGCTGAGCGCCTTCTGGCAGCTCACGCCCACCCTCTACCTGCAACCCGATGTCCAGTACATCGTCCGACCCGTCCGCCACGCAGGGCGGAAAGGCGCCTGGGTGTGGCAGCTGCAGGCCGTCCTGAGCTTCTGATCAGCCCTGCTCGGCACGCAGAGCATCCACGCAGATGGCCGACCAAGTTTCCAACTTGGGGTAAAGCTCCCCCGCCAGCTCGGACAAATCGCGGAAGCCCAGCCGATCGAGCGCCTTTTCGTTGGCGCACACCTCCTCGCTGTCCACCTCGAAGCGGTGGACAATGCCCAAGTGCACCGCCCCCACCTCGTTGGTATCATCGTTAATCAGGGCGTAGAGCTGCTGGCTCGCCGTGCCCGAGAACGCAATCTCCTCGCGGATCTCGCGCTCCATGCCGGCCAAGTAGGTTGCCACCGAGGCCGTCAGCCCGTCGATGGGGTTGATATGGCCGCCGATGCCCAGCGACCACTTGTCGTGCAGGCGGCTCTCGCCGCTCTTCTTGGTGCGGGCGTAGGCCAGCACCCGCCCGCGGCAGCAGAAAATCGCGTAAGTGATGAGCTGCTTGAACTGCGGCGACACCTCCGCCGCATCGCGATCCATGTACCGCGCCACCCCCGGCTGCAAAAAGGCCGCCAGATAACGCTGCGGATCGCGGCTGATACCGTTGAACGCCCCGACCGCCTCGAACGCCTCGCGCGGCACCACCAGCACCTGCTCCCCATGATAACGTGACATGCCCGCAGCATAGCGCAAACACCCCGCCCGCGCAAGCGCAAAAGC
>JBJEVK010000087.1:0-2852 GCA_051884295.1 Akkermansia sp.
GCAACACCATCCGCGCCCGCATCAACGGCGGCGACGGCATCCCCATCGTCCTCTCTCCCCGCTCGCGCGTGCGCGACAGCAAGTAAAAAGCGTTCGCCGACGCAGCAGGGGACTGTACCGTTCCCGCTGAGCCCCTGCTCATGCGTGGGGAAGATTCGCTGCAAAGCGCTCGGTGAGCTGCGGTTCACGCAGGTAAGCCACCAAGCGCTCCACCATGGTGGGCAGAGGCGTGCGCTCAAAGGGATGCAACGCCTCCAGGCGGCTGTTATCCAAGCGAAGATGCAGCTCTGCGAGATATTTGGCAGCGGCGGCGGCATCCGGGCGCACCACGACCTGCACCGCGGGATTCAGGCGGCGCGTGAGCTCGGCCAGCTCGCGAATGCTCACGTAGGAATCAGGGTTGGAGATGTTGTAAATGCCGCCGCTCTCCCCCCGAAGTAGGATGGCCAGCAAGGCGCGCACCGCATCTGCCGTGTAGAGGTAATCGCGCTGTGTGTTCCCCTCCGTCAGCAGGACAATATCCTCCTGCTCGATGACAGCGCGGGCGAACTGGGCAAACACACGCCGATCAGTAGGAGGAACCCCGGGGCCGAAGGTCAGTGTCAGGCGAGCGATGCGCGTCGGCACACCATACTCGTGCGCATAGGCACAGCACAGATTCTCCGACAACAGCTTGCTGAGCGGATAACTGTTGCGCACACAATCGCTGCGGATACCGCTCATATCCTCCTCGCGCACAAACTCGTGCTCGGGGTGCCCATACACCTCCATCGACGAGAGGAAGAGGCAGCCGCGCGCAGCGGTCTGCCGCGCCGCTTCCAACACATGGCGTGTTCCGGACACCGTGGTCATGATGGTTTCCACAGGGCAATTCACCATGGTGGCGCTGTCCGTGACACTCGCCGCATGAACCACGTAATCGGCCGCACAGCTCGGCGGCAGCGGGGCGTTGACATCCCCCTCGACCACCTCCAGGATTCCCTTCGGGGACAGACGGGCATATTCCGCAAAAAGCTCCCGGGCATAGCCCGCACGACGAGTCAACACCACCACGGTGCACGGCTCACCACTTGCCGCAGCACGGTAGAGCAGCGCCTTGACCAGCAGCGAGCCGATCAGCCCCGTTGCCCCCGTCACCAACACACGGCAACCGCTCAACAAATGCCACGGCAGCGCCGCGTCATCCGCAATGCTCGCCACATCGGCCGCCACCAAGGGATGTTCCGAAAATGTGTAACAATTCATCGCCCCAAAAACTCAAAAATCCAAGCCGAACGCCTCCGCCGCATCGCGATATTCCAACAAGCCCTTGAGAATGAACACATCCTCCGGGTTGGTGATTTTGATATTACTGCTGCTGCCGCGCACCAAATGCACCGTACCATACGCGCGGTAAAAAACAGAGGCCGAATCAACCAAGCCCTCATAGCCCGCAGGCTCGCGCCGCACGCACTCGTGGGCATCGAGCATTTTCCCCAGCGGAAAGCCCTGCGGAGCCTGCGCCTTGTACAATCGCTCGCGCCGCAACACATCATCAATCTGCACGCCGTCGCGGCTGGTAATCACCGTCTCCGTGCAGGGGCTGTAGGGAACGGCGCTGCCGTGTTGCCGCACCGCTTGCAAGCAATCCGAAATCAGCGCAGCCGACACAATGGGGCGCACGCCATCGTGAATCAACACCGTCGCCTCCGCAGAGTGCTCCTCGGCGGCGGCCTTCAGAGCGTTGTAAATCGAATCCTGCCCCGTAGCCCCGCCGGGCACAATGCGGCGCAATTTGCTGATACCGTAGCGCTGCGCCAGATCCGCCATATGTTCGCGGTAGGAATCGAGTACCGAGATGTAAATCTGATCAATATCGGGGTGGTTTTCAAACGCCCGCAGCGTATGGATGATGATGGGCACCTCATTCACGAGGATGAACTGCTTGGGCACCCCCTTGCGGCTCATGCGCTGACCAACCCCACCGGCAAAAATAATGACGATATTTTTAATTTCGCTGACAATTTTCATGAACGCCATTCACTATTTCCGATGCAACCGCAAACACCCCTTCGCCACAGAACCCCATGCAACACCGCCCCGGCGTCCCGGCTGCGCTCGTTAGGATACCGCCATTGCTCAAGCGAAGCAAGCCTAATCTCCGCCGTTCACGGGCAAAGCTCGCTCCTTTTTCCCTTGCAGCGTACTGAAGAGTACGCGCCAAGCCTGAGCGGCTGCCTCGGGGCTAAAACGATGCGCCTTCTCCATCGCCGCGCGCGCCATCCGCTCACGCAGCTCCGGCTGCTCTGCCAACTCCGCGAGCGCTGCCGCGTACTGAGGCTCATGAAATGGAGGCAGAATCCGGCCGTTCACCCCATCGTCAATAACATCATACACAGAAGAAAAACTGCCGAAAACCAGAGGCACGCAACCACGGCTCATCGCCTCATTCAGTACCAGCGACACCCCCTCGAACACAGCGGTCATCAGCAGCAGGGCTGATTCCTCGTAGAGGGGGGAGTTGTGTGCTGCCTCAATCAGCTTTTGCCGCCACGGATAATCAATCTCTCGGAATAAGAACTCGCTCGCAGCATAACTGTCTTGGTAAACAATGAAATCCACATTATATTGCTCCAAAAATTCTGCCACAAAGCGTACGTTCTCCGGGCTGTGGATCGTCTCGCGATTCGGCACCATGACACAGGATTCAGCCAAATCAAGACATTCAGGCGCATCCGTTCCCAAGGAAAGGATTGTGGTCTGCCCCCCCTGCCGACGCAGTTCATCCGTCAATACATGAGTGACCTTCTCAATGCCGCGGAATCCCGGATAATTATTGAGCAAGAACAGAACATTCATATCGATTCATGAAC
>JBJEVK010000088.1:0-12386 GCA_051884295.1 Akkermansia sp.
TCAAGGCAGCCGAGCAGGAGCAGAATAAAGCAGCGCTGGCCAGTCTCGCCGAACGCATGGAAGCCCGCAGAGCCAGCCAAATGACTATCGTCCTTCGCGCCCGCCAGGCGGTGGAGCTGCACAAAGTCCCGGCTATGGTCGAAATGACCCGCGATGGTATCGAAGAGGGCATGAGCGTGGTCCTGCTGGTGAACTTCACCGACACCATCCGCGAGCTGTCAGCAAAGCTCGATTGCCCCCACATCATCCACGGCGGGCAGACCGCAGAGGAACGGCAGGACATCATCGACCGCTTCCAGCGCAACGAGATTCCGGTCGTCATTGCGAACATTCAGGCGGGTGGCGTAGGCGTAAGCCTCCACGACCCGAGCGGCCAGCGTCCCCGCTTGAGCATCATCTCGCCCACATTCTCCGCGCAGGATCTGCGCCAGTCGCTCGGGCGCGTTCACCGCAGCGGCGGTGCGGCCAGCATCCAGAAAATCTGCTTCGCTGCCGGAACCTGTGAAGAAAAGACCGCCAAGGGTTGTGCTGCCAAGCTTGCGCAGATTGACCTGCTCAACGATGGCGACATGCAGCCTTTCCCCTTCCAATAAACCTTAACACCTCCCTATCTCCCATGACAACGAAAGTAAAACACGCTAAACATTCTCCCTCCAGCCTGGGCTACAAAGAAATTTGTCCGGCATTCCGTGGCCGCTCCGGCACGAACCCCGCCGCCGAAGAAGGGACGCTCATGCACGAGGCGCTGGAAACGGACGACTTCTCCCGGCTCAACGATGAACAGGCATTCCTCTGCGGGCTCTGCCGCGACTACCGCGATGGCGAGTTGGCAAAGCTCACCCATCCGACCCTGTACCGCGAGCTTAAACTCACCATTGCAGGTGGACTCACCTACGGCACGGCAGACTTTGTGGCGGTTGCCGGGAAAATCGGTTTGCTGATGGACTGGAAGTTCGGTCGCGGTGCTGTAGACCATGCGGACTCCAACGCCCAGGGCTGCGCCTACGCACTCGGCGTATTTGAGATGTTCCCCGAATTGGAAGAACTGAGCGTTCACTTCGTCCAGCCCCGCCGCCAGTTCATCAGCACGCACACCTACACCCGAGAGGATACTGAGCTCATGCGACTGCGAATCCACACCATCATTCGCCGCGCCAATGCCCGCAACCGCGAGGAGCATCCCGGCATGCATTGTTGCTACTGCGCCAAACAGGCTACCTGCGCCAAGCTCCGCAATCTCGCGCTCCCGCTGGCCAGTCGTTATGCCGAGCTGAGCATCCCCGAGGAACTCCACCCCTCGCGCATTACCTCGCCCGAACTGATGGCGCATTGCCTCGACTGTGCCAAGGTGCTGAAAGAATGGATTGAGTCAGTCAACTTCCACGCCATCGACATGGCAGTCAATGGCGAAGAAATCCCCGGCTATAAGCTCACCAGCCGCGCAGGTCGCCGCTCCATCCCGGATGCGCTCGCCGCCTACGGTGCGGTGAAAGACTGCATGTCCCTTGAAGACTTCCTCAACTGCTGTGGCAGCGTGAGTCTTGAGGAGCTGGGCAATAAAGTTTCCGCAACTGCTCCCCGTGGGCAGAAGCAGAAAAGCAAGGATGAGCTGGTCACTCGGCTTACCGAGGACGGCATCATCACCACCGGTGCGCCGAGCAAGATGCTCAAGCGCATCAAGTAACTAATCCCAAAAGATAGAAAGTAAAAGATTATGGCTAAGATTAAACCATACGAAATCAACGGTTCCGAGCAGAAGCCCTCGGAAGTAGCAAACACCGATAACACCATCGCCGCCGCTGAGGCATCCAACCTCGTTCCGGCTGTTGCCGAGACTCCGCTCCCGCTGGGTACGGTAACGGGCGACATCAGCACGGAGGACATCGTTATCCCGCGACTCAACATCGTTCAGGGTGTCGGTACTCTCTCCGAGTTGTTCGCACCGGGCAATGTCGTACTCAATAAGGAGGTCGTGTTGACTGATGGCACCAAGCCGCTGGAGCTGACCGTACTCTCCGCGCACAAGCAGTTCGTGGAAAATCTGCCCTTTGACTCCGAGGAAAAGCCCCGCGTATTCAATACGCTGGAGGAGGTCAAAGCGGCAGGTGGCACCATCGAATGGGTGAACGACATCCCGCCCGCATTCACGCCGAAGCTGCGCGTTCAGCTGTTGTTCAAAGCCCCCGAAGAGGGCGACTACGCCTACCCGCTGGAGTTTGAGGGGGTGCCCTACGGTCTGGCGGTCTGGACTTTGCGCGGTGTAGCCTATTCCCGAGCCGGGAAGAACATTCTCACCGCTGCGAAGTTCTCGCTGCGCGATGGTCTGTTCAACGGCAAGTGGGCTCTCACCACCAAGCGTGAGAAGTTCGGTCGCAACAGCGTTGTGGTTCCGGTTCTGCGAAACATCGGGCGTCACACCCCGGACTTCGTGGACTTCATCAGGAATATCGCTTGATAAGCCCCGTGGCCGGGGTGATGTCACCCATCACTCCGGCCAACACAACACCCGCCGCCATGAAGAAGAAAACCGTGATTCCCATCAATCCGAAGTCCGTTTCTCCGGCTTGCAAGGAACTGGCTAAGGCTCTGGCTCCCCTCATCAGGAAAGCGATGCTGAACCCAAATATCAGCTTCGAACGGCCTGTCGGCGGAAGATTTGTAAGAGGCTTAAAATAAATGCCTTAGATAAGAAAAGAGTTCTGGACTTGTGCGCTCAGTATGCTAGAGTTTAGGTGCATGAATAGCAATAAGTATTTAACGCTTAATGTTTTACGCGGCGACAAAAACGCATTCGCGTTGACGATCACCCGATACAGAACATCCCGCTACTGGGCAGTCTACGCCGGAGCAGAACTACTCGCCGTGGTGCTCTACCGCAAGGGAGCCGAAGCCATCGTGGATTTTATCACCCGGACAGCCATCCGCTAACCATGACCACCAGATACAACATCAGCATGACTCAGGAGCAGGCAGAAGCGCGCATCGCGCGGCTGCAAACACTCAATGTGAAGAACCTGCACCGGGAGTGGGTGCTGCTGTTCGGCACCAAGCCGTACACGACCAACAACAGGCAGTTCCTCATCAAGCGGCTGACATGGCGCATCCACTGCATCCTGAATGGCGGCTTGTCCGACCGAGCGCTGAAACGAGCCGAGGCCATTGCCGATGAAGCCCTCATTCGCCTGCAGGTTCCCAAGCACAAAGTGGTGCGGGTTCAGATCCTTTCCCGGGAAGCACAAGCGCCGAAGCCGGAAGCCTTGGAACGGGGCACGGTACTGCGCCGGGTCTACAAGGGCAAAACCCACGAGGTGACCATCCTAGGGGCAAAGGCATACGCCTACGAGGGAGTCCGCTACGACAACCTGACCGCCATTGCATGGAAGATTTGCGGCTACCCCAAGAGCGGCAACTCCTTCTTTAACCTCGCCACCACTCCCCGTACAACCGCTAACGCCAAGAAGTGAGATGAACGCACCGTTACCGTCGATACGCCGCTGCGTGATATACACGCGCAAGTCCATCGCCAAGGGGCTCGACCAAGAGTTCAACTCTCTGGATGCTCAGGCAGATGTCTGCATGAAGTTCATCGAGCGCCACAAAGACGAGGGTTGGGTCTACACCGGAACCTATGTGGATGCCGCCGTCAGCGGCACCACGGTCGAACGTGAGCAGCTGACTGCGCTGCGCCGACTGGTGAAAGCCGGAGCCGTGGACTGCATCGTGGTCTACAAGCTCGACCGCCTCAGCCGCGACTTGGCCGACTTCTCCATCCTCATGAAAGAGTTTGCCGAGAACGGCGTGATATTCGAGAGCGCCACCCAATGCCTTCAGAGCGATACGCCCGAGGGTAAGCTTTCCATGAACATGATGGCGGTGGTAGCCGACTACGAAGCCGCTATCATCCGCGCCCGACTCCGAGACAAAATACGCGCCACGCGTGCGCGGGGACGCTGGGTCGGAGGCCGGGCTCCCTATGGCTATCAGCTCACCAAGCAGGGACTCCAGATTGTCCCCCGCGAGGCCGATGTGGTGCGGCTCATTTTCGACCTGCATGAGCAGGGTATGAATGTGGGCGATATCGCGGTACGCCTCAACGAAGCCAAGCACCCGTTCCGCAGCATCGGCAACAAGCCGGCATCGGAATGGCACGGCCAGATGGTGAAGCGCATCCTGATGCACCCGGTCTATGCCGGATTCCTGCGGGATGGCGATGAACTTATCAAGGGTATCCATGTTCCCTTTATTGCCGAGAAACAATACTTCGCCGCTGTTAAACGGCTGGAGGAATCAGCGCGCCATAAGCCGCAGAAGAAACACGATGTTCTGTTCCCGCTCAAAGGGCTGCTCCGATGCAGCCTGTGTGGCCATGAATACATCGGGGTGTGCAACGTGCGGACAGGTATCTTGCGCCGCTACTACGTCTGCAAGACCAAGGCGTACCGCACCAAGGAGAAGTGCGAAAGCCCCCGATTCAATGCCGACCAGCTGGAGGGTTTCGTGGCAAAGCAACTCGGTACGCTGCGAGATAATCCCAACCTTGCCGCAGCCATCATAGGTCAGTTGCCGGAGTTCGATGCCCATCGCGTAGCTGACTGCTTGTACAGCCTCGACCTGATTCTACAAGACGCCACCCCGCAGGAGTTGGAGCGCGTGTTCCAAGCAGCATTCAAGTCCATCTCCATCGACCCGGTAACTTCCCAGCTGAATGTAACCCTCAACGATTTGTAACGCCATGAGTACTGCCGAAAAGACGATTTCGTTTTCGATTCCGTTCCACCTCGAACCGACCAAGCGCGGGGCGAAGAAGAAATGCTCGATTGAGAAAATCCCGCCGCCCGGTGAGCTGCCGCTCCATGACCGCCCGGCTGCGGTGGAGCTTCCCCGGGGCTGTGACTTTTCGATTCCCTACATCATCGACCACAGCACGGTGACACCGGTTCTGCGGCTCCGCACGCAAGAGGATGAGCTTGTGGATGCGGTGTGCCAATGCGACAAGTTCCCCACCAAGCGGGCGATTCGCATGGCAAACGCTATCATGTTGGAACGGCTGCTGGTGACAGGGAAGTATGGGAGCGCAACGAACATGTCCAGACTTATCGGAGTGAGCCAGCCCCATGTGACGCAGTTGCTCAATATGCTCAACCTCCCTCCGGCTAAAATCGAGGCAATCCTTTTCGAGACGGCATCGCCCGGCGCATCCTGCACCCGGCATGGAAAGCCGCTACAGAAAAGGGGACATGTTTTTCAGGGCAGTTGCAGCCCCTCAGGTGAGGAGAAGAACAACAGGAGAACGGTCATGCGGCAGAAAAATCAGAAAAATGAAAAAATCCACGCGGATTTTTCAGGAACGTCACGAGAAATTGTATGTGCAGCGCATTCTTTCCTCAACAACACACCAAGCACAGCCACCTCGAGCTGACCTTTTCGTGAGAGGCTGTGAAGAGGAGGCTCCTTTTCCACCACCAACCACAATAACACAACGATGAGCAATCAGATAAAACGAGTATTCGTCAATGGGTTCCCCAGCCTCTACGGCGGCGCGGGAACAGAGTTACACCACCAGATTATCGTCTGGCGCAAGCTGGGTATGGAGGTTCACCTCATTCCCTCGTGGGATTATCATGCCGAGCCGCTGTACAATGAGATGGTCCATCTCGGTGTCATGATGCACGCACCCGGCGATTGGTCGGTGGTGCAGGCGGGTGACCCGGTGTTGGGCTTCTGCAATGCCGAGTTCTTGAACAGTCTGCCCGCCATTCGCAAGCGCACCAAGCGTACGGTCTTTGTGAACTGCATGACGTGGCTGTTCGACAAGGAAAAGGAAGCCATGCAGAACGGCGAAATTGCCATGTTCCTCTACCAGAACGAGGCCGTCCGGCAAAATGTCATGCCCATTCTCCGCAAGCTCAATCCGAATCCGGCGGTGGCATTCATGACGTTCAAGCCTTACTTCCATGCAGAGGCTTTCCCCTTTGTCGCGGAGCGCGATACTGACCAGTTCGGTTGCGGGCGCATCTCCCGGCAGGATGCTGACAAGTTCGCCGCCAACACGCTGCATATCTACGATACCTTTGTCGCTCCTGTCCCTAAACACGGTCTGTTCCTTGGCTTCGACCAGCGCAGCGAGAAGAAAATCGGTCGTCCGTTCGACTGGATTCAGATTGCCCACAACCAGCGCGAGGTTTCCCAGCAAGCATTCTACAAGCATTGCCGCATCGTGCTGCAACCCACCGATACCACGGAGAACTGGCCGCGTGTCGGTTTCGAGGCTATGGCCAGCGGTTCGGTGCTGATTGTAGATAATCGCGGCGGCTGGCGGCAGATGGTACAGCACGGCAAGACGGGCTGGCTCTGCAATCATGAGCGTGATTTCATTTACTACGCTTCCAAGATGGCCTACGAGCCGAACCTGCGTGATGATATGGCAGAAGCCGCACGTATTCGTGGTCTGGAGCTGGGAGGGCTGGAGGTTTCCATGGAATCGTGGAAAGAGGTCTTTGCCGCTATGGAGAAACTGCCGGAGTAAACTTTTCAACCACATGGAGCAACTTATGAAACATCAGAAAATTACAGGTCTATGGGTAGGCGAAACGCTGCCTCTGCTGGCTCAACTCTGCATCAAGTCGTTCCTTGACCACGGGCATGAGTTCCAGCTCTTCACGTACCGTTCCTACGACAACATCCCGGTCGGTACCACCGTGCGTGATGCCCGCGAGGTGCTGCCGGAGGAAGCGGTGTTTTACCACGAAAACGGCAGTCTGGCACCTTTTGCCGACTGGTTCCGTAATGAGTTCCTCGTCCGCGAGGGCGGCTACTGGACGGATCTCGATGTCGCTTGCCTGAGCGATGATTTCCCCGATGCCGATACTTGGTTCTGCACGCAGGAAAGGGGGTTGGTTGCTGTAGGTGTCCTTGCCTTTCCTGCGCACCATCCGCTGATGGAGGTGCTGCGTTCTATGGCAGAAGATCCGGCTGCGGCAGCACCTTGGGATTCTGCTGAGGAAGTTCTTGCCAAGAGACAGTTTGCGAATCAGGTGCCGGACGTAGCCTCGCGCCGCCGCAAGGCTCCTTGGGGACATTGTGGGCCGGAGGGCTTCACACGAGCCCTGAGGCATTTTGATATGCTATCGCAGGCTGCAAATCCCTCTCATCTCTACCCGCTACATTACACGGTCTGGCGCAAGTGCTACAATGGTGATTGCAATCTCCTCAGCCCGGAGCTGCGCAACGCCTGGGCCATTCACCTCTGGGGCGAAATGCTGCGCCACGAGCCGGATGCGCTTGAAAATGTTTCCCGCAACAGCATCGTGGGGCAGCTTTTGGATAAGCACCTACCCCATCATGCTGTCATTCCGGCGAATGCGCAGAAGAAAAAGGTCAGTATCCTTGTCGGCATTTGCAGTTGCAACCATGCAGCTCATCGCCGCATGGCCTGTCGCGAGACGTGGTTATCTCACTCGCAACCGGGTATCGAATGCCGATTCTTCCTCGGACGCCGCGAGCCGTTGACCAATGAGCCGGATGTGGTCAATCTTTGGGTTGATGACGGCTACTACCATCTCCCCGCCAAGGGGTTGGCATTCTATAAGTGGGCGTTGGACAATTACGATTTCGATTGGCTGTTCAAATGCGATGATGACACTTACCTGTCTCTCAACCGTCTGGCGAGTCTTTGCGATGCCCGCTATGACCTCATCGGTGACCCCAACATCGATAGTCGGAAAGCCCCTAGTGGGGGCGCGGGCTATTTCATGAGCCGCCGTTTGGTGGAGCTGTTCGTGCAGAATGCTGACAAGATGCCGACAACCGGGGCAGAAGACCTTATTTTCGGTGAATGGGCTGTCCGGCTGGGCGTTCCTATGCTGGCCACTCCGCGTCTGGTGATGAGCCATTCTCCGGCACCGAACCGAGAGAATGACCTTGTTTCATGCCATTGGTGTAGCCCCGATAAGCTGCGTGATATCGAGCTGATGTTCTATGCGGAGCCTATGGCAACCATTCCCGGTGTTCATTCTCATTGGCGGGATGATGTGCTTTTCTACGCTAATGGCCGTTTCATGCGCAAGACATCCGGCTGCATGGGGTGGTATTCGCTTTGCCCGAACCGTGAGCTGGTTCTTCATTGGGATGGCTGGCCTGAGGACTGCCTGAGTTGGAACGGCGTTGCCTACCGCAACAACTTCCTTTCGCTCACCCCCACCCATGGGAATCTGTGCGTTCGTTTTGACACCACCAAATAAATAACGACGATGAAATGTGTTTTTTTACAGGCTCCTGGCGAGACGCTGGAAGGACTTGCCGAATGCACCCGGCTCGGTTTTACCGTGCAGGCCTACCCGGTGTCGCAGGAGGTTCACTTGCTGCGTGATACCCGGTATGAGGAGTTTGTCCGATTCATGCGGGGCGATTTTGCTCATCTGGATAAGCCGTGTGCGCGTTCGCTCCGCGTTTCTTTTGCCAAGATGGTGCTTGACCCGGCTTTTGCGGAGGATGATTTCATCATTTTCGGCGAGAGCGATGCCACCCCCATCGTGAAAGCGGAGGTGCTCAAACGCATCGTGGAAGCAGAGTTGCAGGAGCATCCGGAGACGGATGTCTTCCGTCTCTTCTTTGAACTGTCCGACCAGCCCTCGGAAGAGCCGAATGCTCCGCGGCATTTGATGTTCGAGACGCTCTGTCCCACCCCGCAGACACGCTACCATCCTCATGTGTGGGGGACTCATGCACTCATTATTCCGGCTCGCTGTCGGCAAAAGGTGGCAGACATCTTCCTCGATTATCGTTTGCCCATCGACAATGCGTTGGAGGTTGCGTGTTCGGAGAAGCGGCTCACGATGCGCTTCTGCCGTCACAATCTCTTCTACCAGAAGCCCCGCACCACGCTGGCCGATACCTCACAGCTCTTTTCCAACCGTAAACGGAAGATTGCGCTTTGCATGGCTTCCTACAAACGCCCGGTAGACTTGCAGCGGCAGATTTATGCCATGATGAACCAGTCCTACGACAAGGATTTCTTCCACCTCTTTGTCGCGGTTAAGGGGGTGTCGGAGTTTATCCTCAACACCTTTATTATCCCGCAGTTTAAGAGCTATATGGAGGAGGGGCGATTGACTATCCGCTATTTCCCCAACAGTAATCAGCTCACGAATCTGTTGGACTGTACACGTGGGCTGGATGTGTCCGAGTACGAGCTTTTCTTCAAGATTGATGACGATGATTTTTACTCGCCGGATTATCTTGCTACCATCAACGAGTTCTACACCACGCTTCCGCAGGAGTATTCCTGCTATTTCAGCGACATGACGTGGATGCTCTATCAGCACGGTGGTATTGTTACCCCCGGTCGGGAGATGTTTTACGTTTGTGGTCCTTCTCTGGTCATGTCGCGCCGGGTGATGAGGCTGGTGCAGGAAAGCGAGACGAATCCGCAGATCATTCGCACGGCGATGGCTTGGGGTGGTGGCGTGGGGCATTCCGAGATTGCCTACATGGAGGACAATTTCATCCATCGCCTCATGCGGATGCACGGCTGTAGCAATATCGCCCCCTTTGTCGCTCAGAAAGGTATCCGGCATTTCATCCTGTATCAGGCATCCAATGTGTCCGTCATGCGAGGAGGGCTTGTTTCCGGAGACATGGCATCTCAACGTGACGTTGCGAAGCAGGACACCCCCAAGGAGGATGTTGTTTTTCTGCAACATACAGGCTGGTCTGACACGCTGCGTATCTACGGCAAATCCGCTACCCGCATTTCTTCCGGCGACACCGCTGATGTGTTGGACTTCTCATCCGGCCACCTGACCCTGCATTGGCACAACTGGGGCGATGAATCGTTTAGACGCCGCGAGGATGGTGCCTATATCCTCTCTCCTTTCGGTAAATAATACCCTTTCCGTTCTTCCCGGAGTAGCTGACGGGGAGGCAGAAAACAAAGCAACAGTAGAAACCATACCATGATGTTCCACGATAATGAACACAACGATGGGCTCGCCCACGGCGAGCATATGGCGCAGCACCTAGATTCTGTGCCATCCGAACAGCGTCCGGCATCCGAGGCCGGCGTCCCCGAGTTTGCCCCCGGCAAGCTCGCGTCAACTCTCAGCCCTGCGTCTGAGAATAAGCCCGAAATGATGAACTCTAACCCCGCAGCCGACACGACTTCTGCTGCACCCAACCTTAACAGGAAAGACAAAAACATGAATGCAAATATGCACCACAACGACAAGCCCGCCCACCACAGCGGGGAGAGCAACAAGGCGAACCATCTGCACGGCCACGGTGAACCGCAACCGCGCATCAATACAGAGGCACACGAGGACACTGCTCCGGTCGCACTCAGCGAGGCCGAAGTCGAGCTGAGCGCAGCGGTGGAGGAATCCGTGCCTGCCGGTCAGCTCGTCTACAGTGCTTCGGATACCTACAATTCTACGGGTAATGACTGTATGGCCACCTTTTCTGACTCGTTCACCGTTCCCAAAGGAGGTGCCTATGCCTCGGCTTCGTTGACCGTCGATGACTGGGGTACACTGGAAATTTCGGGCAGCGGAGGCTCGTTGCGCATTTCCCTGACGGAAGCGGAGGATTCCCCCGGCCCGCTTGGTGGTCATTGTGCTTGGTGTGACAGCGCTTCTGCTTTCCTTGCGGAGGGGACATACTCAGTCACGGTAACTCACAGGAACATCACCATGGAGAATCCCAATGTCAATGCTTCCATTTGTTCGTATAACATTTCTGTCGTGTCGGCTGGCTACACGCCGCCGCAACCGGATTCCTCGAGTAGCAGCTCCTCGCCGGATTCCAGCAGCAGTAGCTCGTCTCCTGATTCTTCGAGTAGTTCTTTCTCCAGCTCCAGCAGCAGCGAATCCTCCTCGTCTTCGTTGAGCAGCAGCTCTTCTTCCAGCTTCAGCAGTAGCTCCTCCTCGTCTTCTTCGAGCAGCAGCTCTTCCTCCAGCTCCAGCAGTAGCTCCTCCTCGTCCTCTTCGAGCAGCAGCTCTTCTTCCAGCTCCAGCAGTAGCTCCTCCTCGTTCTCTTCCAGCAGCAGCTCTTCCTCCAGCTCCAGTAGCAGCTCCTCCTCGTCCTCTTCGAGCAGCAGCTCTTCTTCCAGCTATATCAAGGAAGTGCCGATTTGCGACCCCTGCAGTTGTGGCGGTACAACCGAGGGTGATGCCGATAGTGACCCGCAGGAAACGCTCCCCGGCGATACGGACGACCCTTGTGCCAGCCGAGTTTCGCCGAGTGAAGATGAGACGGCTCCCGTCATGCTTCTCGCAGATGATGCTGCCGAAGTGACCGCTTCTGTCGGCATGCGATATAACAGCACATGGGCATGGAAAGCCTATTTGCAGGGAACGCTGATTACCGTACAGCCCTCTTCGGGTGCGGCGCTGTACTTCAATATTCAGGAGGGTTCCGATGAGGCTATCCCCGCAGGCGTATCGCGCAAACGCGATTTCCGAGTCCAAGTGGTGCAACAGGCACAGGAGACCACCGGTGATGATGCGGCTGCTCTCATGAATCTGATTCTGGTCGATGCTTCCGGGCAGCGGGTGCTCTTTGCCGCAGACGATGCTTCCCATACGAGTTTTCATGTGGAAAGCATCACATCCGCATCGGGCAAAGTGACCAGAGCCGCCGATCGTGGCGCTCACGTAGTGACTCGAATCGATGAAACGACCGGTAATCTGACGGATTGCTTCTCCTACACGGAGGGTTTGATGCAGGTTACCACGGAAAGTGATGGCACCAAGCTGCTCTCCTGGTATGCCCCTGATCAAGTACTGGTCAACGCTGATGGCTCGTTTACTCCCACGGGCGCTGCGTATAAGACCGCCAGATACAAAGTGACGTATAGCAATGGAGTGCGCAAGACCACCGTCATTCGTCAGCAAGCCGGGCTCCCCCCGCACACCATCACACGCACCGTTCATGGTAACATGGTGACGATTGCCAAGGGTGAGGGTGAGGATACGGTGATTCGCACCTATGAGACCAATAGCCTTTATGGCAACATGATGGAGCGCATTGAGACGGTTCGCGGCATTAACGACGCTTCTCCGGTCTCCTGCACGCGCGAAGTCAAGCAGTTTACGGAGGGCGGCTGGCTGCTCATCAGTCAGACGGAGGCTTACAATACCCCCATTGCTCAGACAACCACCTACGCGTATAACGAGAAGTATCATGTTTCGCGCATCAACTACCCCAATGGCAATTACGTGGAGTACGAGTACGATTCTATGGGCCGTGTCACCAAGGAAACCCGTCCGTGGGGCGATGGCGGTAAACAGATGACGCGCAATGTCTATGCTGCTTCTTCCAATCGCTTCTACGACAACCGCCCCATCGAGGTGTATACCGACTATGAGGATGCGAGCGGAAAAAAACTCAAT
>JBJEVK010000089.1:0-12017 GCA_051884295.1 Akkermansia sp.
CTAAAATGAAGTTGTTTTCGCTTTGTCGCATTTAGTCTTGCAATTCAGCAAAATTCGCACGACTTACTCCGCCTCAACACCCATGCACCGCGCAGGGGACACGCCATCCCCCGCAAACGCGCTCAGGCAAGCGGACTTCCTCTTCGGGTCGCCCCCTGCGACGCCGCTCCCGCAGCGTCGCAGGGGGCGTGGGTTCGAATCCTTTTCGCGCGCCCAACAAAAAGGCTCAGCCTCAACGGCTGAGCCTTTTGTATCGGGCAAGCGGGATTCGAACCCACGACCCCTTGCACCCCATGCAAGTGCGCTACCAGACTGCGCTACTGCCCGAGTATGTCTCACCGCAGCGTATTGACTCTCTCAAGCCCTCTCGGCTGACGGCGGGAGGATTTTAGCGTTGCTCTTTTGTATTGTCAAGAACTTTTTTTCGTGGTAAGATTTTTTTCGCCATGAAGAAGGTCAAAACGGCTGTCGTCGGGGCCAGTGGATACACCGGCCAGGAATTACTGCGCATTCTGCTGCGCCACCCGGGGGTGGAGCTCGTGTGCGCGACGTCGCGCCAGTATGCGGGGCAGCAGCTCTGCAACCTGTTCCCGCGCTTCCGCCATGTACCCGGTGCCGAGCTTGTGTTTACGGATTCCGATGTGGCGGCCATCGCCGCTACAGGTGCCGAGGCGGCTTTTTTGGCGCTGCCGCACGGGGTGTCTGCCTCCTACGGGCGCGGCCTGGTGGAGGCGGGGCTGCGCGTCATTGACCTTTCTGCCGATTTTCGCCTCAGTGACCCCGCTGTGTATGAGGAGTTTTACGGCAAGCCGCACCCCGATGTTCCCCTGATGCAGGAGGCTGTGTACGGCATGCCCGAGTGGCACCGCGCCGAAATCGAGGCGGCGCGCATTGTCGGCTCGCCCGGCTGCTACCCCACGAGTATTATTCTGCCGCTGGTGCCGCTGCTGCGCGCGGGTTTGGTGCTGCCGCAGGATATTGTGGTCAACAGCGGCAGCGGGGTCTCCGGCGCCGGGCGCAAGGCCGATGTGCAGTACCATTTCTGCGAGTGCAACGAGAGTATGCGCGCTTATGCCGTCCCCCGCCACCGCCACCTGTCAGAAATTGAGCAGGAGTTGTCGTTGGCAGCCGGCGAGCGCGTCGTCATTACCTTCACCCCGCATCTGATGCCGGTCAACACGGGTATCCTGACCACCACGGTGGCTAAGCTGGCTCCCGGCGTGACGGTCGAGCAGTTGACCGCCTGTTACGAAGCGGCATACGCCCATGCGCCCTTTGTGCGCCTGATGGGGGCGAACAAGCCCGCCGACACCAAGAATGTGACGCGCACGAACTTTGTGGATATCGGCTGGGCGGTCGATGCCCGTACGGGGCGCGCCGTGCTGATGAGCGCGGAGGACAACGTGATTAAGGGCGCGGGTGGCCAGGGAGTGCATGCGTTCAATATCATGTTCGGCTTTGACGAGACAAGCGGTCTGTGGCTGATTTGATGCGCAGACTCCCCTCCCTTTCCCCATGCGCCCCGTCCTGCTGATTGTCGACGATGAGAAACCGACCCGCACGGCGCTTTGCGCCGCGCTGGAGGAGAACTACGAGGTTTTTCCCGCCGCCAGTGCAGCCGCCGCCCGCGAGATTCTCCGCAGTGAGCCGGTGGATCTGTTGCTGACGGATTGGCGCTTGGGCGGCGAGAACGGCATGGACTTGATTGATGATGCGCAGCGGCTCCCCAAGCCGCCGCTGTGCATCATGATGACGGCTTACGGCAGCGCCGACACGGCCGCGGAGGCCAAGCGGCACGGTGCCTACTATTTCCTGACCAAGCCGCTGAATCTCGACGAGGTGGAGCTGCTGCTCAGCCGCGCCTCGCACACGCGCTCGCTCGAGACGGCCAACCGCGAGCTGACGCAGCGGCTGGAGCCCGTGGGCGGGTTGGACCGCCTGTTGGGCAACAGCCCGGCTATGCAGGGGATTTTCAACAGCATCCGCCGCGTGGCGCCCACCAAGGCCTCGGTGCTCATCAGCGGCGAGACGGGGACGGGTAAGGAGCTGGTGGCGCGCGCTCTGCACACGCTCTCCGGGCGCAGCGGCAAGTTTGTGCCGGTCAACTGCGCCGCTTTGTCGCCCCAGCTGATGGAGAGTGAGCTGTTCGGCCACGAGAAGGGGGCGTTCACGGGCGCCTTGCAACGCCGCATCGGGCGTTTCGAAGAGGCCGACGGCGGCACACTTTTTCTCGATGAAATCGGCGAGATTGATGCGGCAACGCAGGTGAAACTCCTGCGCGTGCTGGCCGAGCACAGCATCCAGCGCGTGGGAGGCAACGCGGAAATCGCGGTCGATGTGCGCATCATCGCGGCTACCAATCGACGTCTGGAGGAGATGGTGCGCGGGGGCACGTTCCGCCAGGATCTCTACCAGCGCCTGCGGGTCATCGAGCTGCAACTGCCGCCTCTGCGCGAACGCGCGGGCGATATTGTCCTGATGTCTGATGCTTTTCTGCACGAGTTGTGCCGCGAAAACCACAAGGAGGACAAGCGTTTTTCGCGGGATGCCCTGGATTGCCTGCGACGCTATGCGTGGCCGGGCAATGTGCGCCAGCTGCGGACGGCTGTCGAGCACGGGGTGGTGATGAGCGAGGGCTCTGTGGTCACACCGGCGGATTTGCCGCCGGAACTCTCTGCTCCCCCCGGGAATCAAGGCACCGGCGACGGGGCCACCGAGCGGAAGTCTGACTTTATCCTTGCCTCCCCCCCTACCCTTAACCTAAAATGTGTGGAACGACAGACCATTCTCCGCGCCCTCAGCCAAGTCGGCGGCAACCGAACGGCAGCTGCGGAGCTGTTGGGTATCAACAGGCGCACGCTCCAGCGCAAGTTAACGGAGGCTTCCGATTACTTTTCTGACTATCTCTGACCTTTTACCTGATTCCGATGATGAATACCACCGAGTTTGACACCGTCCGAAGCAAAAAACTGTTTATCAGCGTTCGGTTGATTCTGACCATCTTAATCTTAGGGCTGAGCGTTTTTGAACTCTTCTTGGCTTTCCGGGGGCTCGATTCTCCCGAGGCCATGGACCAAGCGCAAATTGCCCGCCGGGTTGCAAGGGGAAAGGGGTTTACCACGCAGTTTTATCGCCCTCTGGATCTGATGGCGCAAAAAGCGAACCTGAAACCTGAGCTCGATGAGGAGGGCAATCCCCACCCGGCAACGCTGGATTTCGACCGCTTTAAGGATTCAATATACGGCCCCCTGCACACGGGTATTTTGGCCTTAGCTCTGAAAATCACCGACTATGACCGCTTTGAGCAAACACGCATGGACAGCGAAATTTCCAACGTGTACAATGCTGATCGCGTGATTGCCGGCGTGAGTCTGACCTTCTTCCTTTTGGCGCTCTTCCTAACCTACACGCTCTGCGCCAGGCTTTTCGATGAGGTCGTGGCGGCTACCACCGTGGCTATGGTTGCGCTCAGCAGCTTGGTACTTGATTTCGCTGTCAGCGGCTTGGCGCAACCAATGCTCATGTGCCTGCTCCTGCTGATTGGGCACGCCCTCTGCAGCGCGATTCAGGCGCAGAACGAGCAACGCCCGAGGGTAGTCGCCCTCTGCATCTGCCTGAGTTATGCGGCAGCTGTTCTCATGTGCCTGACTCAGACTCTGTGTATCTGGTGCTTTGTCGGTCTGGCGATATTTTGCGCCTTTTATTTCAAACCCAAAGGTTTGTGGTTTATGGTGGCACTGGGTTTTGCGCTGATTGGGGTCGGGCTGCCGGTCTCCATGCAATGCGCGGTAAACGGCGGCATCGGTTCGCACATTCTCCACAGCCTTTGCGTTGCTTTCGGTGGCGGCGGCGATCTGCTCGCGCGTTCCGCCACAGACACCGCGCTCCCCTTCAACAGTGCCAACTTCTACTTGCGCCTTGTGGGGGGGCTCTGCTCGCAGACGCTTAATATTCTAAGCTACATGGGCGGTGTTGTGGTTGTGCCGTTTTTTCTGCTGGCTCTGTTCAATCGCTACAAGAAAGAGGAAAGTGAGGGTATCAAATGGCTCACCTTCGCCATGTGGGTCGGCAGCGCTGTTGGCATGACCTGCTTTGCACGCAGCGGAGCATCATCCGCTGATCAACTCTTCATCCTGTTTACCCCGCTCTTTGCAGCCTACGGTACCGCGCTGGTCTTTAACTTTTTGGCGAGACTCCGCTTGGGTTCGTCCTTCAGGGCGTCGCGAGCCCTGTGCATCGTCTTGCTGATTCTGATATCCGGAGGTCCTTTTCTCCTTACGCTGCCCCATACCCTCGTCATGAGTATTTGGACGAGTGACCGGGGCATTCCCCACTACCCCCCGTACTACCCGGCAGCCTTGAACGGCAAACTCCACGATATCAGCAATGCCGAGGATATCATCGTCACCGACCAACCTTGGGCCGTCGCTTGGTATGCCGATCGCAAGGCGCTGTGGATTCCCCGCAACATTGACACCTTCTGCCGCGATATCGAACCGGTGCTGACAGAATCCGGGCAAAAAGTGCAAGGCTTCCTCATCACCCCGACCTCGCACGCCATGACACCCGGCGGCATTCCCGGCATCTTCTCCGCATACGGGGATTTTGCTCCCTTGGTACTGGAGGGGAAGGTGCTGCAGATTCTCCCGCAGCACAACATTGCACTGGCTGATTTATTCCACACACACGCCAATTCGCAGGTGCGCTCGCGCACGTTGGCCTCTCTGGTCTCCTCCCGCGGTCAATATGCTTATCGCCATTTCCTGTTGGGTGCCGATATTGTATACTACAGCCGCGCCGAACAGAACCACTAAATATCGGCTCCCGTTTATGGCTACCGTACGCAGCACAAACACTAAAGCTCTCAGTTTCGAGCAGGCCACCGAAAGGCTCGAGGCAATCGTGACGCGGCTTGATCAGCCGGAAACAAGTCTGGAAGAGATGATCAAGCTCGTTGAGGAGGGGTTAGGCCTCATCAACCGCAGCCGCAAACTCCTCGCCGAAGCCGAGCTTAAAATTCAACGTCTGGAGGCACCGGAATCCGTTCCCCAAGCCACAGAAGAAGCCCCGCATCGACATGACGACTCAACCTTCAGTCTCCTCTGAGCTTCCCCCCCTGCTGTCCGCCATTCATTGCCCCGAGGATCTCAAGGCGCTTCCCGCCGCGAGTCTCCCGGCTCTGGCGCGTGAAATCCGCACCCTGCTGATTGATACTCTTTCTCACACGGGGGGGCATTTGGCACCCAATTTGGGGGTTGTTGAGCTCAGCATTGCCCTGCATCGGGTTTTTTCCACACCGCGCGACAAGATTCTCTTCGATGTATCGCACCAAAGCTACGTCCACAAGCTACTGACCGGGCGGGCGGAGCGCTTCGCCACCCTGCGTCAGTTCGGCGGTCTCTCGGGCTTCATGAAGCGCAGCGAATCGCCGCACGATGCTTTCGGTGCCGGTCACGCCGGCACAGCGCTTTCAGCCGGGCTGGGCATGGCTGCTGCCCGCGACCTGCTCGGCGATGATTACCACGTCGTGTCCGTTGTCGGGGACGGCTCCTTCACCTGCGGAACAACGCTGGAGGGGCTCAACAACCTCTCGACAACAACGAAAAAATTCATCCTCATTCTCAATGACAACGAGTGGAGCATCGACCGCAATGTCGGGGCGCTCTCCAACTATTTTTCCTCGCTCCAACAGACGGAAACCTATGACTGGCTGCGGAGCCACACCAAGACCATCATCGAAAAAATAGCCGGCAAGGAGGCTCGCCAGCAGGTATCCAAATTGGTGCATGCCGCCCACGCTCTCATCACCCCGCTGAGCTTTTTTCAGGAGCTGGGCTTGTCCTATTATGGCCCCATTGACGGTCACAATATCGATAAATTGGAAAAAATCCTGCGCATCGTTTCCAAGCAATCGACTCCGGCCATCGTCCACATCATCACCGAAAAAGGGCGCGGCTACGAACCGGCAGCGGCCAATCCCACCAAATTCCATGGCATTGGGCAGTACAACATCGCCGACGGCAGCACCGGGCACAGCTCCCGCATCACCTATTCCGAGACATTCGGGCAATGTCTCTGCCGCATGGCGGCGGATGATCCCCGCATCGCGGCCATCACGGCGGCCATGCCGAGCGGCACCAAGCTGGAATTGTTCCGCGACCGCTTCCCGCGGCGCTTTTTCGACGTGGGCATCGCCGAGGAGCATGCGGCGCTCTTTGCCTGCGGGCTGGCGACTCAGGGTTTCCGTCCCTATCTGGCGGTCTACTCCACCTTCATGCAGCGCTGCGTGGATATGATTGCGCACGATGCCGCGCTGCAAAAACTGCCCGTGCGTTTCTGCATGGATCGCGCCGGTTTGTCGCCCGATGACGGCCCGACCCACCACGGCTTGTTCGACATTGCGATGCTGCGGGCCATACCCGGTCTCATCCTGATGCAGCCCAAGGATGAGGCTGAGCTTGCCGCCATGCTCTGCACCATGAACGGCATCGAGAGCGGCCCCAGCGCCATTCGTTACCCGAGGGGAGTCGGCGAGGGGGTTGCCCTGCCGCCCAACCCGCCCCCCCTGCCCATCGGCAAGGCCGAGCTGCTGAGCGAGGGCAGTGATGTCGCACTGATTGCTCTGGGCAACATGAACGCCCTTGCCGCCGCCGTGCGCGCCGAACTTGAGGCAGGAGGACTGAGTTGCGCCCATGTCAATGCACGCTTCGTTTGCCCCTTGGACACCGATTGTCTCATGCGCCATGCGAAGCACTGCCGTTTGCTGGTCACGCTCGAGGACCATGTCATCAGCGGCGGCTTCGGCTCAGCAGTGCTGGAACAGCTCAACGAGCAAGGTTGCACCACCCCGCTGATGCGTGTCGGCTGGCCCGATGCTTTCATCACACACGGGCGGGAGGAGCAGCTGCGGGCTCAACACGGCCTCACCCCGGAGGCGCTTGTGCAGCGCATCCGACAGCATCCGGCGCTTCGCTGATCACGGCATGGATCGAACAACGGTCGGCACCATCCTGCGCCTTTACCCCCTGGGAGAGGACGGGCTTATCGTCAGCTGGTGCACAGCCGACCTCGGCCTTGTGCGCACGGCTGCTCGCGGAGCACGCCGACCGGGCAGCGAAACCTGCGGTCGCATTGACCTCTTTCACGAGTGCGAGCTGACCTATCGCCCCGCCAAGCAGGGGGATTTGGGAAGTCTGCGCTCCAGCACCCTGCTCTCCCCACGGCTTCCCCTGCGCCGGGAACTCAGCAAGCTGCGCCTGGCCAGTTATCTCTGCTCCCTGCTCAGCAGCACCGTGGAGCCCGAGGACGGCAATCCCGCGTGGCACAGCCTGCTAGCGGCAGCCTTGGACTACCTGTGCACGGCACCTGCCCGCCCCGCCGTTCTGGAGCGTTTTGAGCGCCGCATGGCCGAGCTGCACGGCATCTACAGCCCGAGCATCAGCCCCCACCGCGCACTGGCACAGCATTTTACACCGCACCTGCCGAGAGGGCGCGATGCCCTCTTCACCCGCGCGGATGCTCAGCTGTGATAGCGGCATCCCCGGTGCTCATCCTCCCACTCGGGGCGCCGGTAGCGATTCTCCAGCAAAGACTCCAAGTCCGAATCGAAACCGTCCCATGGCTCGGCATCGCGGCAAACGATGTACTGATCGGCCAGCGCCCGCGCCAGCAGAAGAGGCCACTCCCCGCGCGGCTCGCACTGCTGCACCAGCCCTTGGTGCAGCACAGCCCCCCGGTGGCGACGCTGCCCGGCTCCGGCTAACTTGCGGCCGCTGTCGTCGACGACATCGCTGCACACGGGACTGGCCCAACACGAGCGCCCTCCACTCGGCGCATCCTCGCGCAACAGTCGGCAGGGGACCCCATCCGCCGCCAAAGCTGCTGCCAAGGCAGAATGAATCTGCAAGTACAACTGTGCCGATGAAGGATAGGGCGCTCCCGCAGCAGGCAGGGTCAGCGTGTAGGTGTAGCCCTCGCGATGATCCACGATACCCCCACCCGTCCAACGGCGAATATACTCTTCCGCCCCCGGGAAAAGACGTCTCGCCTCGCTCGCACTGTCGAAATAACCGTAGCTGACAGCCGGGACAGCCCAGCCATAAAAACGCAGCCAAGGCTCGGGGTGCGTGGTCAGCAGCTCGTCCGCCGCCATGTTGGCGTAGCCGCGGCGGGGCAGCGGGTCAAACCATAGGTGCAGCTGCCCCAAACGCAGCGGAGCATCCCCGCCGCCGGGCGGAGCCATCATCGAGCCTGCAGACATCACAGGGGCTGGGGCAGCGCCACGAGGTGAGAGAAGGATTTTGTGTAGCGCGCAAAAAATTCGGCTTGCTTCATCGCGCGGCGGCGCCCCATCCGAATCTGGTTGACAACGCCCACGCCCTCCTCCGTCAACACCGTCATGGAAATCGACACCATCGAAATGCGCGCGTTGCGATACGTTGCACCATTCACCTCAATACGATCCCCGTAAACATTGATTTTACTGCGCTTATGCCCGGTCGAAATCACAGGAACCGTCAAACTGCTATAGCCGATGCGCCCGGACGCGGCATCCGCCGCATCGTCTGAGTAGCGAATGGTCATACTCAGGTTCATTTCAATAATGTTCTCGCAGAGGAATTTCTTCTCATCGTCCTGCTCAAAGGAGCCATAGGCGGCCTCCAAGCTGTCCCTGCCCATCAGTTGCTCAAAGGAGTCGCGCGGCGAAACGACCTGACGATACAAGGAAAAGAGCGGGAAGGCCCCCTCATCCCCACCATCGGAGCCGGGCAAATTGAGAATCTGATCGCGGTACATCAGGCGATAGCCGATGGCGCTGACATCGCCCTGCGTATCGCGATTGTGCGCCCGCGCTTCGCGGTAGTTGCTGCGCAGCGAGGTGCTGCTGCTCACCGAGGGATTGCGATCCGGGGCGCAGGCAAAAAACACGCACTGCACGGAGCGGGGAATCTTCAGCCCCTTGGGGGTTCCGGCAAGTTCATCACTATCCTTGGCAAACAACCACTCGTAGCGATTGTCCCCCGCCCGCATTTGGAAGGACTCGAAGTCATGACTCATCACCTGGAGCGCCACGCGCGAACGCGATGTTGTGCTTACGTCCTCGCGCACGTTGTTCCAAAGGTCAATCCCCTGATTCGTCAGCTGCATAATCACCAGCACCAAAATGGAGGTGATGGCCATGGCCGTAATCAGTTCAATCAGGGTGAAGCCGCCCCGCGCCACCACGGAAATACGAGAAAATTTCATAACGTTTGCAAAAAAAGGAAGAAGAATTACCCCAGCATCAACGATGGAAAGACAAATTCGCCGAGAACAGCGGCCTCCCCATCTGGCGCCAGGTCTTAGTGCGATAGCGCGCGGGATTCGGCGGCGACATCAGGAAGAAATCTGCTCGGCAGAACACGACCCCACCCCAAGCCTCGGCATCATCCCGGTCGGACACGAAACCCTCAGGCGCCGATGCGGATCCAATGACGCCGGGAGCCCGGTTCGCGCGATAAACGCCATCGCCCCGATCGACAAGCTGCGTCATGCGCACCAAAAAGACCGGTCCCACCGCATCCTTAATATCGTTCTGATGCACGCGATCATTCATGGGGCAGGCCACGGTCACCAACTGCATGTGCGCCCCCGGCACGCTCTTCGATGCGGCCACGGGAGGGAACGAGCCATCGGCTCTCGGCGGTTTCGATGTATCCGCCCGGTAAGAAAAAATCACAACGGAAGTCGAGGGTCTAACCGACGTGCGCACCCAATAAAAAGCCTTGTCGAAGGGGCTCAGAAACGAGGTAGGCGAGGAGGACTTGGCCGATGCGGGAGCCTCTTCATCCGCCCGCAGGGAACTCATCTCCGCCCGCAACACGCCGGTGATGCGCTCCGCCTCCTGACGCGTCAACGCCTGCCGCACCAAGCCGCGCGCCGGCACAAAGACCGTCAGGAAAATAGACAGGAGCGTGCCGACCAAGGCAATCGCCAACAGGGTCTCCATCAAGGTGAACCCCCTACGCACACGAAAAACATCCATTCGTTTCATACTCTGCTCATCAATTTTTCTTTGTCGCCTTAAAAGACTTGCCCCCCTCGGAAAGGCGGCGCGTACTCTTGGGGGAACGCCCCCCCTTGGCACCCCCTCTGTCCATCCGCCCGCCGGGGCTGTGTCCACCGAGCTCCTCATCCGCAAACACCTGCTCCGTTGTGCGCAGCAAGCTCACATCGCCCATGGGCCACACGACAATTCCCTTGGCTCCTACGGGGCGATTCTGTTCATCCAGCTCCAGCGGAATGACGCCGTCGTGAGCACGACGACCACTGCCCAAGCGACCGTTGATCAGCACCAGACGCTGCGGGCGCGTCGGGTTCAGCGGATCGGCGTTCGGGAACACAAAGCGGCCTTTCTCGTCAAACTCCAAGTAGTACACGCGCGTATACCCCTTGCCGGAGAGGCGCTCGGAACCCTGGCCAATCATGGAATTGCCCGACCCATCGGCCCATTCCAATGCGCGGCTGTAGTGCGGGCTGAAAAAAACACCGGGCGGCAGCAGCATCCCCGCCGAAACCGACACCCAGCGTCCGTCCTGCGAGACATCCGTCCCATCGTAACCATTATTTTTGTTGTTGTTCTTGCGGAGCATCTGCACCGTCATGTAGCGCAAGTGCCGCGAATCCGCGCTCTGATCCTTGGGATCATCCGCGATGACAAGGCGCGTGTAGGTGTCATTGCCCTGGGCCGTAGCCCGAGCCTCGCGCACAAGAGATTCGAGCATTTCCACCCCGGAATCGATGCTGCGGCCCTTGCCGGCATCGCGCAACACCCCGGCAGACATGGTCATCAGAATCCCGATAATGGCAATGACCACCAGGAGTTCCACCATCGTGAACCCCTTTCGACGAAATAAACGGACACTCTTCATAGACGAGCGAATGGTTGCGTGCATTTTTGGCTTTCCCATTCATACCAGCTTTTGCTCCTCCCATCAATCTTTTTTTTCCGTTCGGAGGGACAGACCGAAACATTTTCGCAGCCTTGTGATTGACCTTTCTCGCAAAATGAGCTACAAGAGGGAGCCATGACCGTCTTTCAATCTCTGATTCTCGGCCTTGTGGAGGGGTTGACCGAATACCTGCCTGTCAGCTCTACGGGGCATCTCATCATCACGCAATATCTTTTGGGCATCGACAAATCCACCGCCATGGATGCCTTTGAAATCTGCATTCAGGGAGGAGCCATTCTCGCCGTTCTCGGCTTGTACTTCAAGCGTTGCACCCGCATGCTCATGGGGTTGTTGGGGCGTGATGAAGAGGGGAGGCGCCTGCTCATCAACATGATCATCGCCTTTCTGCCGGCAGCTGTCATCGGGCTGCTGTGCGCCAAGCCCATCAAAGACTTTCTCTTCAACGCCCCCACCGTCACCGTCACCTGGGCATTGGGCGGCATCGTCATTCTCCTCTATGTGCGCAAGCGCAATCAGCGTGCCGATACGTTCGGCGGAGCTCCTCTCGAACAGCTGGGGTGGAAGGGAGCCTTGGGCATCGGCTTCATGCAGTGCATTGCCATGATTCCGGGCACCAGCCGCAGCCTGATGACCATGCTGGGCGGACTCTGCGTGGGACTCAGCGTGGCCGCCGCGGTGGAGTTCAGCTTCCTGCTGGGGCTCATCACCCTCGGCGCCGCTACTGCCCACGATGCCCTCAAGCACGGCGGAGACATGCTGCAAAATTTCGGTTGGCAGCCGCTCGTTGCCGGCACACTCATGGCCTGGGCCAGCGCCTTGGTCGCCGTCAAATGGATGGTCGGCTACCTCAACCGCCACAGTTTGGCCATTTTCGGCTGGTATCGCATTGCGGCTGCGCTGGTCATGCTCGGGCTCATCTTCTGCGGTCTGCAAGCGGAACCCGATGCGCCATCTGCCGCGCCCGAAGCGACAACGGCTGCCCCCTGAGCACCGCTGCTCCCGCATTCGCGGCACATGACCTCTTTTAGTCTTGCCTAATGAGAGCGAAAAATCCATACTCTTGCG
>JBJEVK010000090.1:0-11860 GCA_051884295.1 Akkermansia sp.
GTGCCTAAAATGAAGTTGTTTTCGCTTTGTCGCATTTAGTCTTGCAATTCAGCCGCGTGCGACCCCGGTAGCGGGCGGAAACGCGGTTTTCCTTGCCAAAGCGCCCCCCTTGTGGCAGAGTAAACGCCATGCGAACCGAGCTGCTGCGCTGCCGCCTCTATGGCATCGTCGACACGGGCTACACCGCCCCCGCCGACATCGCTGCCACCACCGCCGCCCTGCTGGAGGGCGGCGTGCGCATCCTCCAACTGCGCGCCAAAGGCTTTCCCCTGGCGCAGGTGGCCGACATGGCGCGCGGCATGCAGCCCCTCTGCCGCGCGGCGGGAGCCCTCTTCGTGCTCAACGACTACCCCGAGCTCGCCGCCGAACTCGGGGCAGACGCCGTCCACGTCGGGCAGGACGCCGGGCCGCTGGACGCCGTGCGCCGCTGCGTCGGCGAGCGCATGATCATCGGCCGCTCCACCCACAGCCCCGAGCAAGCCCTCGCCGCCCGAGCCGAGGGCGCGGACTACATCGGCTTCGGCCCCCTCTTCCCCACCGGCACCAAACCCGGGCGCCCCGCCATCGGCCTGAGCGACATCGCCGCCGTGCAGACCGCGCTCGGCGACTACCCCATGTTCTGCATCGGCGGCATCAACGGGCGCAGCCTCCCCCTCGTCCTTGCGGCGGGCGCGCAGCGCGTCGTCATCGTCTCCTGGCTGCTGGCGCAGCGCGACATCGCCGCCGCCGCCCGCTGCGTCATCGCCCGACTTCCGCATTGACAAACTCCCATCGAATAAATATGATTTAACGCCATGGAAACCCTCATCTCCCAAGGAATCATCGACTCATACTTCGGCAAACTCACCGCCAGCCTGCATCTGGATGCCGCCATCGTGGGCGGCGGCCCCAGCGGCATCGTCTGCGCCTACTACCTGGCCAAGCAGGGCTACCGCGTGGCTCTCTTCGACCGCAAACTCTCCCCGGGCGGCGGCATGTGGGGCGGCGCGATGATGTTCAACGACATCGTGATTCAGGACGAGGCGCTGTCCATCATCGACGAGCTCGGCCTGCGCCACAAGCCGTACCGCGACGGCACGCACATCGTCGACTCCGTGCACGCCACCGCCGGGCTGCTCTACCGCGCTACGGAGGCGGGCGCCACCGTCTTTAACTGCTACTCCGTGGAGGACGTTGTTTACAAGCAGGGGCGCGTGGGCGGCGTCGTCGTCAACTGGACCCCCGTCCTGCGCGAGGGGCTGCATGTCGATCCCCTGACGCTGGCCGCCGCCACCGTGCTGGACGCCACCGGCCATGACTGCGAAATCGCCAAAACCGTAGCGCGTAAAAACGGTGTGACCCTCAACACCCCCACGGGCGGCGTCGTCGGCGAGATGAGCATGGACGCCGCCGAGGGCGAGCGCACCACCATCGACAACACCAAGGAAATCTACCCCGGGCTCTTCGTCTCCGGCATGGCCGCCAACGGCGTGTCGGGCAGCTTCCGCATGGGCCCCATCTTCGGCGGCATGCTCCTGAGCGGCAAAAAAGCGGCCGAGCTCATGGCCGCCGCCATCGAGGCGCAGCGCGCCTGACGCCCCCGGCCTCCCGCACAGCCTCCGCGCACCGTCTTCCCGACGGCGCGCGGGTTTTTTTGGCTCGGGCTTGCCGCTGTCTTATCGAGATGTTGCTCACACTTGGGGATGATGCTTCTTTGTGAGCATTTGTTATGCGGGTGGAAATCAGGCGGAAGGGCGGCGGAATGAGGGTGTGGCGGGGGCTCTCGGCGATGCTCGGGGAAAGCGCGTGAGTACTGATAACATGCGAGTCAAATGGCATATCGATTCGTTCGGAACATGAAAGACTTTTTTGAAGATATTGTTGTTTTTGATGGTATAAGCCATTCACAATGAGCCGGGGAACATTTTTCTCCTATTTCATTTGGGTGTGGTAGGCATTGTGACGAAAGCGGCAAACAGGAAATGATTTCGATTGCGTGCGCGAATTAGGGTTGACAGCTGCTTGTTCGAGGCGCAAAATGCCACGTCCCCGTCGGGGCGTGCTGTGCCCTGATGCTGACTTTCACCCATTTTTTAAGACGATGAAACTGCATTTACCCTGTGGCCTGCGTAAGGCCTTGCTTGCTGTGCTGGCGCTGCTCAGCCCCCTGACCGCCACCCCGGCGGCGACCACCATCGCCACCGCCACCCTCGGCGCTGCCGCGCTTGCACTCGTCCCGCAGGCGCAAGCGGCTGCTGAGGCGCTGGATTTGTCTGATCGGGAGGTGACATATAGTGAGGGAAGCGAGCCGCAATTTTCCACGCTGACGACGAATGCGGACAGCAAGATTATCCTTGGCGTCAACAGTACCTTGGCGCAGGCGAGCGGATATACCGATGCCGTTACCTTGCAGGGTACGCTTCAACTGGGTGATGTAACATATGGGGGTGGCGCCACGTTCCAAACCAACGGTAATTTGACGATTGCAGGCACGGTGACGCGAGTGCACGGATCTTCTCATCTCGTTGCCGGGGGGAGCTTCACGCTGACCGGTCGTGTCGACGGCGATGGATCACCTTTTGATGTAAAAGCCGGTGCCGATGTGAGCTTCTCGCCCACGGGCGCACTGACCACGACGGTGCAGAAGGTGACCTTCATCGGCTCGGGAGACCACACCTTCACGGTCGGTGACAAGGCCAATCTGACGCTTGCGCAGGGCATCGAGACCGAGGCTGGGGCGACCACCACGATCACCGGGTCGGGAAGCCTATGTGTCCAAGGGACAACGTCCTGCACGGTGAGCACGCTGGATTTTGGTTCGGGTGCGCTGAATCTCGAGACGGGGATGACGGCGAGCGGCTCCACCAACTCGGCGGTCAAGACGCTGACGCTTACGGGGGACGCAGATCTCACCATTTCGAGCGCCGGGTTGACGCTGGGGAGCGTTGTGGGCAGCGCCGTCGGCAGCAATACTGTCAAGGCTCTCAACATCAGTCTGTACGGGGCGGCATCGGGGGTGAACCTTACAACCGCCGTAGACGGTATGATTTATCTGGGGGATGATTCGAGCAGTGCATCGAGTGGCTCTCTTGTGACGCTGACGGACGTCCGGCTGGCGCCTTCTAAGCTCGTGGTCACCGGTGTGCGGGAGGTCAGCGGGACTTCCTCTATCTACGTCACCACCTCTACCACGCTGGGGTATTCCACCACAGCGGGCAGCCTGACCATCAGCGGCGGAACAGGGCATGTGTTGGGCATTCTCGAAACAGCTTCGGGAACCGAAGATTCGTTGGTCATTGGCACCGGTGTCTTAGCCATGTTCGCCGCGATTAACGATGAGGCGAACGATCGCCTGACCATCAAGGGGAATGGCGAATTGAAACAGCAGATCAATAACACCACAGGTGTCACGATCAACAGCGCACTGACGGTGGAAAGCAGAGCCTCGCTGACAACGAACGGGGATTTGAGCATCGCGGGCGCTACAGGCACCCGGCTGAAGGGCAAGGTGAGCGTTGCTTCGAACAAGACCCTGACCATCGCGGGCAGTGCGGATGTCGACGGGGCGACGCTGAACGCCGAGTCCGGCAAGGTGGTGCTCAACACGAGCGATGCCGTGGTGAAGGCGACCATCAACACCGACACCATCGAGCTGGGGCAGGACACGACCCTGACCGGCCGTACCACCGCCGCCACGATCGATACGCAGAGTCACGACCTGACGCTGGATTCGGTGGCGTTTACGAATGATTCGCTGAACAGGCTGACGCTTGGTGACGGTAGCTTGGAACTGAAGGGTACCACGCAGGTGACCATCAACACGCTGACTACAACGGGGGTGGGTTCCCTCACGCTGGGCGGCACGGCAGAGCTGAGGGTGGGAAACCACGACATCAATCAACTGCTGGCGGCTTTCGACCAAATCAAGCTGGGGGAATCCTCCGTGCTGAACACCGAGGGCGATTTGGACATCACGGACGATGTGTTGAACAAGTTGATCATCGGGGCGGACGCCACCATGAAGCTGAACGGCAGCGTCTCGATCGCGACCACCTCTGCCAGCGCGGACAAACTGCTTGGCAACATCGTGCTGACGAATCCCGACACCCAGGACATGGAGATCACGGGCGTTGCCAACCTGAGCGGCGTTGCCGCCCACGAGCTCTACATCCACGAGGGTAAAGCTGAGATCAGTCTTCAGGAGCTGACCACCGGAAACTACAGCGAGGTGCAGCTCAGCCACGGCCTGACGATGGAGAACGGCTCGGAGCTGGGCATCACGAACGACACGGATGCCATCGAGCTCGGCTCGCTGGGCGAGGTGAATCTCTCGAGCAGCAAGCTGACCCTGACAGGCAAGGCGGGTGCGGTTGATGTCCTGAAGACCACGGATATCAACCTGAGCAATTCCGACCTGAAGATTCAGAATTTGAGGCTCAGTATCGCCACCTCGGATCCGGAGGCGATCAACGTCAACGGCGATTCTCGTCTGGTGCTCATCGATGCCGCCTTGGATGGCTATCAGGTGCTGGTGAACTCCACCCGCACGGAAACCACCATGGATCCCGCCGTGGATTTGGGCGGGGAGGTCTCGTTCAACACCCTGACCGTGCTGAACGGCGGCGTGGATCTGAAAGGAACGACCACGGGCAACATCGCCCTGAACAGCGCGGGCGCGAGCCTCGACCTGGAGGGTAAACTGGTCGGCAAGCTGACGCTGGGCGGCGGCACCCTGAATGTCAAGGCGGATGTCGGTGCGGACATCGCCGACGGCAGCGAGATGACCGTGCAGGCGCTCAACGCCGGCGGCACCATCGCGCTGGCGAAAGATATCACGATTCAGTCCCTCGCGGGCAACGGCACGCTGCGGGTGGAGGGCGCAGATAAAACCCTGACACTGGCGACGGCCGGCACCCACACGGGGGACATCACGCTGACGGACGGCGTGAACCTGACGACGGGTGTGAACAATGCCCTCGGCAGCGCCGGCACTCTGGAGGTGCAGGGCAATAGCAAGCTGACCCTGGCAGGGGATGAAGACAAGAACATCGATATCACCGACACCCTGACGGTTGCGGGGCAGGAGCGTGACCACATGCTCTCCGGCAGCATCTCCGGCGGGAAACTGGTGGCAGAGGCGACCGGCCTGTTTCTGACCGGGGAGCTGAGCCTCACGCAGACAAGCATCAGTGCGGGTAGGGCACTGGTTCTCGTCGACAACCGCAGCGCCTCCCTCGGCGCCGTGACGAACAGCGGCACGCTGGCGCTGGCCTCGACTGCCGCCACCACCACGACCGCCGACAGCCTCAGCGGCACGGGCACCGTTTATATCGGCGAGTACGACACGCTGGAGGTTGCGGGCGAAGCTTTCATCATCGGCGCGAACAGCGGCATTGAGGGCACCCTGAACGCCGGCAGCATCGAGCTGAGCAACACCGAACTGGCAGGCGGCACGCTGGAGGCGTGGAACATCACGCTGGGCAGCAGCATCACCGACAGCGGCGACAACAACATCAGCACCGGCGAGTTGACGGTGACAGGCAACGTGGAGCTGACGGGGGATGCCCTTCGGGCCGATGAGACGATGATCACAGACGAGCTGCGTCTGGCGGACAGCACCCAAGCCGAGCTCGGCGACGTGACGAACAGCGGCACGCTGGCGCTGGCCTCGACCACGGACACCACCACGACCGCCGACAGCGTGGCGAGCACGGGCGCGCTCACCATCGGCGAGCACGATACGCTGGAGGTTGCGGGCGCTGCGGTCATCAGCGGCACGGGCAGCAGCATCAACGGTACGCTGAGCGCCGACAGCATGGAGCTGAGCAACATCGAGCTGGGCGGCACGTTGAGCGCCAAGGAGCTGGTGCTGGGCGATGATATCACCGACAACGGCATCAACCGCATCACCGCCACGGACAAGCTGACCATTGACAGCAGCATCACGCTGACGGATGACACCGTGGACGCCGCCGCCACCGACATCGCCGCAGGCAAGAGCCTGACGCTGACGAGCGGTGCGAACATGGGCAAGCTGGGCACGACCGACGTAGACGGCACGCTGACGCTGGAGGGCACGGGCACCGCTCCGTCGACTCTGACGGCCGACATCGAGCTCAACGGCACGGGCAGCGCCTCGCTGACGAACATCGAGCTGATGGGCAGCATCAGCACCACCAACACCAACCGATCCGACACGGGCTCCACCTCGCTGACCTTGGCTAGCAGTAGCATCAGCGGCGATCTGACGGTGGTCGGCGGCTCGCTGACCCTCAGCGGCGCAAACACCGTCGGCGGCGCGCTCTTCATCAGCGACACCGTCACCGTGAACAACGACGGTACCGGATCGCTGACGGTGATTGATGTGACGGAAATCGGCGACAACGGTCATCTCATCGTGGAGAATGATCTGGATTCGGCCATCCGCTTCAACGGCAACGGCGCCACGGCAACATTCAACGGCACGCACACGCAGGCTGAGAACATCACCCTGGTGAGCAGCGGCACCATCAAGGTGGACGGCAAGCTGACCATCAGCGGCGCCATCAGCTCCGCCTACAACACCTCGCTGACCCTGGTCGGTGCGGATGCTGCGGACACCGACACCCTGGTGCTCAGCTACAGCAACACCGGGCTGACGGCCGACATCAACTCCTACATGGACACAATCGTGGTGCGGGCGAGCCAGGCACTCGGCTCGGGTGATATCCGGCTGATGCAGGCTCAAACGCTCTCCAATACGGGCGCCACGGCGCCAGTGGAACTCGGCAATAACATTGCCCTGCGGGGGAAGACACTGACGCTCGACCTGAGCCGCGTGACCGGGCTGGCAGATGACCAAGCCGATGTGGAGTTGAGCGGCGTGCTGTCGACGGGTTCGCTGCTCAAGACGGGCACGGGCATGGCGCTGTTGCAGAATGCGGACAACGATTTGCGCAAGGTAGAGGTGCAGGGCGGCAGACTCGCGCTGGTTGGCGGCAGCTTCGGGAATCTGAAAGCCTCGGGTGACGGTCAGCTGGCGGTCGCTCAGGCTGCCCTGAAAGCGCAGTCGACCATCACGACGGGTGAGCACGCGAGCATCAGTCTGGATCAGGTCACGGGGCAGCATCTCGGCAACGTGTCCAATGAGGGCACGCTTGAGCTGGAAAACCGTTCGGCATTGGAGGTCGCAGGCATCACCAACAGCGGCACGCTGAAGCTGGATGCCACCAGCAGCCTGAGCGCCACCGGCGATGTCGACAGCACGGGCACCCTGACCGTGGACGGCGAGCTGACGGGCGACAAGAATATTAGCATCTCGGGCACGGGCAACAAAATCAGCGGCAAGGTCACAGCGGAGGACGATCTCACGCTGGCAAACACCACGCTGCTTGGGGCTTGGCTGGATGCCGACATCATCGAACTCGGAGAGAATATCACGGACGACGCTTCCGCGACGCGCAGCAATGCCTTCACGGCCAGCGAGCTGAAGGTGACGAGCGAAGTGACGCTGACGGAGGATAGCATCCTGGCCGATCAAACGACCATCACGGGCACGGGCCATCTGACGCTGACGGACAGCCACCAAGCCGAGCTCGGTTCGGTGACGAACGAGGGCACGCTGACTCTGGCCTCGACGACCGCCACCACCACGACCGCCGACAGCGTGGAGAACACGGGCACGCTGAGCATCGGCGCGACGGACAGGCTGGAGGTCACGGGCGAGGTGAGCAGCACGGGCACCACCGCCACCGTGACGGTGGTGGGCACGCTGACGGCGAAGAATATCGATATCACGGGCGGCAATGCGACACATCTCAACAGCATCAGCGGCACGGTGCAGGCGGATGAGGACGAGGGCACGCTGAGCCTGGCGTATACCAAGCTGGGGAGCGGTGCCACGCTGGACGGTGCGGGCGTGGTGCTGGAGAGTAACGTGAAGACGGCCGATGGAGCCACGGGCGTCTCCCTCTCGGGCGATTCGCTGGAGGTCACCGGTGAGGACAACGTGCTGACGAATGCCAAGGTGGACTTCGCGGAAAGCAGCATCGAGGCGGACAGCAGCTTGCTTCTGACGAGCAACACGGACATGGGCAAGCTGGGCACGACCACCGTGGAGGGCGCGCTGACGCTGGAGGGCACGGGCACCGCTCCGTCGACCCTGACGGCCGATATCACCCTCAACGGCACGGGCAGCGCCTCGCTGACGAACATCGCGCTTCAGGGTAGCATCAGCACGACGAACACAAATGCTGCGGACGCTGCGGAGGGCTCCACCTCGCTGACTCTGAAGGACACTGACATCAGCGGCGATCTGACCGTGGTTGGCGGTACCCTGACGCTCGGCGGCAACAACAGCGTGGGCGGCGCCGTGGTCATCTCGGATGTCGTCACCATCGTGAACGATGTGGATCAGCCGGATGGATCACTCACTGTGAGCCAAGGTACGGTGATCAAGGCCAACGGCGAGCTGCGGGTTGATGAGAACAACAGCCTCGACTCGGCCATCATCTTCGACCGCTACGGCTTGGTGGAGGGGGCGAACCCCCTGCTGACACCGACCGATGCCGTGGATCCCACGGCGACATTCACCGGCACGCATACGCAGAACAGGGATCTGGAGTTTGCGAGCAACGGCACCATCAACGTCGTGGGTTCGCTGGAGCTCAACGGCCATCTGGTGAAAAAGGATCTGACCTCGCAGAACAATCCTGCGGAGACCGTGCGCCTCTACGGCGTCACCCTGACGATCAACTCCGACAACGAGGCGTTTGACCTCAACATCGCCTCGGCGATGCAGCGTATCGAGCTGGGTGAGGATGAAGCCCTGGGCGCTGAGGGCACGCTGACGCTGGTGAATGACCAAACGCTCGCCAACAACACGCAGGCCACCACGCAGAGCAAGGACATCGACCTGAACGGCAAGACGCTGACGGTGGAGACCGGAGAGAAGCTGGAGCTGGCCGGGGTTGTCGACAACGGCAGTATCACCAAGACCGGGGATGCCAAGCTGACGCTGAGCAACGACTCCGAGGAGGCGAAAACGCTCACGAAGCTGACGGTGAGCGCGGGTTCGGTGACGCTTTCGGGCGAGCACTACACGGTGAAGGACACCGTGCTGGCGGCAGGTACCGACTTGCGCTCGGAGGGCGGCAACATCTACGGCGACAGCACGGGCAACACGGGCATCAGCGGCACGAATGCCGAGGTGCTTTTGTCGATGGACGAGCTGGACAACGCCAAGCTGGTTCTGAGCCATGATGTCGCACCGACCACGGGAGCGACAGTGACTTTGTCCGGCACCACGGGCAGCTTGGCCGAAGGCAGCAGCCTGACCAACGAGCGGGCGTGGGTGTTGGGTGCTACGCTGAGCGGTCAGCTGGCGATTAACGGTGGGGTGAGCCTCCTTGCCAACAGTCATCTCCGTGATTTGGATCTCACCCTGGCGCAGGATGGCGGGGTGGGTACCCAAGAAACCGAACTCGGCAACGTCACCCTGCAAGAGGGCAGGCTCTCGCTCAATGGGGGCAACTCGGCCACGGGCAAGACGCTGACGCTGGCGGGCGATGCCGATGATGACCGCAGCATCTCGGTGCTCCACGACGTCGAGGAGAATTTGAGCGACGCCACGCTGGCGGTCCATGCCGACGGCAGCATCAGCACGCAGGAGAACGCCTCGCTGACGCTGGGCAGCATCACGGGTGAGGCCGAGCTGACCAAGGTCGGCGTGGGTGCTCTGACGCTGACGGCAGACAACGCCGCGTCCTTCACCGGCACCATCGTGCTGCGCGAGGGGACGCTGGCGGCGCAGACGAGCGGCGCTTTCGGCGGCAGCGATGCCGAGCTGGTGATTGCCCAAAATCCGCAGATGCCGGCTGCGACGGGTATCGGCGCAAGCGCCACGCCCGCTCGCCTGCTCATCACGGGCACGGAGGGCGGCGCCCCCGTCTCCTACGATTCGGATCTGAGCGTGGAGGCCGATGCCACCCTCAAGACGCTCTCGGACACGACCTGGACGGGGCTGGCTCAGCTGAGCGGCGCCGCAAACTACACCCTGACCAAGGAGGGCGCCGCCGCGCTGATTCTCGACAGCAATTCGCCGGGCTTTGCCACCGCCATTGCCCTGAACGAGGGTCGTCTGGAGGTCAACGGCACGATCGCTTCGAAGGTCACCATGACCACGGGCACCACCCTGAACGGCTCGGGCACGCTGGGCGATGTGACGGGCGCTGCCGACAGCAGCATCTATGTGGGTGCTGCGGCGGAATCGTCCGACATCGCCACGCTGACCGTGGGGCAGTACAGAGCCAACGGTGCCGCCCTGCTGCTGGATGTGACGAATGCCGGAGCCGACAAGCTGGTGGTGACGGCGGGCGCGGCGGATGTGAGTGCCGACACGCTGAAGCTGCACTTTGCGGGCGATGAGAGCGCCGTGGCCGAGCAGACGCGCCACACGATTTTGGATGCTCAGGGGACGGACGTCGCCGTCAGCGGCGACTACGGTCTGCGCATTGAGCACAACATGGACACGCGCAACGCCCACACCGTCAACGAGGGCGGTGATGTCATCCTCGTGCTGAGCAAGAACCACAAGGGCGCGGACAAGAACGGCAACCAGCAGAGCGTGAGCGATGCGCTGCGCGACATCGAGCGCGCGGGCATCGCCACGGGTGAGCTGGCGCAGGTGCTCAACGCGCTGGCGCACACCACGAGCGAGGGTCAGGCGCTGGCCGCGCTGGATTCGCTGGGCGGTGTGAACAACACCGCGCTGATGACTTCTGTGCTGGAGGGCGCGCTGGATCACACCCGCAACCTGCGGCAGATGGCCGGGCAGAACGGCGCCACGCGCATCGAGCTCAAGGGCAGCGATGAGTGCTGCCGCCGCTACCATACCACCCCCGCCACTGAGCTGTGGTTTGCGCCGACGGCGGGCTACACCCGCATCGGCGGTGCCGAGGGTGTGCCCTCCTTCGGCCGCCAGGGCTACGGCGCCATGCTGGGCGTGGATCGCAGCCTGACGCCCGAGGTCCTGCTGGGGCTCTCCTGCGGCTACGAGTACTCCAAGATCAACATCACGGGCGCGCAGAAGAGCACGGGCGACAACTACTACCTCGACCTCTACGGCCGCGTGAACAAGGGGCGCTGGGCGCACAGCTTCAGCGTGGGCGTGGGCGTGCATGAGCTCATGCACAAGCGCAACGTGGGCGTGGCCGGGCTGGCTCCCTTTGCGGGCGGCACCAAGGGCGACATCTCCGGCATGAGCCTCAACCTCTCCTACGAGGCGGCGGTGAACTTCCGCGTGTCGGAGCGTGCCACCATGGCCCCGGTCTTTACCATCGACTCCACCGCCGCGTGGCTGGACAGCTACACGGAGACGGGCATGGGTAATGCCGGGCTGAGCGTGAACCGCCAGGATGCCTGGAGCACGGTGCTGGGTCTGGGCGCGCGCTACAGCTACGAGTTCCGCGCGCTGACCAACCGCACGCGCAAGCGCTCGGTGCTGACGGCGCAGGCGATGCTGACGCTGGATGCCGCCGACCAGGGCTCCTCGGTCAAGGCGCACTTCATCGGCGCGCCGGGCTACGACTTCACGCAGAACGGCCCGAGCCGCGACCGCGTGGGCGGGCTGCTGAGCGTGGGGGTCGACCTGCCGGTGACGGACAGCTGGAGCGGCTTCGGCGGCGTGAGCTACGAGCTGCGCAACGACTACCGCTCGGCGGACGGCCACATCGGCGTGCGCTACAGCTTCTGAGCCCTGCTGATGCTCCCCTGTCAGGCGCCCGCGCGGTTCTCCGCGCGGGCGCTTTGCTGCTCGCGATTTCGCGGCGGCGGGGGATGACGCGCGGGCGCGCTGAATTGCAAGACTAAATGCGACAAAGCGAAAACAACTTCATTTTAGGCA
>JBJEVK010000091.1:0-11553 GCA_051884295.1 Akkermansia sp.
TGCCTAAAATGAAGTTGTTTTCGCTTTGTCGCATTTAGTCTTGCAATTCAGCGGCATACCCGGCAATTCAACGGCTTGGGAAGAGCACTCTGTTTGCGCGGGAGAGAGCCTTTTTGCGCGCTGCGCTTTCGGAATGAAAGTTTTTTTGCAGATAATGCAAGTTTTGGCTTGTCTTATCCGCAGCGCTTCGGCTACAATAAAGAGCACCGAGATAACATGAAACACCTTTCCCTTTTCAAGCATATGGCTCTTGCCTGCGGCCTTGCTGCAAGCGTCTCTCTCGTCTCTTCCTGCACGGGGCATGTGTCCCCCTCCGTCAAGAGCAAGCAGCTGGCGGACAGCTCGGCTGTGACGGTGTACAGCACGAATGATTCGTCCTCGGCTCGCAGTCGCGTCTGCGATGAGGCCGGTCCCATCCCCGAGACAGCCGGGCGCGCCTTGCAGATTTGGCTGGAGAACTCGACCGTTAAGAATTTTTCCTACGCTTACCCACAGTATTACATTTCGCTGACCAATCCGCGCACGGGCAGCCAGTCCGTGTGGGGTATCTGTTCGGATGGTCAGGGCAATTTGGTCGGTTTGCTGATTCCCCGAAGGGGAGTTGCCGCGTGGGATCTCCCCTTCATCGGCTCCTACAAGATGTATGTGTGCGACACGCCGCAGCGCAAGATTCTCAGCGACACCATCATGGAGTCTCTGGCCGATGCCGGGTATGATAAGTTCCGCCTGGATGCACGCCGCGTCAAGGGGTTGACCCAGGAGCAGTATCTGATTTCCAAGCCCCTGACCGACGCAGAGAAAGCTCGCTTGGCCGAGCTGAAAGCTCAGGAAGAAGCTGCTGCCAAGGCTGCTGAGGAGGCTGCCAAGGCCAAGGTCGAGGCAGAAGCTGCGGCTTCCGCTGCTGAGAGTGCCGAGGCGGACAGTGATGCCTCCGAGGAAGAGGAGGAGGATAGCGGCGATGACAGCTCCGAGAGTGAGACCGAGGGCGAGTCCGCCGCAGATGAGGATGCCGGCGCCGATGATGATGATTTTTAATCAAGGCTGACCATCGTTCATTGTTTACGGGGGTGTTGCAGCGATGTCTGCGACACCCCCGCTTCCTTTCGGGTTCGGGGAGGGGAAGAAGAGGGGCATCATCCCGGTATCGGGGGCGGGGCGGAAGAGGAAAAATCATTCCTCTTGCTTTTCGCGGCGGGGGCGCTATACTACCTGCGCCCGACCACCCCTCGGGCGATTACTTGCAGGGCAGCTTCGCAAGGTTTTTTGTCCTTGCCGGGTTGCCGGGTGTTGAGCATCCGAGGGCTGTCTGGGAGCAGCCCTCGGATGTTCTTTGCTTGTGTCGCGCCGTAGCTCAGGGATGCCGCGGCGGAGGGACGGCGCGCGGCCGGGGGGCGGCGTGGTGTCGAGGCGGAGGCGGCGGAGCTAGGTGACTGCGGTGGTGGTGCGGTCGCGCGCAGTACGGCGGTGGCGGCGGTGGCGGCGGTGGCGGGCAGCAGCGCCGGGGCGGGTACCAGCCGCAATAGGGAGGCGGCGGGCAGAGCGGCACGGCTCCCCCGATGTTCAGATGGACGCAGACACGCGCCTCGGCGGGGCTTGCCGCCAGCAGAGCCAAGGCACACAGGGCAGGAAGAAGCGTTTTCATGGTCATTGCGGGGCTGTGTTGTGGTGCCCCTCACTCATTCAGGCGTTCAGAGCACCTTACTTTATTTTTGCTCTGGAAATATTTTTATTATTTAGCTATCGGCTACTTTGTGCTTGTCTGCGGGATTGTTCTTGTGTATAACCCCGTTCAAACGCCACACCTTACCATGTTTCTTTTTACGGTTCCTCAGGGGCATTGCGCCATTGTCGAGATGTTCGGTAAACCCTGCTCCGTCAAGCAGAGCGGGCTGTGTTTCTACCTGCCTTTCATTCAGCAACTGCGGGACATGCGTCCCGCATGGGGCGAGCTCACCAACAGGGACGGCTACTTCATCGAGCTGCGCGAGCAGATTTTGGACACCAGCCCTCGCAACTGCATCACCAAGGACAACGCCACCATGCAGGTCAACTGCATCATCCGCTGGCGCATCGTCGACCCCATCAAGGCGGTCTACGAGGTCGAACACCTGCACAAATCGCTCATTGAGCTGGTGCTCAATGAGATTCGTTCCCTCATCGGCAGCCGCAATCTCGACGAAATTCTCTCCTCTCGCTCTGAAATTTCCGAACTGGTGGCCGTGGCTATTTCGACCACGGCGGCGCGCTGGGGGGTGAACATCACCTCCATCGAAATCAAGGAGCTCAACACCGATCAGGACACCAAGGAGGCCATGATGCGCCAGATGGAGGCCGAGCGCGTCAGCCGCTCGATTGCCCTGAAGGCCGAGGGCGAGAGCACCGCGCGCATCCGCTTGGCGGAATCGGAGAAAAAAGCCGCTATCCTGCGCGCCGAGGGGGCGGCCGAGGCCATTCGCCTGGCGGCGGAGGCCGAGGCTGTGTATGTGGCCAAGCTCGCTGAAGTCATCGGACCCGAGGCGGCTGCCCGTGTGCTCATGAATCGCCAGGCGCTCGAGGGCTACACGACCATCAGCAGCAACCCCGCATCCACCGTCTACCTGCCGAACAATGTTTCGGGCGTGGTCGACCTCAAGAAGTAACGCGTTTCCGATGAATACGCTCGCTTTCTTCTCCGAACTCCTGAACTCGGGAACCTTCCTGCACTGGATGCTCGCTGTTGGCATCACTCTGTTGGTGTTGGATGTGTTTTTCAGCACGGAACTGCTTTCCTGGCTGGCTCTGGTCATCTTTGCCGCTTGGGGTACTTGGCTGGTGGGCTTGCCGCTGCAATGGTCGGTGCTGGTGTTCTGTGCGTTTTTGGCGCTGGCGGCGGGCTTGTATTTCGCCATGTGGAATCAGCTGGTGCGGCCTTTTGTTATGCGGGTGATGTTGCGCCACAGCCCCCGGGAGAGCATCGAGACCCTCAGCGGGCGACACGGCTGCATCATCGGCAGCGATGGTCATCTTTGTGTGCGCATTGACGACCAAATTTTCCCGCTGGCGGAGAGCTGCCGCGCGGGACTCGCTGCCGGAGATAAGGTGCGTGTTCTCGGGATGGAGGGTGCCACCGCGCTCGTCGAGAAACTGCCTTCCGCTTCCTGATAAGCTCCTTTCCGAGCTGGTGTTGCTGCTGCGGAGGGAGACCGTGCTTCCGCTGCCGAGAGGTCAGATGTCGCGACAGACGAAAAAGCCGCTGCAACGCAGGCGTTGCAGCGGCTCTCCAAAGTTGAGGAGAAGATCGGATTAGTTGCCCTTGACAACGGTGACGTACTTGGTCACGATGCCGAGGATGTTTTCACGCTTGATGTCCACGCTGGTGATGGTGCTGATGCCGCCGTTGGACTTGGCTTTCTCGATGGAGCAGTCGCCGACAGCGATGAGACCCAGGTAGGACACGGCCTGAGCGGTGCCCGTGCGGGCGCCCGAACCGGCACCGGCCGAGACGGGGCAAGCCGTGTTGGAGTACAGAGCGCCCATCGGACGGGCAGAATCACAGGAAACCAGCGTCAGCGCAAGAGCGGAGAGAGCAAGAATATTTTTCATGATGAATGGGGGTTATGCGCCCATCCTAACAGGTGACGACCATAGGTCAAGAAGATTCCCGACGGATGTCGCTCTTTTTCGCGGTGCTGCAGGGCTGTTCAGGGCTCATCCGGGCTCAGATGTTCGCGCAGGAATTGCTCCAAGCTGTCGGGCGTGAGCAGTTCGGGCGTGATGCTCGGCTCGGCATCGGGCAGGTAGAGCGCGTTGACCGGCACATTGCTTCGGCGCAGCTTGCGGAGTTCGTTCGCAATGCTCGGGCTGGGCGCAGTCATGTCCGCGCGCATGAGCACAACGTGGTGGCGGCGCAGCAGGGCATACACCGCATCACTGTAGGCAAACTGCTTGTTGTATTGGCAGGTGGCGCACCACTGGGCGGTGAAGTCCACAAAAACGGGCGAGCCCTCCTCCAGCGCGGCCTCCATGGCGGCGGGACTCCACTCCTGCCAGTCGCTGTGGGGCTTGGGGCGGGAGAGGGTGAGCCCCGCTGCCAGCAGCAGCAGCATGGCGATGCCGCCGACCGTGCGGGCAGCTCGGCTGCGGTAGGGCGGGCACCAGCGGCCGTAGACCCACGCCGCGGCGGACACCAGCACCATGCCCACCATCATCCACGGCCCCTGTGCCACATCGGCAAATTGCAGGTAGACAAAGAGGAACCACGCCGCAGCGGCGTACATGAGGAAAGAGAGCGCCAGCTTGAGCGATTCCATCCACTCGCCGGGACGGGGCAGGCGAGCCACCAGGCTCGGGAAGCAACCCAGCACCAGGTAGGGCAGGGCAAGCCCCAGCGCCATGGCCGTGAGCGCCGTCACCATGCCCGCCGCCGGCAGCGCCAGCGCCAACGGCATGGCGCTGCCCAGAAAGGGGGCGCTGCACGGCGTGGCCACCACGGTGATGAGCAGCCCTTGGAAGAAAGAGCCCGCAAGCCCGCCGCGCGACTGCAGCCCCTGACCCGCAGCGGTGGCGCTCAGCCCGATTTCAAAGACCCCGCTCATGCTCAGCGCGAGCAGCAGCAGCAGCAGGGTGATGCCGTAGACAACCCAGGCATTCTGCATCCACAGCGCCCAACTGCGCGTGGTGGGGTCGGTGAGCAGCAGCAGAGCGGCCGCAATCGCCCAGAACGAGAGGAGAATGCCCCCGGCGAACACGAGGGAATGCGCCACCACCTTGCGGCGACTTCCCCCACCGAGTTTAACGAAACTCATGACCTTGAGCCCGATGACCGGGAACACGCAGGGCATGAGGTTGAGAATGAGCCCCCCGAGGAAGAGCGAGCCGCAGATGGTTGCCAAACTGCCCATGCTGAGCGCCGCACCGCCGGTGCCCGCGGCAGCGGCGGCAGGAGCCGCAGGTGCGACGACCACGCGGCTGTGCCCGCCGTCCCAGGTGAGCAGCCCCCGCAGTTCGGGCAGGGGGCTGCCGGGTGCTGCGGCATCGGCGGGCAGGGGGGTGAGGGGATTGTCGCCTTTGTTGCGCGGCAGGCTCAGGGTGTAGCCGCCCGCGCCATCGGCGTTCAGCTGCTGTTCAGCAGCGGGGTCGATGCTGTTGTCATCGGAGAAGAAGTAGGCGTGCTGCAGCCCCTGCGGGGCGCCGGTGAAATGCAGGGTGACACTGCTGCCGTCCGACGCCTGCTCCGCCGTGCAGCTCAGGGGGGTATCGCCCAGCACCTCCACGCGCTGCTGCTGCTGCGCCCATGCGGGGTTGGGCGCGCCGTCCCCGGCGCTGAGCTGCAGCTCGGCCGCAGCCGTCTCCGGCGGCAGGCAGCCCTCCTCGGAGCAGAGCTGCGCCGTCCCGCTCAGGCGGAAGGTTGCGTGAGCGGGAGCCGCGGCCGTGGGGGTCAGCTCCCACACAATCAGCGGGGCTTCATAAATGTAGGCCGTGCCGACGGCAGACTGCTCGCGGGTGGGCATCTGCCAAAAGGGCCCGCGCACCTCAAAACCCTGCGGAGCCTCCAGCTGCGCCGTCATCGCTTCGCCGACAGTGGCGGGATTGCGGTAGTAGGCGTGCCAGCCCTGCTGCGCCTGCACTTGCAGCGCCACGCAAAACGGAGCGCCGCCCGCCTGATAACTCTGCACGGCGGCAAGCGCCTCGGCGGAGAGATGCGTCGGGGGCGCGGGCGTATCCGTCGCCGCCGTCGGGCTTCCCCAATCCAACAGCATCGCGTCCTGCGCCGCTGCCGTCAGCAGCAGGCAGGCCATCAAGCCGAGAGCAATCTTCCTGAACATGATCCCCAGCGTACCATATTCCGCCTGTGCATGCAAGGTGTTTCCGAAACAAGATAGAACTGTCGAAATACGCACATCCGCATGCACCGCAGACGTTCTCTCGCCCAACAGGTGGAAAGCCGCATTCCGCAGACCTGCGGGCGCTGCGGAGCCCTGCTGACTTGCAAAGCTATTCGGCAGTCGGGGTTTTCCCTTGACGGACTACCCGATGTTTCGCTAACATGAGGGCGTATGAATCGTTTTCCGCTGCAACGAAGCGCCGTGTTGTCTGCGCTGGCTCTTTCCCTTTCCGCGCCCGTGAGTGCTCAAGGCTCGACGGGCGATGCTTTTCTGGATGCCATGATGGCCGACCAACAGGCCGATGCCGCAGCCCCGACCGAGCCGCTTCTGAGCCCCCGGAACGAGAAACCTGCCGCCGAAGAGCCCAAGGCGGAGGCGAAGGAGTCCGCCGCCCCCCCCGTGCAGACGCGTCTGGTTTCCGCGGCCGATGAGACCAAACTCCTCGATGATGCCGAGGTGCGCCGCGAGCTGGGACCGATGACGGGGCTCTTCCTCAACGATGCCGCCTTTGACGGCAAGAAAGTCTCCTCCGTACGTTTTCGTTACCGCGGCGGCGACAAAACGGTGCCCGACAGCCGCTTGGCCGATTTGGTGCAGACCCGCGCCGGCTCCCGCTACAGCTCGACCCGCGTGAATGCGGATTTGGAGCGCCTGATTGAGCGCGGCATGGTGGCTCCCGACACGAGCGTCAGCGTGCAGCCCGGCGGCGACGGCGTGACCGTGATTTTTGAAGTGGCCGCCAGCCAGGCTCTCGCCGGAGTGGGATTCACGGGCATTCACGAGTTTACGGAGCGCGACCTGCGCGAGGAGACCAAATTGCAGACGGGCTACGTCATCAACGACAAATCGCTGGCCACGGCGCGCGCGGCCATCATCCGCGCCTATCAGGAGGCCGGCTACCCCGACACCAAAGTGAGCTGGCGCACGCTCCCCACGGCCAACGGAGCCTACCGCGATGTGGTATTCGACGTGCAGGAGGGGCGCAAAATCAGCATGAACAGCATCGAGTTCTCGGGCAATCACGCCTTCGACAGCGAACAGCTGCGCCAACTCATGCAGACCAAGGAGCGCGGTCTGCTGACTTGGATCACCAAGAGCGGCCGCATCGACCGCGAGCAGGTGGAGGACGACCTGCAAGCCATCGTGCGCCGCTACCGCAACTACGGCTACCTGCGCGCCCGCATCGCCAAGGTGGAATACACCGCCAGCCCCAACGAAACCGGGCGCAAGCGCCTCTACATGCACATCACGCTGGATGAAGGTCCCCGCTACAAGGTGCGCCGCGTGAGCTTCGGCCCGCTGAAGGCCTACACCGCCAAGGAGCTCGAACCCGGCATGAGCATGCTCGACGGCGACATCTACTCGCTCCAGAAAGTGTCGGACGACTGCGAGATGATTCGCAAGTACTACGGCGCCAAGGGCTACGCCGATGCCGATGTGCGCCCCGACATCAACGAGGTGGGCGTGGAGGCCGACGGCACCCACCTGGTCGACATCCGCTATGATGTCAACGAGGGGGCTCGCTACAAAGTGGGTCGCATCAACGTGCGCGGCAACACCAAGACCAAACCCTACGTCATCCTGCGCGAGCTGCCGCTGCGTCCCGGCGAGAACCTCAACTCCGTGGATCTGGAGACCGCCAAAAAGCGTCTGGAGAACCTCAACTACTTCGATGCGGTCGAAGTCTCGCAAGGCATGACCACGGTGGACGGCTACCGCGACATCAACGTCGAAGTGCATGAAAAACAGACGGGCAGCCTGACCTTCGGTGTCGCCTTCTCGACGGTGGAAAACGCGTACCTCTACACGACCATCACCCAGTCCAACTTCGACATCAGCGGCTTCTGGGGCGGCTCCTTCGTGGGCGGCGGCCAGCGCATGACCGTCTCGGGCAAGCTGGGCACGGAGTTCCAAAGCGCCTCCGTCTTCCTGTTGGAACCCTGGTTCCTCGACCGCAAACTGGCCTTGGGTAACGAGCTGTACTACACACAGTCCTCCTACATGAGCGACTACTACCAGCAGACCAACTACGGCTACGCCGTCTCGCTCAAGCGCGCGCTCAACGACCTGACCGCAGCCAAGGCCGAGTACCGCATTGAGCGCTACACCATCGACCCGGAGGGCGATGCGCCGATCTTCTTCCGCGAGCAGGAGGGCGACTACAACCGCAGCCACCTGCGCCTGTCGCTGGAATACGACAGCCGCGACGCCATGATCACGCCGCGCAAGGGCGGTAGCCTGTCGGGCTACGTGGGCTACAGCGGCCCCGGCAGCACGGTGCAGACCTCGAGCGCGGGCATCTCGGGCAGCTACTACTACAACTCCTTCTGGGATTCGATTTGGAGCATCAACTTCGGCGCCGACACCGTGCATTCGCTCGACAAGGACAAAGACGTACCGATCTTCGAGCGCTGCTACCTGGGCGGACCGAACAACATGCGCGGCTTCAAGTACCGCGACATCGGCATGATCGACCCGGCACTCTCGGGCGACGAGACCATGGGCGGCAACTCCTCGGCCTACGCGCAATTCGAGCTGACGCTGCCGGTCATCGAAACCATCCGCTTCGCTGTGTTCATGGACGTAGGCTTTGTGCACGAGCATGCGATGGACTTCGACGGCTCGGACATCGCCGCCGACTACGGTATCGGCCTGCGCATCAACCTGCCGATGGGGCCCTTGGCGGTGGACTACGCCATCCCCTTCAAATCGGGCAACGCGGCAGACGACGACGGCCAGTTCCAGTTCTACGTCGACGTCAAGTACTGATGGGCGTCGACCCATCCGAGAAAGGATATTCTTCCTGCGCCGGGGGTGTCTCACCCCCGGTTTTTTGCACCCCGAGAGACGGAAGCTCAACAAAGGTGCATACCGAAGCAGCTATCCACGGAGCCCGACCGATCCCGTTGTTGACAAAAGTTAACCCCTGCGCCGTTGCCGGGCAGGGGTATGTTTAGAGTCACACCTTTTCTTGCACGGAATCGCTCTCCTACGATGTTTGCTCCGTGGGTGCTGGTTTCGAAGATGCTTTGTGTATACCGCAAAACCTCCTCCATGGCAAGCACAAATGATCGAAAAATCGAAAATGGAAAAATCTGCTTGCTGAGCGGGTTGATTTTAGTTAGAATACGGAAAATGCCCTATTAACAACCATCTACCTGCCATGTTTGAATTGTCTGCTGAAACTGTTGCCGCTGTCGCTGCTAAATGGTGCCTCAATCCCTTTTATGCTCCTGATACGGTCGTGTTGGGGCTGGATATCGGCATCGAGGGCATAGGCATTGCCGTGCGCCGAGGCACCGAGCTCCTGTACTGCAAATCCCTGCTGGTTGATTTGCCGGAAGCAAAGGCCCTGGCGAAGCGCCGCGCTCTGCGAGCCGCTCGCCATACACGCAAGAATTACCGCGTGCGGATGCGCCGCTTGCGCGCGTTGATGGAGAAGCATGGCTTGCCTTGGGTGAGCGATGATGTCTTTTCGCGCTCTGATCCTTTCAAGCTGCGTTACCGCGCCATGACGGGCAAATTGGCTTCGCGCGAGGCATTGTCGCTCTGCATTCGCTCCTGTGTTGAACGGCGCGGCTACGACTATCATGCCATGTGCGACATGGGTGCGGTCGAATATCCATGGGGGAGTGAGCCCAGCTTGAGCGATGCGAAGAAATGGATCGCTTCGGCCTACATTGCCCCGGAAGATAAAGAGTATTTCAAGAAATTCGCCACAGAGCTGGAGTACAACAAGAAAGAGTTGGACGAACAAAAGGCAAAAGAATGGGTGGACTTGGTGGAGGCTCGTGTTGACCAGGCAGAGCAATGCGGTATTTCTGCCGTGCTCAAGGAATATGTCCGCCACAAGAGTCATGAACGGCGTGCTCGGGGGCACAACTTCCCCCGCAAGCACGTGCGCGAACATTTGGAAGGTATCTTGGAGCGGCACCGCGAGATGATACAGGATTATGAAGGCTTTTGCGCCGCTCTCTTTTTGCCGAATGATACGCGGAAGAACAAAAAACACTCCATCTTTTATTACAACCGTAAAACACCGGATGAAGCCAAGCGACACTATGAACGCAAGGTTAAGCCTTGCCCCTACGCCGAGTGGCTCGATTTGCCGGGGGCATCGCAGCTGCGTTGCTCTTCGTGTGGTGACAAGGACATTCGCCGGTGGGCGCTCATCGACTTTGTGTCCAATCGAACCTTTTGGTTAACAGAAGGCAAGCAATTACCCCGGCGCGGGTATCTGCCCGGGGAAGCTGTGCGTGGTTTGGCGGAGGTGATTCAGCGGGAAAAGCCCTGCTCGTGGACGGAGGTCAAAACGATGATGACGGAGGCCATAAAGCCGCTCCGATTCGTTCCCAAGAATGATTGGAACAAGGCACAGATGGAGCAGCTCAAGGATATTGTGGTACCCGATGGCAAAAGCCGAGCCAAGCGCGCCGGCATGTCCCGAGAAGCTGCTGAAGAGTTGGTGAAGCGCGTCACGGACGGGGGCAGGGAGTGGGAGCCCGAAAGGCTCGAGGAACAGCGCCGCGCGATGGGGCTCTACGAGCATCGCGCCAAGATCGAAGTAACGAGTGGCATCTACCCCCAAGTACGCACCCTGTTGGGTACACCGAAACGCCCCTCCGCTCGCCGTGCGGACGAGGATCCTTTTGCAACCAGAGGAGAGCTGCAGCGCATCTTTGGTCAGGAGCTTGCCGAGCAGTTGAAGGGCAAAGTGTGCCCCGATTACTGCGTGGTGGAGTGCGTGCGCGATGCCCCTGCCAACAGCCTGCAGAAAGACGAACGGGAGAAAAGGATGAAGCAGAATCGGGAGCGTATCACCAAATTGGCAGAGTCGTTCGGTCGCCAGCATTTGAGTGACGCGGAGCGCAAGCGGCTCAAACTCTTCACCGAACAGGGTGGTACAGCGCAAACGCCCGCCATTTGTCCGTTTACGGGGCAGGCATTGGGCTGCGATCCCTTTGCTGCCGAGCTCGAATTGGCGCATCTTTTCCCCAATGCTCGGGGTGGGCTCTATGTCACGGAAAATTTGGTACTGACTACGCGCACGGTGAATGCAGCTATGGGCAATCGAACCCCGAAGGAAGCTACGAAGGCGGGTTTGCCGGGGTGGTCATCGTGGGAGCAGCAACTCGAGCGTATTCGCCATTGGTCAGCTGCCAAAAAAGCTCTTTATACGTTTGAACCCACGGTGGAAGAGCCCTTCCCGAAACAGCTGGGCAACATGATCCGCACTGCGCAGCTCGCTGCCGAACTGCGTCGCTTAGTAGCGTTGTGGATGGGGATTGAGTCTGATCCCGAGCAAATCCGCCGCCGCATCGGCAACCCCTCGGGCACCTACACCGCCGCCGCCCGGCGAGGCATGCTGTGGGATGAGTATCAAAAAGACCGCAGCAACAACTTGCACCACCGCATGGATGCCGCCGTGATGAGCTGTATTCCTCCTGCTGAAGGGATCAACGATGTCAGGTATGGGGGTATTTTCTACACCTCAACGGAGAGCGCGAATCGCCGCTTGACTTGTATCCCGGGGCTGCCTCTGCCCGATTTTCGTCAAGAATGGTATCAGCCCAAAACCTGTCCCGTCTGCATCCGAGAGAGCCGATCCAAAACCAAGCCTTTGGGCGATTCCACGTTCTGGCGGATAGAACCTGATGGAGAACCCTGGCAACGCACATCTCTCGATCCC
>JBJEVK010000092.1:0-45927 GCA_051884295.1 Akkermansia sp.
CCCACGAATGACGGTTTTGCAAACCGTTGCCTTAGGCCACTTGGCTATCCCGCCGGCATGCAAGCGCCGAAAGGCGGTTGCGGGGTGGATTGTAGCGGATGGAGGCCGCTGCGTCAAGAGAAAATGAGCGATGAACGAGCTTTTTTCGCAGTCGCACGACAAAACGGACGGGGAAAAGCTTGTTTGCTCCGCCCTGAGCCTGCTCATCGCTGCGCCCAAAGCCCTTTGAGGTAGTTCTCGCCGTCGAATTCGGGGGGCATGGGGGCGGGGCTGAGCTGCGCGCCGGGGATACCTGCCGCCACGCGGTTGCGGAAAGCGGCGTGGCTGAGTTTGCGGCAGTTGGTGGTGCAGAGCAGCCAGCCGTGCGGGGCGAGGCAGGCTGCCGCGCGCGCGACGAGGCGGTCGTAGTCGCTCTCGACCCGCCAGATGCGCCCTTTGGCGTCGCGGGAGAAGGTGGGCGGGTCGAGGATGATGGCGTCGAAGCGGCGCCCCTGCCGCTCGAAACGCTCCAGCCAGTGCAGGGTGTCGCCCTTGCAGAAGTGGTGCTGCGCGGGGTCGATGCCGTTGAGCGCCATGTTCTCGCGGCACCAGCTGAGGCAGGGTTGGGCGAGGTCGAGGGTGGTGGTTTCGGCTCCGGCGAGGGCGGCACAGACGGAGAAAGCGCCGGTGTAGGCGAAGGTGTTGAGCAGGCGCATGCCGCTGCGGCAGCGGCGCCGCACCTCGGCACGGTTGAGACGCTGGTCGAGAAACAGCCCCTGCGAGTAGCCGGCGCTGAGGTCGAGCAGGTAGGTGATGCCGTTCTCCAGCACGCCGAAGCGCGGCGGCAGCGGCTCACCAAGGATGTGCTGCGGCGGCAGCTTGGTGTCGTTGTCCAGACGCTTGAGGTAGACGGGCAGTCCGCAGGCGCGCAGCTGCTCCTCAAGGGCGGCGGGCAGCTCGGCATCCCGCAGGGAGACGAGCAGGCGCTCGGCCAAGGAATCGATGAACACGCCGCGCCACGCCGTGCCGTCCAGCACGCGGTAAGCGTTGGTATCGACCGGAACCTCGGCCCGGCGCGCGCGCAAACGTTCGGAGAGGTCGAAATCCATGGTCGCGGAGGGAACTCAGGCGGCAGCTCGGGCGGCTTTCAGGATGGTGGCGGCCATGGAGGACAGCGCGTTGGCGCGAGTGCTGGCCAAGTGTTCCTTCAAGCCGCATTCATTGAGCTTGCTCAGGTCAGCTGCCAGAATCTCCGCCGGGCTCAGCCCCGAGAGCAGTCGGATGAAGAGGGCGATGAGTCCCTTGGTGATGAGCGAGTCGCTGTCGGCGTGGATGATGAGCAACCCGCCCTGCAGCTCGGTGCCGACCCAGACGCGGCTTTGGCAGCCCTTGATGAGGTTGCTGTTCTTGCGGTATTTCTCGGGCATGGGGGGGAGCTTGCGCCCGAGGGAGATGATGTATTCGTAGCGCTCGGTCCAGTCGTCAAAGACGGCCATGTCGTCGAGCAGATCGCTGATGCGCTCGTCGTAGCTGCTCATGGTCAGAGGGGCGAGAAGAAAAGGGGCGTCAGTGCTGCGCCAGGGTGTAGAGGATGGCTTTCTGCGCGTGCAGGCGGTTTTCGGCCTCGCGGAAGATGGTGGCGGCGTTGCCCTCCAGCACCTCGTCGGTGATTTCGTAGCCGCGGTAGGCAGGCAGGCAGTGCATGACGACATGCCCCGACGCCGCCACGCTCAGCAGCTCGCGGTTCACTTGGTAGGGGAAGAAGGCTTGTTCTTTGCTGCCCTTCTCTGCCTCCTGCCCCATGGAAATCCAGGTGTCGGTGTTGATGACCATGCAGTCGCGCACGGCTTCGGCGGCATCCGTGGTGCAGATGATGTTCGGGCAGTCGAGGGCGGCGAGCGTCGCAGCGGAGGGCATGGCCTGCTGCGGACCGGCCAGCGCCAGAGTGAAGCCCAGGTGCTTGGCGGCCCACATCCAGCTGCGCCCCATGTTGTTGTCCACATCGCCGAGGAAGGCGATTTTCATGTCCTTCCAGCTGCCGACGCCGTACTGCTCCTCGATGGTGAGCAGGTCGGCCATGATTTGGCAGGGATGCTCCAGATCCGTCAGGGCGTTGATGGTGGGGATGCCGGAGTAGGCGGCAAAGTCCACCACGTCCTGCTGGTCGAAGGTACGGATGACGGCGCCGTGAATCATGCGACCGAGCACGCGCGCGGTGTCTTTGATGGGTTCGCCGCGCCCCAGCTGGATGTCGCGGGTGGAGAGGAACATGGGGCGACCGCCCAGCTCGGAGATGCCCACCTCAAAGGAGACGCGGGTGCGGGTGGAGGATTTGGAGAAGATGAGAGCCCATGTTTGCCCGGCCAGCGGCTGTTCCGCGTGGTGACCGCGCTCGGCTTTCAGACGATGCCCCAGGGCCAGCAGCTCCTGCATTTGGGCGGCGGTCAACTCTTCGATGGAAAGGAGGTTTTTCATAGACAGGTGCCAACAGTTCCGAGAGCAGGAGAATAGCACGGGTGCGCGGCGCTGTAAAGCGGCGATTTCGCCAGCCCGCGCCCGGCGCGGCGGAAAGCGCGTCATATCCCGCAGGGGGGGCTTGACGCGTTCGGTACAATGGAGGGACGATGCTGCGCTTGCTCTGTGTTCTGCTGTGGTGGCTGCCGTGTGCCCTCGGGGCGCAGGGCACGCTGCGCATTGCGGTGCTGCACCCCTTGCTCGGTGAGCTGGCGCAGGGGCTGGGGGGAGAGGCGGTGCAGGTGCTGCCGCTGTATTCGGGGGCGGGCGATTTGCATGAGTTTGCGCCGGGCACGGCGGAGTTGGCGGCGGCGGCGCAGGCGCCCCTGCTGCTGGCCTGCGGCAAGGGGGTGGAGCCCTACTTGAACGATTTGCGGCGCTCGCTGCCGCCGAGCACGGCAGTGGTGGAGCTGGGGGCGACGCTGCCCGATGTCTGCCTGCCGGGCACAGCGGTGGCCGACCCGCACTGGTGGAACTCCCCCGCGCAGGTGCGCCGCGCCGCGCGGGTACTGCTGGTCGAGCTCTGCCGCCGCTGCCCGGAGCATCGCGCCGCGTTCACCGAGCGTTTTCGCGCCCTGTCGGCAGAGCTGGATGCCCTGCACCGCGAGGCGGCTCTGCGCTTGGCTGCCATCCCGCCCGAGCAGCGGGTGCTGGTGACGGGGCATGCGGCTTTTTGCCACTGGTGCGCGGAGTTCGGCTTCACGCCCGTGGCGGTGTACGGCGTAGCTCACGAGAGCGAGGGTGATGCCGCGAGCCTCGCCGCGCTGCTGGCCGAGCTGCGCCGCGCGGGGGCGCGTTGTCTGTTCACCGAGGCCTACGAGGAGGATCGCGGCATGGTGGCGCTGGCGCAGCAGCTGGGTGCGGGCACTCAGGCGCTCATCGCCGACGGCATCTCGCCCGAGCACCCGGGCTATGCCGACATCTTCCGCCGCAACGTACAGGCGGTGTGCGACGGTCTGGCAGATGGGAAGGAGGGCGCGCAGCCATGAGCCCGCGCAGCATGTTCTTCTGCACCCTGCTGGGGGTGCTGGCAGCGGGAGCGCCCCTGCCCTACCTCCTGCAGCACCGCGCGACGGCCGCGGCAGCGGCGCGCGAGCAGCGCGAGGAGATAAGCGTTCCGGTCAGTATCTTCTTCGATGGTCACCCCCGGCGGATGTGCCTGCGGCACGGCGGGCAGCTGCTGGCCGAGATGCCGCCGGACGAACCGACTCCCTGGCTGCCCGTCCTCCCGCTTCCCGCCTCGGGGGCGGCGGAAATCGAGCTGGAGGCCGAGTGGGCCGAGAGCGGCTGGCACGGCGTCACGCTGCGCGCCGAGGCGCCCGGACGCCCCACCCGCACCGCGAGTGATTGGCAGCCGGGCACGCAACTCCACACTCTTTTGCGCCTCTCATGGTAAGCGACTCCCACATCTGCTGGGGCGGCGGACACCCCCACCCCCACCGCCACGAGCTCTGCGTGTACGGGCTCTGCGCCGGCTACGGCGGGCAGCCCGCGCTGGAGGAGATTGCGTTCACCGCGCGCTGCGGGCAGACGCTGGCGCTCATGGGCCCCAACGGCGCGGGCAAATCCACCCTGCTCAATGTGCTGGCGGGGCTGCACCGCCCCACGAGCGGCACGGTGCTGTGGAACGGCACCCCCCTGCACCGCCAGCAGCACGAAATTGCCTACCTGCCGCAGAGCCGCGACATCGACCCGCGCTTCCCCATCACCGTGCGCGAGGTGGTGGCCATGGGGCGCTGGACGGCGCTGGGCACCTGGGGAGCTGTGCGGGCGCACGACCGCGCCATCATCGACAAGGCGCTCTCCACGCTTGACCTGGAAGAGCTGGCCGAGCGCCAAATCGGCGCGCTGTCGGGCGGGCAGCAGCAGCGCGTCTTTCTGGCGCGGGCGCTGGCGCAAGAGGCGCATATTCTGCTGCTGGACGAGCCCTTCACGGGGCTGGATGTGCCGGGAACGGCGGCGCTGGCGCGCATCCTGCGCGAGCTGGCGGCCGAGGGGCGGCTCATCATCGCCAGCCACCACGACCTCGCCTCCGCGCCCGAGATTTTCGACGAGGCGCTGCTGCTGCGCCGCCGCCTCATCGCCGCCGGGCGCACCGCCGAGGTGCTGAGCCCCGCCCGGCTGCAACAAGCCTTTCCCCACCGTTTTCCCTCATGAATGATTGGCTGGACTTTTTACGCGAACTGCCCGCGCAGCGCAGTCTGTGGGCCTGCGCCGTCATCGGCTTTTCCAACGGCTATGTCAGCGCGCTGGTCGTGCTGCGGCGCGCCTCGCTGCAAATCGGCACCATCTCCTGCGCCCTGCTGCCCGGCATCGCACTGGCTATTCTGCTCTTCGGGCTCATGCCGCTGAGCATCCTGCCGGGGGCGGTGCTGGCCGGGCTGCTCGTGGGTCTGGGCTCGCTCTTCGTCTCGCGCACCGGGCGCGTGGAGCACGACACGGCGCTCTCCGTGCTGCACACCACGGCCTTTGCCGTGGGCTACATCATCCTTGTGCGGCTAGGCTTGCAGCAGAAGGTGGACGACTGGCTCTTCGGCAACATCCTCAGCATGGGCGACAGCGACCTCGTTCTGGCCTACGCCATCGGCGCCGCTGCCGTGCTGAGCCTCACGGCGCTGCGCCGCCCGCTGCTGCTGGCGCTCTTCGACCCGCGCGCCGCCGCCGTCATGGGCATCCCCGTGGCGCTGCTCAACTACGGCGTCATGGCGCTCATCATCCTCGTGCTGGTGTCCAGCCTGCAAGCCGTGGGCGCTTTCCTGACCCTCGGGCTGCTCGTCGCCCCCGCCGCCACCATGTACCTGCTCACCGACCGAACGGAGCTCATCTTCTGGGGCGGTGGGCTCATCGGCGGGCTGGGCTCGGTGCTGGCTTTCGGGCTTTCGTTCCCGCTGGGCTGGCACCTGGGCGCCACCATCGCGCTGGTGCTGGGGCTCTGCTTTGCGCTGGCCTATGTCTTCTCCCCGCGCTACGGCCTGCTGCGCCGCCGCTGAAAAGCGCTCATTTCGCCGTCGCAGGAACTGTTTTCCGCTTGCCGTGGGCGCGCGAATGTGATAGGATTCGGGCGTATGAAAGTCCATTTCCCGCACCGCAGCCACGGGGGCTTTACCCTGATTGAGCTGATTATCGTCATTGCTATCCTGGCGACGCTCGCCGGTATCGCCTACCCCACCTACATGAGCATTCAGGAAAACGCCTCCAAGACGGCGGCCAAGAAGGTCTGCACCGACATTGTGGAGGGTGTCACCCGCTTTGCTCAGGATTACAACGGCATGATGCCCTACGATGCCAATGAGGCGCAGCCCGATGCACAGGATCAAATCTACCTGCGCACCAAGGCCGGCGAGGATGCCCGCCTCATCATGGTGCTGACCAACCGCGAGGAGGACGATGCCGACAACCGCATCAACACCAACCGCGACACCTACCTGCGCTCCGATGAGCAGGAGCAGCCCCGCGACGGTCTCTTCATCGATGCCAACGATGGCATCAACTTCTACGACCCCTGGGGACAGCCCTACTACCTCGTCCTCTGCGAGGAGGAGAAAGGCTGCATCGACCCCTTCACCTCCAAGCGCCTGCGCGGCAAAAAGTGCCTAGTCTACAGCTTGGGCGCTGACGGCGAGGGCGCCGGCAACACCGAGGCCGCCACGAGCCGCAAGGGCGGCAAAAAGGGCAAGAAGGGCACACAGAATGCCGCCGCCTCGGCTGAGGCTGATGCCGAGGCCATTGAGGACAATGTCTACTCGTGGAAGAACCCCAAGTAAGTTCATGAGCTTTTTCAAGACTGATGATGTTCGCATCACGGACATCCGTCCGCTGATTTCGCCCGCCATCCTCATGCAGGACTTCCCCGCGAGTCCTGCCGCGCAGAAGCTCGTGTTCGACACGCGCGAGGAGTTTGGTCGCATTATCCGGGGGGAGGATGACCGCCTGGCGGTCATGGTGGGGCCCTGCTCCATCCACGACACCGGCGCCGCCATCGACTACGCCGCCAAGCTGGCCGCCGCCCGCAAGAAGTATGAGGACGACCTGCTGCTCATCATGCGCGTGTATTTTGAAAAACCGCGCACGACGGTCGGCTGGAAGGGGCTCATCAATGACCCCTTCATGGACGGCTCCTACAGCATCAACAGCGGGCTGCGCATGAGCCGCGGGCTGCTGCTGCGGCTGGCAGAGATGGGCGTGCCCTCCGCCACGGAGTTTTTGGATGTCATCACCCCGCAGTACATCAGCGACCTCATCGCCTGGGGAGCCATCGGCGCCCGCACGACCGAGAGCCAGGTGCACCGCGAGCTGGCCAGCGGGCTCTCCATGCCCATCGGCTTCAAGAACGGCACCGGCGGCAATGTGCAGGTGGCGGTGGACGGCATCATCTCCGCCGAGCACCCGCACTGCTTCCTTTCCGTCACCAAGGAAGGGGTCTCCGCCATCGTCTCCACCAGCGGCAACCCGGACTGCCACCTCATCCTGCGCGGCTCCTCGCAGGGGCCCAACTACGGTCCCGAGCATGTGCGTGCCGCCTGGGAGTTGCAGCAGAAGGCGGGCATTGCCAACGGCATCATGATCGACTGCTCCCACGGCAACAGCCACAAGAAGTGGCAGGAGCAGCCCACGGTGGCTGCCGCCGTGGCCGAGCAGCTGGCGGCGGGCGAGGAGCACATCGCCGCCGTCATGATTGAAAGCAACATCAACGCCGGCAATCAGAAGTGCATCAAGCCCCTGCAATACGGGGTGAGTATCACCGATGCCTGCATCGACTGGGAGGGTACGCTGGGCATGTTTGCCACGCTGGCCGAGGGTGTGCGCGCACGGCGCCGCTGCAAGGCAAGCAAGGGCTGAGCCACCCCCGCCCTTTCCGCAACCAAGGCGCTGCACCCGACAACGATGCAGCGCCTTTGGTTCACCCGGTGCCTTGCGCTCAGGCAAGGGACACCCACTCAGTCGAGCGCACCGCTGCGGCGCAGGCGCTCCAGATACTTGGGCTGCCAGGGCACGGGTTCGTCCTTGCCGAAGGTGCGGCAGTAGGGCTCGATGGGGTACAGATCCTCGCAGGCGTCCAGCGCCGCTTCGCGTGCCTCCGGAGTCTCGTACAGATAAAGGGCATAGCCCCCGTGCCCACCGCCGCAGTATTTGTGCGCCAGGCAATCGCCAATCTCGGGCAGCTGCGCCTGCCCCTCGGCGCGCTGCAGTTTGTAGCTCATGTTGACGGCGATGGCCAGCACGTTGATATCCTGCTCTTGAATCCCCAGGCGCGCCACGCGGGCTGCCTTGGCAATTTTGGCAAAGGGTCGCTGAATCGCTCCGCAAAGGCCGGGTGTGTTGTGCTTGATGCGCGTGTCGTACACCGCCATCAATCCGCGCAGAAATTCGCCCGTATTCTTGAAATCCAGCACCGGCTTGGGACCGCTCTTCCACACGCAAGCGCCGGTTTCGGCAATGACGGCGGGGTCTTGCCAGCCCACGCCCAGCCCCAGCTCCGAGGCCACGGGATCCCAGCCGTTGAGCACGCTCCAGCCGCCGCTGCCGCCCATGCCGGCACCCTTGCGGTAGAGCCACTCGCGCAGCGACACCGTGGGTGACACAGCGCAGTTGACCACATAGGCCCCGGGAAGTGCGTACTCAGGCACATCCAGCCAGCCGCCCGCGAAGTCGACCCGCAGGGGGACATGCTTGGGGGCTTTGATGCGGTCCACCACCTCGCTGCTGCTCGTGGGGCGCCCCTCGGGTGCCGTTTTCTCCAGAACGACAAAATCCATTCCGTGGTGGAGGCAGAAGGCGCGCTTGGCATCCACGTATTTATCATCGGTCGTCACCGCGAGAATGTCGGGGTGGGTCTGTTCCACCGCCGAGGCGAAGGAAAGCACCTCGTCGTCGTCCGTGGAGAGCACCACCTCATCCACGCAGGAGAGCGCGCGGATCAGGGCAAGCTTGTCGCTGTCCTCCAACACGGATTTTTTATCGTAGAGCTTCCACAACAAATCCGCCGGGGGAAAGGAAACGATGAGGTAATCGCCCAGAGCGCGGGCGTCTTCAAAGAAACGGATATGCCCGGCGTGCAAGACGTTGAAAGCGCCGGAAACAAAGACTTTTTTCATGGAGAGAGAGTGTTGAGATGGGAGAAGGTCAATCGGGCTCACTTGATGAGCCCCAGCCAGCGATAAAAGAGCTCCGCAGGGGTGGGAATCGAGAACGAGGACACGGAGCGTGCACTCGCGCGCCATTGGGGCACACGGCTCGCCAGATACTGCTGCGCCATCGGCAGCAGCACCGCCGAGAGCAGCTGCAAGGCCAAGCGCCGCAGGGGGGAAGAGGGTGCAACCGCCGCAGGCACTCGCCGATGCATCAACAGCCGCGCCCCCGCCAATCCGAGCAAGCCGACGGCGCCCAGACGCAATGCGCTGCCGGAAACGCGCAGCGAGCCGACGCGCTGACGCGCACGCACCCGCAGCTCGGCCAGCGCGTCAAGCGCTCCGAGCCGGGTCGTTGCCAAGCGGGTCAGGAGTTCCTGTTTCCTTTGAGCAGAAGTCGGAGACATTGCCAATCGTTACTGAGTTCCGTTCGGGTGGCGGGCAGGAGCGGCTGCCGCCCGAGAAGTGTCGCCGCCAGCAGCAGCGCCGCCGCTGCCAGCAGCTGCAGCGCCAGCACAACGACCAGCGCCCACGCCGTGCCCAGCACCGCGCTGAGCAGCAGCACCGCCAGCGCACAGAACAGCACATAGGCCACCGCCAGCAGGAACACCGCCAGCACCACGAAGAGGAGCCGACGGCGCTGGCGCGCTGCATACTCGCCCAGCTCGGTGCGGCAGAGCTCGGCGAGCGCCTGCGAATGATCCATCGTCTGCAGCGCAACATCGCGCGCGGCAGACAACACCCCGGGTTCCCCGGCTGCAAAAGCCGAGCGCCCCAGCAGGCGTTGCAACACAGCAGGCAGCATATGCGTCACGCGCTCAACGGCGACCGCCCAGCAGCAGGCCCAGAATAACCCCCACGCCGAGGGCACCCATCACCGTACTCGTCGGGTTCTCCTTCACATAAGCCTCGCCGGCCTTGTGAAGCTCACGCGCTTTGTCGCAGGTCACATTCCAGCCCTCGTTGAGCTGCTTGCGCGCCTGCTCCGTGTAGTTGAGCACGCTCTCCATTTGGTCAGCCGTGGCATGGCGCAGCTTCTCGTACTGCTGCTCCGCAAACTGACGCGCCGCCTGCAGGCGGTCGCAGGCATCGGCCGTCGGCGCGGGGTCGGGGACGGGAGCCGTCGTTGTCGTCTTATTCTCTTCCGTATCCATGATGATTCGTTGTGTAAGGGGTTAAGCGATGCGATGATCGGCGGGGAAAAACACACCCGCTGCTATTGGGAAACCATTACCACATCCGATGTTCAAAATCAAGCATGCAACGCCGAAAATACAACACAGAGCCCCTCCCGCCCGCGCCGCGCACTGTTTTTCCCCGAGCTGCGGCATAATTGCCTTGCCATCCGCCGCGAAATTCGCTATGATGCCACGGCTAAAAAATTAGGTAATGAGAGCGATTCTTGCATTAGAAGACGGAACCATTTTCGAGGGAACCGCATTCGGCGCCACCGGAACGGTGACGGGTGAGGCCTGTTTCAACACCTCCATGACCGGTTATCAGGAGGTGCTGACCGACCCCTCCTACCGCGGACAGATTGTCACGATGACCTACCCGCTCATCGGCAACTACGGCGTCTGCGAGGCCGACAACGAGAGCACCGGCCCGCAGGTGCGCGGCTTCGTGGTGGCCGAGCTGGCGCGCCGCCACTCGAACCGCCGCGCCGAAGAAGCGCTCGACACCTGGATGGAGCGCCACGGCATCCCGGGCATCGAGGGGGTGGACACCCGCAAGCTCACCAAGCTGCTGCGCACCAAGGGCGCTCAGCGCGCCTGCCTCAGCACCGAGCTGAGCGCCGAGGAGGCCGTGGCAGCGGCACAAGCAGCTCCCCCCATGAGCGGCAGCGATTTCGTGACCGAGGTTTCCGCGCCCGAAACCTACCACTGGGAGGGCGAGAGCCGCGACTGGAAACTGCCCAACAAGACCACCGGGGATCTGCGCGAGTATGCCGACCTGCCCCCCGTGCGCTACCGCATTGTGGCCTACGACTTCGGCATCAAGCGCAACATTCTGCGCTGCCTGCGTCGCGACGGCTTCGATGTCACCGTCGTCAACGCCTACACCCCCGCCGAGGAGGTGCTCGCCCTCAAGCCCGATGGCGTCTTCCTCTCCAACGGCCCCGGCGACCCCGCCGCCCTGCCCCGCATCCACGCCGAACTCAGAAAGCTGCTCGGCAAGCTGCCCATCTTCGGCATCTGCCTCGGGCACCAGCTGCTCGGTCACGCCTTCGGCGGCAAGACCTTCAAGCTCAAGTTCGGGCACCGCGGCGGCAACCAGCCTGTCCAAGACCTGCGCACGGGCAAGGTGGCCATCACCTCGCAGAACCACGGCTTCGCCGTCGATCCCGACTCGCTGCCCGCCGATGTCGAGGTGACGCACATCAACCTCAACGACGGCACGGTCGAGGGCATACGCCACACCAAAATGCCCATCTTCTGCGTGCAGTACCACCCCGAGGCCGCCCCCGGACCCAAGGATGCCACCTACTTCTTCGGGGAGTTCATCGAGCTCATCGAGGACTTCCAAGCCGGCCGCTACGCCGAATAAATCACCCATTTACCATCACCTATCATGAATACGCTCGTTATCGGTTCCCAGTGGGGAGACGAAGGCAAGGGGAAGGTCATCGACTTCCTGACCGAATCCGCTGATTACGTTGTCCGCAGCCAGGGCGGCAGCAACGCGGGGCACACCGTCATCGCCCACGGTCAGAAGTACGTGCTGCACCTCGTTCCCAGCGGCATTCTGTGGCCGGGCAAGGTCAATGTCATCGGCAACGGGGTGGTCATCAACCCCTCGTCGCTGGTGGAGGAAATGAGCTACCTGCGCGAGCTCGGGGTCAGCGTCACGCCCGACAACCTGCTCATCTCCGACCGCGCCCATGTCGTGCTGCCCATCCACAAGGCCATCGATGCCGCGCAGGAGGAAGCCCTCGGCGACCAGAAAATCGGCACCACCAAGCAGGGCATCGGCCCCACCTACGCCGACAAGGCGCGCCGCATCGGCATCCGCATGGCCGATTTCGTGGATCGCGCGCGTCTGGAGCGCGTGCTGAAGGCTCGCATCAAGACCGCCAATGAGGAGCTGCAGCGCTACGGCAAACCCGCGGCCGACCCCGCCGAGACGCTCGATGTCGTCATGGCGGCGGCGGATGTGCTGCGCCCGCACATCGCCAACACCATCCCCGTGCTCAACAAAGCCGCCAAGGCGGGTAAAAACATTCTCTTCGAGGGGGCGCAGGGCGCCATGCTCGACATCGACTTCGGCACCTACCCCTTCGTCACCAGCTCCAACACGAGCGCCGGCGGCTGCTGCACGGGCAGCGGCGTGCCACCCACCCGCATCGACAAAATCATCGGGGTCTGCAAGGCCTACACCACGCGCGTGGGTGCCGGTCCCTTTGTCTCCGAGGATGCCGAGATTGCCGACTACCTGCACGGGCTGGGGCGCGAGTTCGGCGCCACAACGGGTCGCCCGCGCCGCTGCGGCTGGGCGGACGGCGTGGTGCTGCGCTTCTCCGCCATGTTCAACGGCTTTGACGAGATGGCCATGACCAACCTCGACGGGCTGGACGACCGCGCGACCATCAAGATCTGCACGGCCTACCGCCTGGGGGATCAGGTGCTGGAGTACCCGCCTGCCCTGGTGGAGGAGTGGGAGCAGTGCGAGCCCATCTACGAGGAGCTGCCCGGCTGGCAGCAGGACATCACCGGCTGCACCACTTGGGAGCAGCTGCCCGAGAACTGCCGCGCCTACGTCAAGCGCTTCGGCGAGGTCATCGGCTGCCCCGTCGGCAGCGTGGGTGTCGGTCCCGACCGCGAGCAGACCATCAGCGTGCCGCACTGAGTTTCCCCTTTGCCACGCTGGCAACCTGTGTTCAACGGCTCTTTCGCACTCGGCAAGGAGCCGTTTTTCCTCTTGGAGCATCGTCCCCCCTCAAAAAATGTCCGATGACTTGGCCGAGCGCCTGCGCCGCTACCTCGATGCCGACGGCTACGAGCCGCAGGATGCCCGCAGCATGGCGCGTGCCCTGGGTCTGAGCAGCTCCGCCGAGCAGAAGCAGCTGCGCGCACTGCTGCAGGAGGCCTGCGTGCGCGGCGAGTTGCTGCGGCTCGCCAAGGGGCTCTACGCCCGCCGCCGACCGCGCGGCGGCAGCCTGACGGGGCGCGTGCGTCGGCTCGCCGGCGGCAAGCTCCTTCTCCTGCCCAATGCGGCCGGGCTGGCGGAGCTGCGCAGGCTCTGCCCGGCGTGGGAGGGCGATACCATCCCCATCCCCCCCGGTCGCGCCCTCGATGCCGCCGACGGCGACACCGTGCGCGCCACCCTGCGCCTGCATCGCCCCGCTGTCCGCGGTCGCCGTGGCGCGCGTCGCGCCGCCGCGCCCGAGGACTTGCTGCCGCAGTTGCGCGTGGAAGAAGTGCTGCGCCGCGGGAGCGATTACTGGGTCGGCACCTTCTGCCCCGGGGGACGCTGCGGCTTTCTGCAGGGCGACGGCAAGACCGCGCCGGAGCGGGTGCGCCTCATCACGCCTGCGCCCGAGGGGCTGGCGGCGGGTACCTGCATCGCCGTGCGCCCCGTGCGCTACCCCATCGGTCACACGGAGGCCGCGGGCGAGCTGGCGGAGGTGCTGGGTGACCCGCAACGAGCAAGCGTGCAGGTGAGCGCCGTCATCCGCCGCTACGGGCTGCCCGAGGGCTTTCCCGAGGAGGTTCTGCGCGAGGCCGCTGCCATCCCCGCCGCCGTCTGCGCGGAGGAGCTCGCCGGGCGCGATGACTGGCGCGGGCGCTGCGTGCTGACCATCGATCCCGAGGGCGCCCGCGACTACGATGATGCCATTGCCCTGCAACGCTGCGGCGAGGGCTGGGAGCTTGCGGTGCATATTGCGGATGTGAGCCACTACGTCGCGCCCGGCAGCGCCTTGGATGCCGAGGCGCAGCGGCGCGGCAACTCCACCTACCTGCCCGACCGCGTGTTGCCCATGCTGCCTCCCGCCCTCTGCGACGGCATTTGCTCCCTGCGGCAGGGCGAGGACAGGCTCACGCTGCTCTGTCTCATGCGCCTCAACCGCCAAGGGAAGCTCATCCGCAGCGAACTGCGCGAGGCGGTCATCCGCTCGCGCCGCCGCCTGACCTATGCACAGGCGCTTGCCGTGCTCGAGGGGCGCGGCAGCACGGGCGATGCCGAATGCGATGCCCTGCTGCGCGAGGCTCAGCGGCTCGCGCAGCTCTTGCGGCGGCGGCGCATGGAAGGCGGCGCGCTCGACCTCGACCTGCCGGAGCTGCGCCTGCTCACGGATGCCGCCGGGCAACCCTGCGATGTCGAGCTCAACGAGAGCGACGAGGCGCACCGGCTCATCGAGGAGTTCATGCTCGCCGCCAACGAGAGCGTGGCTCGCGCGCTGCGCGAGCGCTGCCTGCCCGCGCTCTACCGCGTCCACGAGGATCCCGACCCCGACAAGCTACAACAATTTCTGCTTCGGCTGCGCAGCAGCGGCATCCCCGCCCCCGCCGGCGACGACCGCCGAGCCCTGCAAGGCGTGCTGCTCAGCATTCGCGGGCGCAGCGATGAAAACGACCTGAAAACGGAGCTGCTGCGCTGCCTGATGCGCGCGCGCTACAGCCCGCGCCCGCTGGGTCACTACGGGCTGGCCAAGGGGGACTACTGCCACTTCACCAGCCCCATCCGCCGCTATGCCGACCTCGTGGTGCACCGCGCCTGCCGACGGCTCATACGCGCGGCGGGGGCGCCCGCCCTGCCCCGTCCCGAGAGCGCGGAGAGCCTGGCCGAACACCTCTCCGACAGCGAGCGGCAGTCCGCCGCCGCCGAAAGCGAGGCCGAGCGCCAACTGCTCGCCCTCTACATGGAGCAGCAGTGCCACTCCGCCGAACCGCGCCGCTGGCCGGGGCGCGTCACGGCCTGCTGGGCGCAGGGGCTCGTGGTCGAGATTCCCTTGCTGCGGCTCAAGGGTTTTGTGTCCGCCGCCGATCTGCCGCAGGACACCCGATGGTTCTACGAGCGCCACGCCGAGCGCTGGAGCTCGCTCGATGCGCGCGTCCTGCTGCCCGGCAGCCTCCTCACGCTCATCCCCCGCCGGGTGGACGTCGCCACGGGCTTTGTGGACTTCATCCCTGCATAAGCAGCGACCCCGCAGCTCCGTCGGGAGCCCGGGGTCGGGGGATGCGGGGGCGGCAAGCACCATCCGTCACGCTGCCGCGCGTCACACCCTTAGCGACCGTACTTGCCTGCAACGCGCCGACGCAGCAAGCCCGGAGAGAACACCCCCTCCCCAAAAGTCGCGTAGGGAGGGGGTGCTTCCTCTCGGAACCCGCGGCGAAAAAAACACAAAACACCGCGAATGCCGCAACAGAAGAAAAACTTAGGCGCGGCGGCGGCGAGCAGCCAGACCGGCCAAAGCCAGCAGGCTCAGCGTCGCAGTAGCCGGCTCGGGAACCGCAGGAGCGACGAAAGTCGCCACGTTGCTGTTGAAGTCAGAATAGAGCGGATTACCATTGCCCACGCCACCGTTCATATTGCCCTTATAGGCGGCAAGAGTCTCAGCGCCACCATCCCAGGAGAGCGTCGGGAGCATCGCCTGATTAGCACCTGTCACGGACAGAGTGTACACAACGTCGGCCGTGATAGTCGTCGTGAACGAGACAGAATCCTGGAAGTTCATCGTCGTATCCGACGCCAACACATAGCTCGACGCCGTATCCTTCGTCAGACCGGACAACTCACCGCGACCGAGCTTCAGCGTCACGCCCCCCTCCGACACCACAGCCGTCAGGGCGTTCGAATAGTACGTGGTCACGTTAGCGCCGTTAACGTCGCGAACGCTGCCCCAGTAGGCGGCCAGCACCGTCCCATTGGTGAGGGAAGAGAGCTGATCGCTGGTCAGCATAAAGCTGAAGCTGTAATTACCAGCCCAAGTATCGCCGGCCTGAGTGATGTTCAGCTCGTTGACTGCCTGCGCGGAAGCCACCAGAGAAATGGCAGCCAACGCCGAAATAATGGTCTTCTTCATTGTAGTTCGTAGGTTATAGTTTGTTCAGCGATGCCTAGGTGACACCGTCTGGGGCATTGTACAGCATTCCCAATGCTGTAGTGGGAGAAATAATTGATTATCAAGTTGTTGGAGCGTAAAGGCGAAGCGAATCAGAAGCAGCGCACAAAGGATAGAGCTATTTTTCAATTTGTTATGAAATTCGTCTTGATACAGCATTGGGAATACTGTACAAGCTCCCGTTCCATAGACGAGGCGCATCGACCGAGGTTTCCGCTTAGCTTGCTGCTCTGTGTCCCGCCCCACAACCGATTCCCTCCTTCGACGTGCTCCGAGGCAATGCCAAGGAGCACGCGCTGCTCCATTCCAAGCGTGCTCCAACGCAGCAAGCGCTCTCATTCCGCCCCCGTACGCCCAGCCGACGACTTGTGGCGGCTGCCTTGCGGATGCTCCTAGCGCATCACATTCCAAAACAAGTCCCCCGTGCTTCCCGAGGGAAGCACGGGGGACAGCACTTGCAGGGATACCGCGAAGCGCTCTTTACAGCTTGTGACGGAAATCGTCCTCGACCCGCAGGTCGCGGATGAAAGCCACGAGCAGGTCGACGATGCTCTGCACATCGCCCATGTCAGCGGTCTCCACGGGGCTGTGCATGTAGCGCAGGGGCAGCGAGAGACTGGCGCTGGGCACGCCCGCGCGCGTGCGGTAGACAAAGTCCGTGTTGGTGCCGGTGAAGCGACCCGTGCTCTCGTACTGCATGGGGATGCCGGCGGCATCGACCACGCGCTCGATGCGGGCGTTGAGATTGGGGTGGCAGGTGGGACCGAAGCAGAGCACGCCGCCCTTGCCCAGACAGACATCGCCGTAGCGATTCTTGTCCAGCCCCGGGGAGTCGGTGGCGTGGGTCACGTCGATGCAGATGGCGGCATCGGGGCGCAGATGGTAGGCGACCATGGAAGCGCCGATGCAGCCGATTTCCTCCTGGATGCTGTTGGCAAAGACGATGTTCCAAGCGGGCTTGATGCCCTGCTCGTGCAGGGCGCGCGCCACCTGGGCGTTGATGAAGCCGCAGAGCTTGTCGTCCAGCGCGCGACAGACGAGCCGCTTGCCGTCGTTGAGCAGGAGGGGGCCGTCGCAGTAGACCCCCGTGGTGCCCACGCGGATGCCGAGCGCCTCCACCTCCTCACGGCTATCGCAGCCGAAGTCGATGTAGAGCTCCCAAATCTTGGGAGCCTTGTCGCCGTCGTCGCGGATGTGGATGGCAGTGTTGCCGATGACGCCGATGACCTCGCCGTCCGTACCGGTGAAGCGCACGCGGCGCCCGCGAGCGATGGCGGTGTCGGTGCCGCCCAGGCGGTCGACGCGGGCAAAACCCTTGTCATCGATGTAGCGGATGGTGAAGCCGATTTCGTCGGCATGGGCATCGAGCATCAACGTCGGTGCCCCGGGCTGCTCGCTGCGCAGGACAGCCCAGGCGCTGCCGTAGGCATCGCAGTGCTGCTCGTCGGTGTAGGGCGCGATGTAGGCGGCCCACAGGCGCTGCCCCTCCATCTCCATGCCCGTGGGGGAGGCGTTGTCGAGGTAGGCGCTCAGGAATTCGTTGGCGTGTTCGTCCATAAGCGGTTAATCCATGTTTTTGTAGGCAATATCGCTGCGGCGCTGCGCACCGTCGAAGCTGACTTTGGCGGCCTCGGTGTGAGCGCGGGTGCGGGCGATATCCAGCGTGGAGCCCTGCGCCACGATGGCCAGCACGCGCCCGCCGTTGCTTACCCAGCCCGCCTCCGTCTGCTTGGTGCCGCAGTGGAACACGCGGGCATCGCAGACCTCCAGACCGTGAATCAGGTCGCCGCTGTGCGAGCTGACGGGGTAGCCCGCCGAAGCCAGAATGCAGCAGACGCTCCAGCCCTCGTCAAAGGAAATGAGCTCGGGCGCAAAATCGCCCTGCGCCCCGCGCAGGCAGAAGCCGGCCAGGTCGCCGCGCAGCAAGGGCATGACCGCCTCGCACTCCGGGTCGCCGAAGCGGCAGTTGTATTCGATGACCTTGGGGCCGTCGGGCGTGAGCATGAGCCCGAAGTACAGGAAACCGCGGTAGGGCAGCCCGTCCGCCTGCAAGCCCGCCACCGTGGGAGCGACAATGGTCTGCTCGATGACGGCGAGCAGCTCGGGGCTGATGAGTTGTCGCGAGGCCACCGCTCCCATGCCGCCCGTGTTGGGTCCCTCGTCGCCGTCGCGCAGGCGCTTGTAGTCGCGCGCCGGGCAGAGGATGAGGTAGCGGTCATCGCAGATGGCGCCGAAGATGGAAATCTCGGGACCGGTGAGGAACTCCTCCACCAGCAGGCGTCCCGTGCCGAAGCGCTTTTGGATGAACACCTCGTTGAGGAACTCCTCCGCCGAAGCCGCATCGGGACAGACGGCCACACCCTTGCCCGCCGCCAAGCCGTCGAACTTGAGCACAGTGGGGTACTTGCCGCCGATGGCGGCGACGGCCTCATCGTAGCTGCCCACGCACTGCGCCATACCGGTGGGGATGTGGTGGCGCAGGAGGAACTCCTTGGCGAATTCCTTGGAGGCCTCCAACTGCGCGCTCTCCTTGCGCGGCCCCCAGCAGGGGATGCCCACCGTGGCGCAACGGTTGGCCAGGCCCTCGCCCTTGACCAGGTAGCTCTCCTCGCCCGCCACGCAGAGGTCGACATTGTGGTCGACCATCCACTGAATCAGCCCGTCGAAGCCATCCGCCTCGATGCGAGTGGCCGTGCGGCAGATAGCATCGCTGCCGGGGAAGGAAAAAATCTCAGGGTTTCCGGGACTCGCGGCCAAGGTCTCCACCAAAGCCTGTTCGCGCCCGCCTTTTCCGATGACGGCAATTTTCATGTTGGGCTCATTGTACGCGCCGCCCCTCTGTTTGGCAAGCCAAAAGGGCGGGAGTAATCGGGCGAAAAGGTCGCGAATAAATTGTGACAGAGCGGGAGTTTGGACTTGAAAACAGGCAGGGGCGGGGGTAGGATTGCCGCCACATGAAAGCGCTTGTAAAGACCAAGGCCGATAAGGGCTTGGAGTTGATGGACGTGCCGATGCCCGAAGTCGGCCCGAATGATGTTCTCATCAAGATTTACAAAACCGCCATCTGCGGCACGGATCTGCACATCTGGAACTGGGATCCCTGGGCGCAGAAGACCATCCCCGTCGGCATGCACGTGGGGCACGAGTACTGCGGCATCATCGAGAAAGTGGGCTCCGCCGTCACGGAGTACAAGCCCGGCGAAATCGTCTCCGGCGAGGGGCACATCGTCTGCGGGCACTGCCACAACTGCCGCCGCGGGCTCTTCCACCTCTGCCCGAACACGCAGGGCGTGGGCGTCAACCGCCCCGGCGCTTTCGCCGAGTATCTGTCGATTCCCCAGAGCAATGTCATCCGCATCCACAAGGACATGCCCATGGAGATTGCCTCCATCCTCGACCCGCTGGGCAACGCCACCCACACCGCCCTCTCCTGGGATTTGGTGGGTGAGGATGTGCTCATCACCGGCGCGGGGCTCATCGGCTCCATGGCCGCCGCCGTCTGCAAGAAAGCGGGTGCGCGCAGCGTGACCATCACCGACCTGTCGGACTACAAGCTTAACCTTGCCAAAATCATGGGCGCCGACCGCACGGTGAACGTGCGCAACGGCGACTCGCTCGACCAAGCCAAGGCGGACCTCGGCATCACCGAGGGCTACGGCATCTGCTTGGAGATGAGCGGCGCGCCCGCCTGCCTCAAGGACATCATCGCGCACTCCTCCTACGGCGCCTGCATCTCGCTGTTGGGCATCCAGCCGGGCGGCTCGGGCATCGACTGGAACGAGTTTGTGTGGAAGGGTCTCAAGATGAAGGGCATCTACGGTCGCGAGATGTTCCGCACCTGGCAAAAGATGGACGCCATGCTGCGCTCGGGGCTCGATGTCTCGCCCATCATCACGCACCGCCTGCCCTACACCGACTTCCGCGAGGGCTTCGAGGTGATGAACTCCGGCCTCTCCGGCAAGGTGGTGCTCACCTGGTGCGAATAAACGCCCCCTGCTCCTCTTTTCAGCGGCCGCTCCCAACCCTGCGGGAGCGGCCGTTTGTCATCAGGGGCGCGGCCAATCAGGCGCCCCGTCAAGGGCAAGCGATGTCAGGCGCGCGGGGCGTTGGTGCCGCCGATGAGCAGCACCATCTCGCCCTTGGGCGGGCGTGCGGTAAACTCCGCCAGCAGCTCGGCGGAGCTGCCGCGGTGGTAGGTCTCGAAGACCTTGGTGAGCTCGCGCGCCACGCAGAGGGGCGCCTGCGGGTCGAGCTCGGCCAGCATCGCCACCGTCTTGACGATGCGGAAGGGCGATTCGTAAAAAATGCCGGTGTGGTCAGCCGCCAGTGCCGCCCGCAGCACCGCTGCCTTGCGCCCGCTCTTGACCGGCAGGAAACCGCCGAAGAAGAAAGCATCGCTGGGCAAGCCCGAGCCGACCAGGGCCGTGATGACGGCGGAGGGGCCGGGCAGCACGGTGAAAGGCACCTCGCGACGCCTGAGTTCCTGAATGAGCCGGTAGCCGGGGTCGCTGACGCCGGGCATGCCGGCATCCGTCACCACGGCAAAGCGCTCGCCGGCCTGCGCGCGGGCGGCAATTTCGGGGGCGCGCTGCGCTTCGTTGTGCTCGTGCAGGCTCAGCAGGGGCTTGCGTATGCCGTAGTGCGCCAGCAGCAGCCCGCTGTTGCGCGTGTCCTCGCAGCAGATGCAGTCCACCCCCTCCAACACCGCGAGCGCACGCCGCGTGATGTCCTCGCGGTTGCCGATGGGCAGCCCCACGAAGCTGACGGGGTAGTCGATCACGGCATGGTCAGATCGTTGGTGATGTCGTCGGCCGCGCGCCGTGTCGCGTAGGACAGCGCGCTTTCCAAGGAGGTCTGCACCACGCCCGCATCGGTGAAGTAGCTGCCCGTGCCGCTCACATCGCGCTCCATGACCACCTTGCCCGAGCGGCGGTCGAGCACCTTGTAGGTGACATGCACCTCCACCCCGACCTCGCGGCTGAGGTAGGAGTCATCGGGGTCGGTCAGCAGGGAAGTGCGCGAAAGTTGCGTCACGGAGCCCGTGAGCAGGAAATCGGCCTGACTTGCGGGCACGAGGCGGTAGGTGCCGTCGCGCTGCAGGGAGTCTGTCACGGCGGTGGTCATCAGCATGCCGACCGAGGGTTGCGTGCTATGGTTCTCGAACATGGTCACGCAAAACGTGTTCATGTCCTTCATGGCCTCGGGCTTTTGCCCGCCCATGTGCACACAGCCCGGCAGCAGCAGCGCCGCAGAAGCACCGAGGTAAAGTAAGAAGCGCTTCATCACAGGATTGTGTTGCCGGGTTGAGCGGCGCGGGCGCGCGCCTGTTCCAAGAGCTTAGCCGCCTCTGCCGCAGCCTTGGGGTTCTGCTGCTTTTGGCGGATGACGTTCTCAAAGCAGAAGATGGCGGAGGTGTACTCGCGCGAGCGTTCGAGGTAGTAGCGCCCGACCTCCAACTCCTGCTGCACCAGCAGGCTCTTCATGTCCGCCGCCTGCGCGCGCGCCTTGGCGGCATCGGGGTGGTTGGGGAAGCGCAGGGTGAACTCCTCGTAGGCCTCGCGGGCGTTGGTCAGGTTGACCAAGTTGCGGTCGCCGCGGGTGTGGTCGTTCGCCCAGAGCTGGGCCAGCATCAGCTGCGACTCGGGCGCGTAGCGGCTGTCGGGGTAATTCTCCACCAGACGGCGGTACTCCGTGCGGGCATCATCGAACTTTTCGATGTCCACCAGATACTTGGCGAGGATGGAGGAAGCCGTCGCCGCCATGTCGTTGTAGGGAGCCTTGGCAATGACCGTGCGCAGCCACTCGATGACCACGGAGGACTCCATCTCCGCATGCCACGCGCCCCACAGCACGGGCGTGCGCAGCGTGCCGTTGGCCCCGGCCATGCCCAGCGCCAGCTGGCGGTTGAGCGCGTCGGTGTAGAGGGGGCTCTGCGGGTAGCGCTCGATGAGCTTGGTGTACTGCTTGAAGGCATCGCGGTACTCCTCGTCCTTCTCATAGGCCTGCCCGAGGCGGAAGCGCGCCTGCGCCGCATTGGGCGCGAGCTCGTGGTACTCCACCAACTCCTTGAGGGCGCTGATCTCGCGCCCGAGTTTCCCGGCTTTCTGCGCCGCATCGGCCTTGGCCATCAGCGCATCGGCCTCGGGATCGACCGCGCGCACCGACCCGATGGGCGGCGGACCGTCAAAATCATCACAGGCGGGCAGCAGCAACAGCGCCGAACACAGGCACAACAGGGGCAACATCCTCATAACTCCCCGAGCATATCACGCCGCGAACGTGCTGCGCAAGCGCGAAATGCGCCACAAGAGCCGCACGAACCGCATGACACGCAAAACAGGCGCGCTCCGACCGCCCCTGCGGACACAGTCTGCGCTTGAAAAGCGCGGCGCGCGGGTGTATAAGCCGCGCATGGCTACAACCGTCCGCACCCGTTTTGCCCCCTCGCCGACCGGCTACCTGCACATCGGCGGGGCTCGCACCGCCCTGTTCAACTATCTGTTTGCCCGCAAGATGGGCGGCACCTTCGTGCTGCGCATCGAGGACACCGACCAGGAACGCCATGTGGAGGACGCCATGAAGGCCATCTTCACGGGCATGAGCTGGCTGGGGCTGGACTGGGACGAGGGCGAGGGCAAGGGCGGCCCCTACGCCCCCTACTACCAGAGCCAACGCAAGGAGATTTACGACCGCTATTTTCAGAAGCTTGTGGAGCTGGGGCGCGTGTATGAGTGCCCCGCCCCCAACAAGCGCGACAAGAACGGCGACGAAATTCCCGGCACCGGCGAGGGCACCGTCTGGCGTTTCCGCTTTAAACGCGAGGGTGTCATGACCCTGCACGACCTCGTCTGCGGCGACATCTCCGTGGACTACACCAACACGGAGAACACGCCCGATATGATTGTCAAGCGCACGGACGGCTCCTACATCTTCCATCTGGTCAACGTGGTGGACGATATCGAGATGCGCATCACGCACGTCATCCGCGGCGAGGATCACATCATGAACACCTTTAAGCACCTGCAGCTCTTCGAGGCCTTCGGCGCGGAGCCGCCCGTGTACGCCCACATTCCCCTCATCCAGAACCCCGACGGCTCCAAGATGAGCAAGCGCGATGTCGGCGCCCAGCTCGGCAATTACCCCGAGGAGGGCTTCCTGCCCGATGCGGTCATCAACTTCATCGCGCTGCTGGGCTGGAGCCCCAAGAGCGATGAGGAGGTCTTCTCCAAGGAGCAGCTCATCGAGCTCTTCTCGCTGGAGCATGTCAACCGCGCCGCCGCCAAGTTCGACATCACCAAGTGCAAGTGGATGAACCAGCAGCACATCCTGCGCCTGGCGCCCGAGCGTTTCACCGAGCTGGCGCTGCCCTTCTGCACCGCCGCCGGGCTGGAGGACACCGCTGCCCTGCGCGCGCTGCTGCCCGCCGTGCAGGCGAAGGTGCAGCTGCTTTCCGAGGTGCCCGCCTGGGTGCGCTGGCTACAGGTGCTGGAGTACGAGGAGGAATCCATGGCCAAGCTGCAGGCCAACGCCCGCGAGATGCTCGAGCTCTTCGCCGCCGCCGCGCGCGAACTGCCCGAGTGGAACGGCGAGGCGGCCATGCAGCTGGTCAAGCCCATGACCAAGGCACAGGGCGTCAAGGTCGGCGCCATGATGTTCCCCCTGCGTCTGGCGCTGACGGGCTGCCACGCCGGCCCCGGCATCGATGTGGTCATGCAGACCCTCGGCCGCGACGAGGTGCTGCGCCGCATCAGCATCTTCCCCTGCTAAGCCTTCGCCGCACCGCCCATGCGCACCGTCGATTTCGATTACCCCCTGCCCGAGGAGCTGATTGCCTCGCACCCCCTGCCCGACCGCGCCGCCTCGCGCATGCTGGTCGTGCACCGCGACAGCGGGCGCATCGAGCACCGCCACTTCGCGGATATCCTCGACTATGTGCGCCCCGGCGACCACTTCGTGCTCAACGACACCAAGGTTATCCCCGCGCGCTACTTCAGCAACGACGGCAGCATCGAGCTCGTGCGCGCCGGGCTCACCCATGAACTGCTGTGGAAATGCCTGGTGCGCCCCGGCAAAAAGATGAAGGTCGGGCGCAGCGTGCAGGTGGGGGCGGCCACGGGCAAGGTCGAGGCTATTGACGAGGAGGGCTACCGCTACATCCGCTGGGATCGCCCCGTGGATGAGGAGACCTACGGGCGCCTGGCGCTGCCGCACTACATGAACCGCGAGAGCGACCCCGCCGACCGCGAGCGCTACCAGACCGTTTACGCCGCACACGAGGGCGCCATCGCCGCGCCCACGGCGGGGCTTCACTTCACGCCGGAGATTCTCGCGCGCGTCCCGCACAGCTTCGTCACCCTCCACGTGGGGGTCGGCACCTTCCGCCCCGTCAAGGTGGAGCAGGTGGAGCAACACCACATGCACACCGAGGCCTTTACGCTTCCGCCCGAGACCGCCGCCGCCGTCGAGGCCGCCAAGCGCGTGGTCGCCGTGGGCACCACCAGCGTGCGCGTACTGGAGACGCTGGCCGCGCGCTACGGGCGTCCCCTGCGCCCCGGCAGCGGCGAGACGGACATTTTTATCTACCCCGGCTTTGAGTACAAGGTGACGGGCGCCCTGCTCACGAACTTCCACCTGCCGCAGAGCACGCTCATCATGCTGGTCTGCGCCTTTGCAGGCAAGGAGCTCATCATGGAAGCCTACCGCCAAGCCGTCAAGCAGCGCTACCGCTTCTTCTCCTACGGCGACTGCATGCTGATTCTCTGACAGACACGCCGCCCCCAACGCGCAGAAGCCCGCGTCTCGCAAGGAGACGCGGGCTTCTGACGCTGTCGGGAAGCATTCCCGAGCTTTACAGGTCGAAGAGGTGCGTGACGGAGGCGTTGTTGTGGATGTTGGAGATGGCCTTGGCCAGCAGGGGGGCAATGCTCACCGTGTCCACATGGTCGCCGAAGGCCATCGGTACCGAATCCGAGGTCAGCAGGCGCTCGATGGGGCTGCCGGCCAGGCGCGCGCGCGCTTTCTCGTTGAGCACGCCGTGGGACACCGCCGCGAAAATGCGGGCGGCACCGTGCTTCTTGAGCACCTCGGCCGCTGCGCAGAGCGTGCCGCCGGACTCCGTCATGTCGTCCACCATGAGCACGTCCTTGCCCTGTACATCGCCGATGACGGCGTGGGCGTTCACCTCGGTCGCGGAGATGCGCTGCTTGGCCACGATGGCCAGCTCCGTGCCCAGAATGTTGGCATAAATCTTGGCGTTCTTCACGCCGCCGATGTCGGGGGAGACGACCACGAGGTTCGTCATGTCCTTGACGTAGGTCTCCTTCAGATGCTTCACCAGCACGGGCACGCTGTGCAGGTGGTCGACGGGAATCTCGAAAAAGCCCTGAATTTGCGCCGCGTGCAAATCCATCGTCAGCACGCGGTCCACCCCGGCCGCCGTCAGCAGATTGGCCACCAGTTTGGAGGTGATGGGCACTCTGGGCTTGTCCTTGCGATCTTGGCGCGCGTAGCCGTAGAAGGGCATCACCGCCGTGATGCGGCTCGCGCTGGCGCGGCGCACGGCATCCACCATCACCAGCAGCTCCATGAGGTTATGGTTGGTCGGCGGGCAGGTCGGCTGCACGATGAACACGTCCTCACCGCGGATGGACTCCTCAATCTGAACAAAACTCTCGCCGTCGGGGAAAGTGTTGACCTTGGCGTTGCAAAGTTCGATACCCATCTCACGGGCGATACGCTGAGCCAGCTCCGGATGCGCGGTTCCACTGATGATTTTCATGAGTCAAAAAGTGCAGGTGCGCGTCTATTCTTGACATTTTCGGGCAAAAGGCAATACTAAAAGCAGTTTTTGCCCCATTTTTCCGCATGAACGTCCCGACACCATCCGCCGAAACCACTTACTTCGGGCTGAGCCGCTGCGCAGGCATCGGCGTTCTTCTCTTCTTGGCTCTCGTGCTGTGGTATCTGGTCGGTCTGCACCCCTACGACATCTTCCACGACAAGTACAACGCCCTCAGCTGGCTGGCGCGCGCTTGGAACCGGGACAACGATCTGGAGCACGGCTGGATGATACCGCTCATCTCCGCCTACCTCTGCGGGCATGCCTGCCGCAGCATGAAGGGACTCCGCGCGCGCCCCTCCCTGTGGGGGCTGCTCCTCGTCATCCCCGCTGCGCTGCTCTGGCTGGCCGCCGTGCGCACGCACCAGGCGCGCCTGGCCATCGTGGGGATTCCCGCCATACTCGCGGGCATGGTGTGGTGCTACTGGGGCAGCCGGGCCGCGCTCAAAACCGCCTTTCCGCTCTTCTTTCTGTGGCTGTGCGTGCCCCTGCCGGGCTTCCAGCAAACCACGGTGCACCTGCAGCTACTCGCCGCCAAGTGGGCGCATCTGCTGGCCGGATGCTGCGGTGTGGATACCCTGCTGGAGGGCACCAATGTCTCCTCCGTGCGCGGGCATTGGAGCGCCTTCAACATTGTGGGCGGCTGCTCGGGCATCCGCTCGCTCATGGCACTGCTGATGATTTCGGCCGCCTGGGGCTATCTCGCAGACGGGCTGAGTTTGTGGAAGCGCCTGCTGCTGGGGCTCAGCGCCCTGCCCATCGCCGTGGTCGGCAACGCCGTGCGCGTGGCCAGCATCTTCGTCTGCGCCGAGTACATCGACGAACAGTTTGCCCACCAAACCTGGCACGACTGGTCCGGGCTCCTCTTCTTCTTCCCCGTCAGCCTCTTCCTGCTGGCGCTCCTGCACGGGCTGCTCGCCGGGGAAGTGCCCTTCCTGAAGCGCCGCCGCGTCATCATCCGCCAAGCCAACACGAACAAAACAGCCTGACATGAAACATCCCCTACTGCATGCTTTCCTGCCCGTGGCGCTGTTGGCCGCCCTGCTCAGCCTCATCGCCCTCATTCCTGAGAACGCCGAGCTTCTCGAACCCTCCGTGCAGAGCGAGCTGCCCGTCGGGCGCGCGTTGCCGGGCTGGCTCGGGGAGCGTGTGCAGGAAAGCGAGGCCGAGCGCAGCATTTTGGCCGCCGACACCCGCTTCAGCAAGGCCTGCTACAAACAGCTCGGGTTCGACGGGCGCTACCCCGACCCCCGCTGCCCCCTCCTCGATGTCTCCATCGTCTTTTCCGGGCAGGACATGAACTCCTCCATCCACCGCCCCGAGCTCTGCCTGCCCACCCAGGGATTCCAGAACCTGCAAGGGAGCCCCGCCGAGGTCGAGCTAAGCAACGGTGTGCGCCTGCCCTTCACGCGCCTGAGCTCCATCCGTCCCGACAACAGCGACCGAGATGCCACCCGGCACTACATCCACTACTATCTCTTCATCGGCAAGGGGCACCTCAAAGCCACCCACCTGCAGCGCGTCATGCAGGACATGTTTGACCGCCTCTTCACCGGCACGGTCGAGCGCTGGGCCTATTTCCAGATCGGCTGCTACTGGGGCGGCAGGTCCGGAATCAGCGAGGGCGAAGCCGAACAACAGCTGCGCCGTCTCATCGCCGCCCTGCTGCCTCGCATCATCCAATGGCAGGAGCTCCCCGCCCGTCAGCGCCCGCAAACGCCGCCACGTTGACGCCCAAGGGAGAGGCGGGCATACTTTGTACTTGATTCACCACCCCCCGCTCGGTAGAATAACCGCCGCGTATGGGGGACCTTGATTTGAAGAGCCGATTAGCCGAAGCCAAGCGACACAAGTGGGACGACCGCACCTTGGCGCAGCAGGCTGCCGAGCTGGCGCAGGAGCTCCTCAACGCCTCGCTCCGCGAGCTCAAATCCGATGAGCGCACCCTGCTCGCGGCACTCCAGCGCCTGAGCACCGAGGAGAGCTACCGCCGCTTCATCCGACAGCTGGGCGAGCGTGTCTTCCGCTGCGGCGATGCTGCGGCAAGCGCCGAGAATCTGCGCGCGCTGCTGGCGGAGCACGGCGGCGTGCCCCCCATCTTCAGCACACTGGGCAAGCTGCGCCTCAAGGCCGCCGCTGTCGCCGCGCGCGGAGCACAGCAGGCCGCTGTGGCCGAGGCGCGCCGCGTCTTCCGCAGCACCTTCAGCCAGCTCACCCTGCCCACGCAGGTGGAGCGGCTCAACCGCAGCGTGCGCGACTTCGCCAAGGACGGCCTCACCCCCCTGCTCAACCCCCTGGTGCCGCAGGTATTCGGTCCCAAGAGCGCCGAGCGCTACCACCGGAACCTCGCAACCATTCTCAGCAAGCAGCCGGGTGTCGGCATCGTCATCTGCCCGTGGCGGCTCTGCCCCGGGCTCAGCGCCTACTCCCCCAACAGCGGTGCCAAGCAGCTCACCGAACAGCTGCGCCCGCTCCTCAGACTCTCGCTGGAGGGCGGCAAGGCGCGCCCCCTCCTCCTCGAAACCGGACTCTCCGACACCCTGCCCACGGTCATCGAAGCGCTCAAGCTCGCACTGGCCTCCGCCGACTTCCAGCGCGTCGACATCGCGCTGGAGCTGCCCGCCTACCTCGCCAACAGCCCGGCGCGGCTCCGCAGCCTCACCGAGTGGGCCGCCACCCGCGCCAAAAAGGGATTCCGCCCGCTCGGCATCCTGCTGGTCAAGGGTTCCCACCTGGATGAAGAGCGCGAGCTGAGCTTCCGCCACGGCGACGCCGACCCCGTCTGTGCCACCAAAGCCGCGGTGGAAGCACGCTACAAGCAGATGCTCCACAGCGCCATCCACGCCAAAGGCATCACCCCCGTCATCGGTACCCACAACGTCTTCGACATGGCTTACGCCCTGCTCGATTGGGGGCGTAGCGGGCGCGAGGGTCTCCCCCCCTTCTGCTTCACCGCCGGTTTGGTCAATCACTTCGGCCGCGTGCTCGCCCGGCAGGGCGCGAGCGTCCGGCTCAACGCCGCTGCCACCCCGGAGGACGGCGATGCGGGCTTTGAGACCTACCTCATGCAGCTCATCGGCGAGCTCATGCGCCCGGACGGCGTCATCGCCTCCGGCTGCGCCACCGACAGCTCCTCGCTGGGCTGGGGTCGGCTGCGCCAGCACTTCCTCGCCGCCCTCAGCGGGCGAGAGGACAGCCCCGCCGCCCCGCCGAGCCCGAGCGGCAGCTTTGCGGCCACCCCGCTCTCCCGCATCGGCGACAGCGCTGCCATCGAAGCCCTCTACCGCGCCGCCGAACAGGAGAACGAGCGCGTGCAGCCCCCCCTGCCCCTGCGCATCAACGGGCGCGAGGTTCCCGGCGCGCTCAGCTGCATCTCGCGCTCTCTCAGCGTGCCCGGGCTGGAGGACTACCGCTTCACCTCCGCCGACTTCGCCGCCGTGGAGCAGGTACTCACCATCGCCACCTCGGCCACGGCGCGCCTGCCCGAGAGCGCCGAGGAGCGCCGCCTGCAGCTGCTGCACATCGCGCGCCTGCTGGGGAAACATGCGGCGGAGCTCATCGCCCTGCTCGTGCGCGATGCCGGCTTCACCATCGCCGATGCCGATGCCGAGCTCAACGCCGCCATCGACTTCTGCCGCTACTACGAGCGCAGCGCCGCCCAGCCCGGGCTGTACGACGGCACCCGCCCCACGCCGCTGGGGGTCGTTGTCGTAGCTCCGGGACGCGTGCACCCGCTGGCCGATGCCGTGGCGGGCATCGCCGCCGCCGCCGTCACCGGCAACACCATCGTCTACAAACCCTCCTACCACAGCGTGCTGCTGGGACAGCGGCTCACCGAGCTGCTCAGCGAAGCCGGGCTCGGAGCCCCCGTGTTGCAGATGATTCCCTGCATCGACAACCAAATTGCCCGCAAACTGCTCAGCGACCCGCGCGTCAAGGCCGTCCTCTTCCGCGGCAACACCGAACACAGCGCCGCGTGGGGCAAGCGCATGCCCCTGCGCCCCCTCCTCGGCGCCTGCACCGGGCAACCGAGCATCTACATCGCCCCCTCCGCCGACACAGCGGCGGCCATCCGTGAGCTCCGCGACCGCTTCTTCACCCGCCGCAGCCAATCCCCCGACTGCCCCCACCTCGTCCTCGTCCACGCCGCGGTCTACGACAACCAAGACTTCATGAACGCCCTGCGCGATGCCGTCTCCGGCATCAGCGCCGCCCCCGGCTTCCGCGAGGGCGGGCAGCTCGGAGCCTTGGCTCGCGCGCCCGAGGGCGACGAACAGCAGCTCCTCAGCCCCCAAGACCCCGAGGGCGCCTGGCTCGTCGCCCCGCACACGGAGGAAATCGGCTCGCGCCTCTACAGCGGCGGCGTGCGTTGCGGCATCCGCCCCGACGGCGTCTTCTGCCAAGCCGTGCACAACCTCCCCATCCTCGGGCTGCTGCGCGTCGCGAGCAGCGAGGAGGCCATGCACCTGCAACGCGAACGGGCGCAGGGCATGCCCGTCACCCTCTTCTCCGGCGATGAGGCCGAAATCGAGCTCTGGACCCGCGAGCTCTCCCCCAACAGCCTCTCCGTCAACTGCCTGCCCGCCCCACACCCCGGCACCCTGCCGCGCGGCAGCGCGCAAGGGAACGCCCCCCTCATCGGCAGCTGCGACGAGCTCGCCGCCCTCTGCCACTGGCAGGAGCACGCCCGCCCGCAAACCCGCGGCGCGCAGCGCAACACGGTCTTTGCCCCCTGGGACTGCCTCTCGCCCAAGCCCGATGCCGAAAACATCCAACGCCTGAGCACCGCCGCCGATTCCATCGCCTACTGGTGGGACAAGCACTTCGGCGTTGAGCACTGCCTCTCCCAAAGCCCGGCGCAGCGCAGCATCCTGCGCTACCGCCCCGTGCCCGTCTGCATCCGCGTCGACAAAGCCATGAGCGACATCGACCTGGCCATCGCCATCATGGCGGCGCTGCAAGCGGGCAGCCCGCCGGAGCTCAGCACCCACACCATGCGCGCGTGGATGCCCGCGCTCGACAAGCTCGGCGTGCGCGTCTGCGTCGAAAGCCGCGAGGAATACGAGAGCCGCCTGCCCGCCCTCAGCCGCCGCGGTGTGCGCGTGCGCGACACCGCTGCCACCGACGAGGATCTGCTCGCCGCCGCCCGCCACGGCGTCTCCCTCTGCCGCGATGCCGTGCTGGCCAACGGGCGCCTGGAGCTGCTGCACTATGTCACAGCGCAGGTCATCACCCGCCGCAGCGGCAGCGTGCGGCTGTAAACGCGCCTCTCTCCCCACGCACCATAAGCGACAGCCCCGCAGGCCTCAACGCGGCCTGCGGGGGCTGTCCTCATTTTGGCAGGGACGACAGCGAAGCGCTCAGTCTCCGCTCTTGAGGACGTTGATAAAGGCCTCCTGCGGGATGTTGACGCGTCCGATGGCCTTCATGCGCTTCTTGCCTTCCTTCTGCTTTTCGAGCAGCTTGCGCTTGCGGGTCACGTCGCCGCCGTAGCACTTGGCGGTCACGTTCTTGCGCATGGGCGTGATGCTCTCGCGGGCGATGATTTTGCCGCCGATGCAGGCCTGAATCGCCACGGTGAAGAGCTGGCGGGGGATGACCTCCTTGAGCTTGAGCGCCAGCTCGCGCCCCTGCGACTCCGCACGGTCGCGGTGCACAATCATGGAGAAAGCGTCCACCGGCTCGCCCGCAATCATCATGTCCATCTTCACCAGCTTGGAGGCCTGATAGCCGTCCAGCTCGTAGTCCATGGAGCCGTAGCCGCGGGTGGTGCTCTTGAGCTTGTCGTTGAAATCGACCAGAATTTCCGCCATGGGCACGCGGCAAGTCAGCATCACACGCGTGTCGTCAATGGTCTCGGTGTGGATGACTTCGCCGCGCTTCTCCATGACCAGCCGCATGATGTCGCCGATGTAGTCGGCGGGAATCATGATGAAGATTTTGACCACGGGCTCGCGGATTTCCTGAATCTCCTGCGGCTCGGGCAGTTCGCTGGGGTTGTCCACCGTCAGTTCGCTGCCGTCGGTGCGCGTTACCTCATAGATGACCGAGGGGTAGGTGGAAATCACATCCATGTTGAACTCGCGGCGCAGGCGCTCCTGAATAATCTCCATGTGCAGCAGTCCGAGGAAGCCGCAGCGGAAACCGAAGCCCAGCGCCACGGAGCTCTCGCCCATGTAGGTGAAGGCCGCATCGTTGATCTGCAGTTTGGCCATGGCGGCTTTCAGCGCCTCGTAGTCAGCGGAATCCACGGGATAGATGCCGGAGAAGACCAGCGGGCGAATCTCCTTGAAACCCGGCAGCGGCTCCTCGCAGGGGTTCAGCAGGTTCGTGTAGGTGTCGCCGATCTTCACATCGGCGGCGGTCTTCATGTTCGCGATGATGTAGCCCACATCGCCCGTCTCCAGCGAGTCGGTTGCCTGCATCTTGGGCGTGAAGATACCCACCTCCTTCACCTCGTAGGTGTCGCTGGTGGCAAAGAGTTTCACGCGGTCGCCGCGGCGCACGCTGCCGCTGACCATGCGCACATAGGACACCACACCGCGGTAGGCATCGTACACGGAATCGAACACCAGCGCGCGCAGCTTATCGTCCGCCGCAGGTTGGGGGGCGGGCACGCGCTGCACGATGGCCTCCAGCACCTCCTCAATGCCGATACCCGCCTTGGCCGAGCAGTGAATGGCCTCCTCGTGCGGGATGCAGATAATGTCCTCCAGCTGCTTGTAGACCTTGGGCAGGTTGGCGCTCGGCAGGTCGATTTTGTTGATGACGGGAATGATTTCCAGATGCTGGTCGAGCGCCAGGTGCATGTTGGCCAGGGTCTGTGCCTCCACCCCCTGCGCGGCATCGACGATGAGAACGGCGCCGTCGCAGGCAGCGAGCGAGCGCGACACCTCGTAGGAGAAGTCCACATGCCCGGGCGTATCGAGGAGGTTGAGCTCGTAAGTGTTGCCGTCCTTGGCGCGGTAGGTCATCGTCACGGGGTGGGACTTGATGGTGATGCCTTTTTCCCGCTCCAAATCCATGGCATCCAGCAGCTGATCCTCCATCTCGCGGTGGCTGATGGTGTCGGTAAACTCCAGCAGGCGGTCAGAAAGCGTCGTCTTGCCGTGGTCAATGTGCGCAATGATGGAAAAATTGCGTTTGAAGCGGATATCCGTAGCCATGGTGCGCGGGGAGCATACCCGCCCCGCCCCCGCAAGTCAAGTCTATTCCGCGCGCGACAACGCATCGGATGCGGCACGCATTGCCACAAAAAGAAGCGCACCATCATAAACACATGGCGCTAACCATGAGAGCACAGGATCGAAACTTTAGGGGGAGCGCCTTGTTGTCGGCTCCCCCCGCGACCTCTGCTGAGCCCGCGCAGACAGGGGCGAAACGCTCCACGCACCTACAGCATTGTTAATGCTGTAGCAAGCAAAATATTCCATTTTCAGCGTTTTTTCCTCAGTGAACACCTGCGCCGCTCGCTCACAGGTTTCCCGAAGATCATGATAATCCGTACCTACGGCGGGAACAGCATTAACAATGCTATATCCTCCCCCGTGGGGGATGCTCGTCCCTCGTCACCATTATTCTCTAAACATCATGAAAAAACACTTATTGCTCGCAGCTCTCGCCGCAGCCCTACTGCCGAACGCGAGAGCGTTTAACGACACCATTTGGACCTTCGACGAGACCCTTGCTTCGGTATCAAGCGAGGGGCTGCACGACTCCACCGGCACCTACACCGGCAGTGGTGATGTCTCCTATACCGACAGCGGACTGACCAGCGGTATGAAGGTGGGCGACTATACCCTCACGCAGGATTTGGGCAAGGCCATCGTCTTGGATGGCTCCGCCTATGTCCAACTCAGTGATAGCAACTGGAGTTCGATCACCTCAACGACCAGCTACACCCTGATGGCATGGGTCAAGGCTACGGGCACCAGCGGCACAGGAAGTATTTTCGGAACGGGGAAGGATAACTCCACGGGCATCAAATTTGATCTCCGGGACTACAACACTCCCCAGCTTACCCAAAAATATGTTGGCCTGAATTACTACAATTCCAAGCCGATCACCCTCAACCAATGGTACAATGTGGCGATCACCGTTGATGGTTCCACCAACGCCGTCACGTACTACCTCAACGGCAAGTGTCTGGGTACGGATACTAAAGATTCTCGATTTAATGCCGCACAAGGAGCCTACGCCGCCATTGGCTCGGGTTCATACGATGGACAAGACCTGTTCTCGGGTCAAATCGCTGAGTTGCAGGTACTCAGCGGCACGCTGACACAGACTCAAATTCTCAAGGCGGCGCACCTGACTCCCGAGCCTACCACGGCCACCCTGTCGCTGCTGGCGCTCGCCGGTTTGGCTGCACGCCGCCGCCGCTGAGCCTGTGGCTTAGCCCGATCCCCTTGGGGAGGAACGCCGTTTTGTTTTTTTCAGCGTTCCTGTTCCCCAACCCGAGCGCTCCCCCGCGCAACTTTAGGGGGAGCGCCTTTTTTGTCGCTCGGGTAGAGGTGCTTCATCGATGACGCGCTCGATAAGGCGCACGCGGCAGCAAGAGAAACCGCGCTCCCCACCCGGGGAGCGCGGCCAGAGTACAGAGCTCTGATTCGATTACTTGCTGTGGATGTTGAGCATCTCGGCGTAGGTGGGCACCGGCCAAAGTTCGGCATCCACCAGCGCCTCGAGGGCATCAACGGTGACGCGGGCAGACTCCATGGCGCGCTTGATGGCGCAGGGGCAGCCCTTTTCGATGGCCGAGCTCAGCTCGGCCACCTTGCCGGGAAGCTCATCGTACAGGGCACCGACGGCCTCGGCCTTGGCTGTGGCAGCCTTCAGCCCGGCGGTGATGCCCGCGGCACGGATGGAAGCAACAGTGCCGCAGATGTTGGTCATCTGTTCGGCGACTGCCGGCATGTAAATGGTTTGCAGCATGTTGAGGCAGGTCTTGGCCTCAATGTCGATCTGCTTCTCGTAGCTCTCCGTTTGGATTTCCTTGCGAGCCAGCATCTCGGCCTTGGTGAGCACGTTGTACTTCTCCATGAGCTCGAGGGTGGCGGGGGCGGAGAGCACCTCCAGAGCCTCGGGGGTGGTGTGCAGGTGGGGCAGCCCGCGGCGCTCGGCCTCGGCCAGCCACTCCTCGGAGTAGCCGTTGCCGTTGAAGATCACGCGGTCGTGCTTGGTGATCATCTCCTTGATGAGCTCAGCCACCACGGTGTTGAACTCGGGCTTGCCGGCCACGGGCTCCAGGCGTGTGGCGACCTCATCGAGTGTCTCGCACATGATGGTGTTGAGCACGGCCATGGGCCAGGCGCAGGTCTGCGAGGAGCCGACGGCGCGGAACTCGAACTTGTTGCCCGTGAAGGCGAAGGGCGAGGTGCGGTTGCGGTCGGTTGTGTCCTTGGGCAGCACGGGCAACACATCCACGCCGAGCTCCATGGTGGTCTTGCTGGTGGAGCTGGTGGCGCCGCCCTCCTTGATCTGGCGGATGATGTCCTCCAGCTGGTCGCCGAGGAAGATGGAGATGATGGCGGGCGGCGCTTCCTGCGCGCCGAGACGGTGGTCGTTGCCCGCCTTGGAGATGGAGGCGCGCAGCAGGTCGGCGTGCAGGTCGATGGCCTGAATCACGCTGGCGAGGAAGGTGAGGAAGAGGAGGTTGCTGTGCGGGGTCTTGCCGGGGGAGAAGAGCGAGCCGAGCTCGGGCGTGGAGAGCGACCAGTTGTTGTGCTTGCCGCTGCCGTTGACGTTGGCGTAGGGTTTCTCGTGCAGCAGGCAGACCAGGTTGAACTTGAGCGCCTGGCGCTGCAGGATGTCCATGATCATCACGTTGTGATCCACGGCCACGTTGATGGGCTCAAAGAGCGGCGCAATCTCGAACTGCGCGGGCGCCACCTCGTTGTGGCGGGTCTTGGCGGGCACGCCGAGCGCCCACAGGGCGTGGTCGACGCTGGCCATGAACTCCAGCACGCGCTCCTTGATGGAGCCGAAGTAGTGATCCTCCATCTGCTGGTGCTTGGGCGGCAGGCAGCCGAAGAGGGTGCGCCCCGTCTCGATGAGGTCGGGACGCTGCAGGTAGAGGTCGCGGTCCACGAGGAAGTACTCCTGCTCGGCGCCCAGATTGCTGTCCACGCGGCTGGGCGTGATGCCGAAACACTTGAGCACGCGCGTGGCCTGGCGACTGACGGAGGCCATGGAGCGCAGCAGCGGGGTCTTCTTGTCCAGCGCTTCGCCCGTGTAGGAGCAGAAGGCCGTGGGGATGCAGAGGGTGGCGGTGTGCGCCGTGCGCTTGATGAAGGCGGGCGAGGTAGGATCCCAGGCGGTGTAGCCGCGGGCTTCGAAGGTGGCGCGGATGCCGCCGGAGGGGAAGGAGGAGGCGTCGGGCTCGCTCTGGATGAGGTTCTTGCCCGTGAACTCGCAGACCATGCCGCCCTTGCCGTCGGGCTCCACGAAGGAGTCGTGCTTCTCGGCGGTGGCATCGGTCAGCGGCTGGAACCAGTGGGTGTAGTGCGTGGCTCCCTTGGAGATGGCCCACACCTTCATGGCCTGCGCAACCTCATCGGCGATGGAGGGATCCAGACGACCACCCTGCTGGATGGTCACCATCATCTTCTTGAATGCGCTCTTGGAGAGGTATTTCTCCATCGTCTTGATACCGAAAGTATCGCTGCCGTAAAGGGCGGCGAGCTCCTCGGTCGGGTCAATCATGGTGTCAGTAGCCATAGTGATGTGTGGTTGGAGTCTGCGGAGCGGCAAGAAGCGCTCTCACCCTTCTTCTTGCAAATTACGTGCCAAATTTTTCAAAACCTTGTTTAGAGATTGAACAACAGGCACTTATCCCTGATAAGCCGGAAAAAACCTTTTCAGCGAATTGTACATTTTTGTAAACTCAACCCCAGACTTTACATTTTTGTTGAACATTTTTGTACAAAACCGCCTGCATCAGCAGGGCCACTCGCCCCGAGCGCGCAAATCGCGCTCGATGGCGGCGAGAATCTCCGGCGGCGGGGGAAAATTGGCATCGTGGTGCGAGGAGCGGATCAGCGGCCCGGAGGCCACGCCCGCAAAGCCGCGCGCCAGCGCGATGCTGCGCAGTTCCTCGAACTCAGCGGGGCGCAGGTAGCGGATGACGGGCAGGTGGCGGGGCGAGGGGCGCAGGTACTGCCCGAGCGTGAGGATGCTGACCCCCTGCTCCAGCAGGTCGTCCATGCTGCGCAGCAGCTCCTCGCGCTGCTCGCCCAAGCCGAGCATGAGGCCGCTCTTGGTGACGACGAGCCCGGGCGCCAGCTCGCGGGCGCGGCGCAGCAGCTCCAGCGAGCGGCGGTAGCGTGCGCGGAAGCGCACGATGGGGGTCAGGCGCTCGACGGTCTCGATGTTGTGCCCGAAGATGTGGGGGCGCGCCGCCATGACGGTGGCGAGCGCCGCGGCGTTGCCGTTGAAGTCGGAGGTCAGCACCTCGATGATGCAGGCGGGGGCGGCGCGGCGCACGGCGCGGATGGTGGCGGCCACGTGCGCCGCGGCGCCGTCGGGCAGGTCATCGCGCGTGACCATGGTGATGACGCTGTGGCGCAGCTGCATGTCAGCCACGGCGGCGGCCACGCGCTCGGGTTCCCCGGGGTCGAGGGGGGCGGGCTTGGCGGTGCGGGTGGCGCAGAAGCCGCAGGCGCGGGTGCAGAGCTCGCCGCCGAGCATGAAGGTGGCGCTGCCGTGGCTCCAGCATTCGCCGCGGTTGGGGCACTGCGCCTCCTCGCAGACGGTGACGAGGCGCTCGCCCGCCACCCGCTGCTGCATGCGGTGAAAGACGGCTCCGCCCGGTCCGCGCACCTTCAACCACGCGGGGAGGTGTTTTTTCTCTGGGGGCTCAGCCGCCCCCGCTGTGTTGTTATTCGGATGATTCGGAGGCACGGAACAGGGGAACGAGGTTGATTTCCCAGGACTGAAAATCGCCGATGTAGGGCTGCTCGACCACGATGCTGTTGTCCCCCCGGCGCAGGGGCAGCAGGGTGGGTTCGTGCGCCCACCACACTTCTTCGTCATCCAGCGGGTTTTCGTTCGCCGGGGCGAACCAAGTGTCGCGCACGCAACGCCCCTGCCCCGCCAAGCGGTAGGTCTGCGGGTTCTTCAGCTCCTGCCCGTTGACCCAGATGCGCGTGCCGCAGGCGGACCACTCGCCGCGCGGTGCCACGCCCGACCAGCGGCGCGAGGAGCGGGCGGGCGCATCGAAGCCGATGAGGAAGGGCTGTTTGCCCGCCTTGGGCGAGCGGATGGTGGTCTGCGCCCACACGGTCACGCCCGGTTTCGTCTCGCGGAACACGCCGATGTTGGCGGTGGCAGGGCGGGTGCGCAGGTAGAGGCAGGCGCCGCGACGCGTCAACCCGCTGCGCTTGTCCCAGGTGCCGGCGAGCACCTGCTGCCGCATGGCATCGGCCTGCTCGGTGGGGACGGGCTGCGTCAGCGTCCACTCCACCCCGTATTCGGGGCGGAAGGGGAAGTCCGTGCCGCGGAAGAGCGTGCGGCGCAGCTTATCCAGCCGCTGCTCAAAGAGGCTGTAGGCGCGCCCGGCCGCTGTGTCATAGCGCGGCAGGGTGAGGGCGAGGGCATCGCCGTCCGGCGGGGCGCCGCACCACGCGCGCTCTGCCGCCGCGCAGAGCACGGGCCACACGCCGTTGTGACGCTCGATTTTGCTCTTGTCGTCCACGCGGGCATCGGGCCAGGTGCAGGCGATGAGCCCCAGCCGCAGCTCGTCCCCGCGCTCGACACCGCAGGGGCGCATGAAGAAATAGCGGCGCACGAGCAGCGAGGGCTCGAAGAGGTTGCTGTAGCCCATGGAGGAATCCACGGTGCGGCAGTGAATGCTCTCCGGTCGGAGCGAGCGCTCGGCGGATTCGGCACCCTCGGCCCAGCGCTGGGCGATGGAGTCCTCGCCCACGGGGAGGTCGTGCGGACCGCCCCACTGCATGGGGCGGCGCCCCAGGGAGATGAGCTTGTCGCTCATGCGCTTCACAAAGGCTTTAGCGTTGGGGATGCGCACCTCATCCGCCCCCAGGTGGACAATGGGGCAGTCCTCCGCAGGAATTTCGGCGCAGAACTCCTCCAGCAGTTTTTCCAGAATCTCCTGCCCCGGCTCCGAGGCCATGTCGAAGCCGAAAGCCCGCTTGAAATAGGCGCTGTGCCCGGGCATGTCGAGCTCGGGGATGATGCGGATGTGGCGCTTGCGGGCGTAGTCGATGAGCTCGCGGATATCCTTGTAGCTGTAGGTGCCCTGCAGGTCGCGCGTGCGGTGTTTGGGGTCGTTGAGCGCGGGGTAGGCGCGGCACTCGACGCGCCAGCCGGGATGGTCGGTCAGGTGCCAGTGGAAGGTGTTGAGCTTGAGCTGCGCCGCGAGATCGATCTGGCGTTTGAGGCTGTCGATGGTCTGAAAATTGCGCCCGCAGTCGTGCATGAAGCCGCGCAGGGCAAAGGCGGGAGCATCCTCGATGCGGACGTGGGGCAGCACGCCGCCGACCGCCAGCTGGCGCAGGGTTTGCAGGCCGTAGAACAGCCCCGCGGGTTCAGCGGCGCGGATGTCGATGCCCGTTGGCCCGATGTTCAGGCAATAGCCCTCCGCCGAGCGGATGGCATCGCCGCTCCACAGGCTCTTATCGAGCGCGAGGGTGCAGCGCAGGGTGCCGCTCCCCTTGCCCGCCGCCGCACGCACCAGCGCTTTCCACGCCGTGCGCACCATGGGGTCGTTCGCGGCATCGCCCGCGAGCTCCCAGCCGCGCGCAGCGGGCAGCTCCGTGCGCCCCTCCTCCCACTGCACCCGGTTCGGGAAAGGCAGCAGCGCTGCGGGCGCTTGCTGCTCTGCCTCCAAAGGGTGAGGCGATATCCATTCCGCTGACGCCCAAGAGCCCATCAGCAGGATGGCCGAAATAAACAAGTGTTTCAGCATACTCATCGTGGGTTAAAGTCCTTCGTGTTCCTGTATCAATTCCAAAAATACCTGCAACCAGCGGCGGTTGACGCGCGCGCCAATCCCCTTGAGCCGCATGGCCGCCTCGATGGTGGTGGGTTTGACCGTGGCCAAGACTCGCAGCGCCTCGGTGTGCAGCACGCGGTAGGCCGGCACGCGGTGTTCGGCGGCAATGTCGCGGCGCTGCTCGCTCAGGCGCTCAAACAGCGCCTTGTCGAGCTTACCCGTCATGCACGCCACGAGAGCTTGCGCCCGCTTGAGACGCTCCTCGGGGTCGCGCGGTGCCCGCGACCAACCGCGGCGCGAGAGTTTCGCCTCGGCGCGCCCCATCATCACCGCCTCACCCGCCGCACTCAGCGCCAGCAGGGGGTACTCCTCGCCCGTGGTCATCACCAAACCGCCCTTGTGCAGGGCGCGGAAGAGCGCTTTGACCTTGGTCTCGCTCATCTCGCGCAGCAGGCCGAAAGTGGAGAGTGAGGAAAGGTGCGGATGTGCTGCCACACTCGGCTCCGCGCGCAGCATGTCGATGATTTTGCCGCGTCCGTAAATACCCTCCCACGCGCCGTCGGCGCGGCGGCGCCCGGCGCGCGCCACGCCCGAGAGCGCCTTGCGCACCGTCAGCAGCTCCGCTTCCGTCAGCGACACCGCCTCCTCGTCCTCCTCCGGGCAGCAGCCGTCGCAGTGCCCGCAGGGCTCACTGCCCGTCTCGCCGAAGTAGTTGAGAATCCACTGCTGGCGGCACCCGCAGGAATAGGCGTAACGCGTGATGGCCTCGATTTTGCGATGGTCGCGGCGCGCCTTTTCCTCCAGCGCCTCCCAATCGATCTCCAGCGCATCGAAGCTGAGATCCGGGTGCAGCACCCTCGTGCCCTTGACCAAGCTGCCCGCAACATCAAAGCGCTCGATGGCGCCCGCATGCACCAGGACGGTCAGCCCCGTGCTCACCGCCATGGGGTTGGCGTCCTTGCCCAGCGCATCGGTCATAGCGTCGGCCGAGAGCTGCAACTCGTGCGTACCGAAGCTGCAATTGCGGCAGAGAAAGGCGTAGAGCGCACGCAGCAGCGGCCGCGGCGGGTTGCTGCCCTCGTAGAAGAACTCCTGCGTCTTGAGGTCGGCGTGGTTGAAGAGCAGCTCGCAGACGGCAGGCTCGCCGTCGCGCCCCGCGCGCCCTGCCTCCTGGTAATACGCCTCCACACTGCCGGGAATCTCAAAATGGATGACAAAGCGGACATCGGCGCGGTCGATGCCCATGCCAAAGGCATTGGTCGCCACGGCCACATCCGCGCGGCGCGAGATAAAGTCCTCCTGCGATTGGGTGCGCTCCTCGTCTGTCATCCCGGCGTGGTAGGCCACCGCCCGGATGCCGCGGCGCTGCAACTCCTCGTACACCAGCATGACATTTTTGCGTGTGGAGCAGTAGATGATGCCCTGCTTCCACTGCGCCACGATCTTGGCGATGCGCTCGAACTTGTCGGCGCGCTTCGCGCAGGGCACCACGCGGAAATCAAGGTTGTCGCGCCCGAAGCCGCTGATAATCACGGCGGGCTCGCGCAGCTGCAAGGTGCCCACAATATCCTGCCGCACGGCATCGGTGGCGGTGGCCGTCAGCGCCATGGTCTGCGGAAAGCCCAGCGCCTCCCGTGCGCGCCCCAGCCGCAGGTAATCGGGGCGGAAATCGTGTCCCCACTGGCTCAGGCAGTGCGCCTCATCCACCGCCAACAGGGAGATGGGCCACTCGCTCAGCGTGCGCATGAAGCCCTCCTGCGCAAAGCGTTCGGGCGCCACGTAGAGAATCTTGAGCTCGCCCGCGCGCAGCGCATCCATCACCTGCCGATACTCCTCCGCCCCCAGCGAGGAATTGATGGCAGCGGCGGGAATGCCGCGCGCCTGCAGGGCATCCACCTGATCCTTCATCAGCGCAATGAGGGGCGACACCACAACCGTCAGCCCCGAACGGCAGAGCGCCGGCAGCTGGTAGCAGAGCGATTTACCGCCGCCCGTGGGCATGATAGCCAGCGTGTCGCGCCCCTCCATCACGGCGCGCACCACCTCCTCCTGCCCCGGGCGCAGGCGCTCGAAGCCGAAGAAGTTGTGCAGCGCCTGCTGCAGCTCGGGAAAGGACGGGGGCTCAGGCATGTGCTGCTATTCTAGCGCATGCGCCCCCGCACGGCAAGCTTGGATTGCCGTGCTAACACAACGCGCCGCCCGGCGGCTAGCGACGGGCGGCGCTCATAGGTGTATGGGGAGCGGGGCTCAGGGCTGCTCGGGGGATTCCCCGACAGGCAGGGCAGCCTCTTTTTCGGCCGTGTCAGCGGCGGCGTCCTCGGGAGTCTCCTCCTCCTCGGCCGGCGCGGCAGCGGCTTCCTTGGCGGCCAGCGCTTCCTCCTTGGCCTCGCTCAGCAGGGCATCCAGCTCGCAGCGGGCGGGCGGCTCGGCGAGGAGGGCGATCGTGTTGCGGTAGGCTTCCAGGCGTTTTTCGGAGTAGATGAGGGTGTAGACGCGGCTGTCGCGCTTGGCGTAGGCCGCAGCGGCCGTCTCCGCCAGCTGCTGCGCGGTCTTGCCCTTGACTTGGGGGGTGGTGTCGGCTCCGAGCCGCAGCAGCAGGCGCACAAGCTCGTCGTTGCCGCGCAGGGCGGCAAGCATCAGCGGGGTGTAGCCGGCGTTCTCGCGGCTGTTGAGCTCGGCGCCCGCCTGCACCAGCAGGGTAGCGGAGAGGGGCAAGCCGCTCCATGCCGCCCAGTGCAGCGCGGTGAAGCCGTCCTTGTCCCGGGCGTCGACGTTCACGCCCGGCACGGCGAGCAGCTTGCGGAGGAAGAGGGCGCGGTCGGCATCCTTGGCGCGGGCAAGCGCGGGGTTGTTGTAGTGGGCGTACACGGTCCACATGAGCGGGGTGCGCCCTTCCTTGTCGGCGGCGTTGATGAAGTCGGCATCGGCCGCCAGCCCCTTGCGAAGGGACTTGTCGAAGGTCGGGGCATCGTTGTTGCGCACGAGCGAGACGAGCGTTTCGATGGGCGAAACGGCCTCAAAGGGCTTCATGGCAATCTTACAAAGGGCGCCCAGACCACCCATCACCACAATGAGTTTGAGCATGTCGGCGATGATGGGCCACCAGCGCGTTGAGTTCTGTTGTTGTTCAGACATCGTGGGCTCAGGGGGTTAGGAGTGTTCTTCGGTCAGTTCTTCCATCCGGGCTGCCTCCTCGGCTTCTTCCTCGGCCTGTTCATCGGCAGCGGCGGCTTCCTCCGGGTGGTCGGAGACGAAGGAATCCTTGGTCAGGATGATGGCGAGCGGCGAGATGATGGCCATGATGAGGTAGATGGTCCACATGCCCTCGGGGCTACCCCAGAACGCGACATGCCCGGTGTCCATCTTGGCGGCGATGCCGTCGTAGCACATGTAGGAGACAAGCAGTCCGCCGATGACGCCGTTGATAGGCTTGGCGATGAACATGGGCAGGGCCGAGAGGCTCATGTAGGAGGCCACCTTGTCCTTGGGCGCCACGCGCGCCACGTACTCGGAGAAGCGCGGGCTGAAGAGCAGCTCGCCGAAGGCAAAGATGACGATCTGCAGGAAGATGGCAACAAAGTAGGCCTGCCCCAGGGTGTCAATGCCGGGGAAGATGAAGTACCACTCCGCCGGCACGGCCATGAGGATGAGCGAACAGGCGGAGATGGACATGCCGACAATCATGAGCTTGACGGTGCTGAAGCGCGTGACGATGGGAATGAGCACGATAAGCCCCGTGATGATGATGAAGGGGTTGAGGCTGTTCATGAAGCCCAGCTGGAAGTCATCGCCGATGGTGCGTGTGTAGTACTGCGGCATGACGAGGAATTGCAGGGTGAACACCAAGCGCACGCCGAGCGTGAGCACGAGGAAGACGATGAGCTTCTGGAACGCGCGCTCGCGGGCGACCTGGCCGATGAGCTCCAGCGGGCGGCGCACGCTCTGCTTGCTGCGGTCGATGCGCTCCTCGGGCACGGCGTAGGCGTCCTCATTCACCAGCCGCGTGAAGATAAAGGCCACCACTTCGTAGGCCGTGCCGAGGTTGACGACCCAGTAGAGACCCTCCACATCGCCCTTCCACGCCATGATGTTGTCCACGATACCCACCCCGGCGAGCAGGGCGCCGATGTTCATGAACAGGTAGTAGAAGTTGAAGCCCGTGGGGCGGGCGCGCAGGGTGGTGAAGCGGCGGATGGAGGTGGAGATGCAGGGCCCCATGAAAGCCGAGCCGAAGGCCATGGTGCCGATGCCGAGCATGACGATGACCTGCGCCCACTCGGGGGTGAGCCCGAGCACGGAGACGCCGAAGTCGCGCCCCAGCCCCATGAGCAGGCGCCCCGCGATGAGGACGCCGAAGCCGATGGTGTAGGTTTTCCTCAGCCCGATGATGTCGCAGATGGTTCCCACCGCAAAGGCAAAGAGCGAGAGGAAGAGCGTGTACATGCCGACCCAGTAGGCGGCGTTGGCATCGCTGAACCCGCAGTATTTGCCCAGGAAGAGGGTGAAGACGATGATGAGGGTGAAGTAGGCGAGCCCGTCGAAGAACTGGATGAAGTTGGTGAACCAGAAGTCGCGTCCGCACTCGCGCAGCACCCCGAACTCGGAAAAGTAGCGGAGAATGGGATTTTGTGTGCTCTTGCTCATGTATCCGTCGTGTCCGGGGGTGAATCAGGCTTCGAGCACCGCGCCCTTGGCGGCGTTGGCGGCGAGCTTGCGGTAGCGCTTGAGCCACTTGCCGGCGATGTCCTGCATGGTGGGCTTCCAGACGGCGCGGCGGGCGGCGATTTCCTCATCGCTCAGCTCGGCGCAGATGCGGCGGGCGGGGATGTCGATGCTGATGATGTCGCCGTCGCGCAGCAGGCCGATGAGCCCGCCCTCGGCGGCCTCGGGCGAGACATGGCCGATGCAGGCGCCGTGCGTGGCGCCGGAGAAGCGACCGTCGGTGATGAGCGCCACGCTGCTGCCCAGCCCCTTGCCCATGATGTAGCTGGTGGGGGCGAGCATTTCCTGCATGCCGGGACCGCCCTTGGGGCCTTCGTTGCGGATGACGACCACGTCGCCCGCTTTCACCTTGTCGGCCAGAATGCCCTCGCAGGCGGCTTCCTGGCTCTCGAAGATGACGGCGGGACCGCGGTGCACCATCATCTCGGGCAGCACGCCGGCTTTCTTGACGATGGCGCCCTGCTCCGCCAGATTGCCGAAGAGGACGGCCAGCCCGCCGTCGGCGGAGTAGGGATGCTCGATGGTGCGGATGACGCGCTCGTCTTGCGTATGCAGCCCCTCGATCTGCTGCCCTAGGGTCTTGCCGCTGACGGTGGGGGTGTCGGTGTTGAGCGCGCCGGGGATGCGGTTGATTTCCGCGAGGATGGTCATGATGCCGCCCGCGCGCAGCACGTCGTGCATGTGCCAGTGCGAGCTGGGCGCCACCTTGCAGATGTTGGGGGTGCGCTTGGAGATGTCGTCGATGCGGTGCAGGTCGTAGTTGAGCCCGGCCTCGGCGGCAAAGGCGAGGGTGTGCAGCACGGTGTTGCTGGAGCCGCCCATGGCCATGTCGCAGGTGAACACGTTGTCGATGCTCTTCTCCGTGACGAGGTCGCGGGGCAGCGGGCCGCCCTGCAGCGCCATCTCGACCGCGCGGCGGGCGGCGGCGCGCCAAAGCTCCTTGCGCTCGTCGGAGAGGGCGAGCAGCGTGCCGTTGCCGGGCAGCGCCAGGCCGAGCACCTCGCAGAGGCAGTTCATGGAATTGGCGGTGAACATGCCCGAGCAGGATCCGGCACCGGGGCAGGCGCGGCACTCGACTTCGTGCAGCTCTTCCTCGCTGATTTTGCCCGCTGTGCAGGCGGCGACGGCTTCAAAGACGCTGTTGAGGTCGAGATCCTCGCCGTGAATACCCTTGCCGACGGCCATGGGGCCGCCGCTGCAGAAGATGGTGGGGATGTTGCAGCGCAGCGCGCCCATGACCATGCCCGGCACAATTTTGTCGCAGTTGGGGATGCAGATGCAAGCGTCGAAGGCGTGGGCGGAGAGCATGGTCTCCACGCTGTCGGCAATGAGCTCGCGGCTGGCCAGCGAGTATTTCATGCCCTGGTGCGCCATGGCGATGCCGTCGCACACGCCGATGAGGTTGAACTCGATGGGGGTACCCCCGGCTTTGCGGACTTCCTCTTTAATCAGCTGCGCCACCTTGTTGAGATGCACATGCCCCGGAATAACCTCGTTGAACGAGTTGCAGATGGCGATGAAAGGCTTTCTGATGTCTTCATCCGTCATCCCCGTGGCGCGCATGAGGCTGCGATGCGGTGCGCGCTGGATGCCGGCTTTGGTACGATCCGATAACATAGCTCGGGCAGTATAGCACAATGACTTGCGCAAGGCGAGCAGAAAAAATTCGCACGACTTGTAAGTTGCAAAATCAAATGCGACACCGAAAAGCCGTTGCAGAACACCTTGT
>JBJEVK010000093.1:0-2566 GCA_051884295.1 Akkermansia sp.
AGCGTGTTGGCAAGTCGGCAGATGTAGTGCAAAAGGCACTGGAGGGCATGGATGCCTTTTGGGCGGTGATTCAGGACGCGCCGCGCGATGAGCCACGGCAAGGGATTGAGCTGACACCGGCACCGCACGATACCACACCTTGACACCGGAGGTTGCGCTATGCCTGAGACTGCTGATGATTTGTTGCGCCGCAAGGTGGAGGTGCCGAGCAATTTGCGCTCGGCCGAGTGGAGCGCCTATGTTTTCCGCGCAGCGGCAGGCTTGGCGTAGCGAGATTGGGGAGCTGGAAATCATGGAAACATGAGCGATTTTTACACAGCGCGATTCAGTGCCCGCTACACCCCATCCGCCGATGGGGAGCAGCCATGGACACTCACCGCTCCCGGGCACTACCTCACCGGCGAACCCTCTCGTGAATGGAGCGCCGAAACCGCCACCCACAACCTGGTGGGCTCGGCCTACGGGCTGGATGTGCCCGCAGGTAATGCCCGCCTGGTGTTTGACTGGGAAGTCTTGGTGCAGCGCAGCACGGTGGCCAAGCTGGAGCGCTACCTGCGCCGCCTGGAAATTGCGCTGAACACCCAACGCGCCGGCACGCTGGAGATGGCCGAAGCCTACCACGCCGGAGTGCCCACGATGCTGACCCGCTGGCGCGCCGTCATCAACAGCTGCGCGGTGCGCCGCCTGACATCGGACGAAGCCCCGGCAGAGCCCGGCGCATGGGGTGCCGTGGAGCTCTCCATCACCCTGACACACCCCGAAGAGATTTGATGTCATGCCGCAAAGAGCCTCCGGAAACGTACGCAGCAAACAGGTGACGGCGCGCGCCATGTCTACCGCCCAATGGGACATGGTAGACGCGCAGATACGCGAACGCGCTTATTTCATGGCAGGGGTGGACAACGCCCGCATCCTGTCCGCCTACCGCCAAACCGCTGCTGCCATCGCCGCCGGGCGCATGAGCGAAGCAGAGGGCAGGCGGCGCATCCGGGAGCAACTGGCCGCTATCGGCTATGCACCCACCGCTGATGATGTCGACACGCTGCACGACCTGAGCAGCCGCCGCCGTCTTGATGTTGCCTTGCAGACCAATGTCAATCTCGCCCGTGGCTGGGCGGAACGCCGCGCGAACCTCGGGGATCTGACGAACCCGGGGCAGGAGCTCTACCGCCAGCGCCAAGCGCGCGTGCCGCGCGACTGGACAAGTCGCTGGGCGGCAGCCGCTGCCGACGTCAACTGGGAGGGAGTGGCGCGGGGCGGATCTTTCGTCGCCCTGCTGACAAGCCCCATCTGGGTGAAGCTGTCGCGTTTCGGCTATCCCTATCCGCCCTTTGACTTCGGCTCCGGCATGCGGGTGCGCCCGGTGAGTTATCAGACCTGCAAGGAGATTGGTCTGCTGGATGATGACTGGATGGAGCGCCAGCGCGAGGCCGCAGCGGCGAGCCTGAACGAAGGGGGCGCCGTGGATTGCAGCGACCTGCAAGCCGATGTGCTAGAGGAGTTGGAGCGCGTGCTGGGCAGTGTGGGCAAGATCACGGGCGGCGTTGTCGGCATGCGCGATGTCAACGGCACAACACCTTACACCGCCGCCGAGCTGGCAAAGGTGGTAGGAGTTGACACACCCGAGGGAGTGCCCAATGTGCAGCGCGCTGCAGCGGAGCTTTGGGCGGATGCGGGCGCGGACGGTATGCCGTCGGCTGCCAAGGAAGCGATGCGCGCGCTGCTGCAACGCACGCGCCCCGAACAAGGCGTGCGCGAGTTGCAAAAAGCCTTTGAGCTCTCGGCGGCTCAAGCGGCGGAAGCTACGGCGGCTCTGGAACAAGAGGGCTACGCCGTGCCGCCCGGACAAGTAGCCGATGCGTGGAGCGCATCGGCTACCATGGGCACAGCCGTGCGTCAGGGGGCGGTGCGGGTGCTGCTCAGGTGGCGCGAACCGCAGAGCGCCCGAAACCTGCAGCCCCTGCTGCGGCAACTGGGTCGCGAGCCCGAAAAGGCTCTGCAACTCATCGAAGGTCACCGCCTGTGGGTGGTGGCCAAGACCGAGCGCGCTGCCGCCGATGGCGGGCGCATCATCACCTACACCTTGCGAGACGATGCTGCAATTTAAGATCACAGTGAGCGGCGGGGGCACGCCCTGCGCCTGGAGGAAGGGTGCTCACGACCGAGAGGTCAACGAAGCTGCGGCGAATCATCTGCGCAAGCTGCTCAAACAGCACTTGGAAGCGCGCGGAGGGCGAAAATACTGGAAGGATGCCGCCGAATCGGTGGAGACAGAGATCTCGGATGCGGGCGCGGTGGTCAGCATCAACCACCGGGGCGTCCGGCTGCATTTTTATGGCGGCGTGGTTAAGCCGACCGGCCGCATCTCCAACGTGACCGGCAAGCCCATCAAGCGGCTGCTGATTCCCGGCGCAAACTCGCCGCTGCGCAAAGCGCGTTCCGAGCTCTACGAGCTGGGTATCGATCGCAAATCCGTCCATGTGGCCGGCGGCGCGCTCATGGCAGACATCAGCGGCGTGCCGGTCATGCTGGGTGTGCTGGCGCGCCAATCCGTGCACGAGCCCGA
>JBJEVK010000094.1:0-2543 GCA_051884295.1 Akkermansia sp.
GAATGTGGCCACAGATGAACTTTTTTCGTAAACCACAAAAATTGGTGTTGACCCGCTTTTTTCTACAGTCTGGCGGCGTTTATACGACTGCATGCGGGGGTGCCGCGCCTGCGCATATGCCTGCTGCTCGCGGGGCTGGGATTTGCGGTGACGTATGGAGGGTCGCTCGTGTTGTCGTCGGCTCCCGATGAGCTTTGCCGGGGACTTTCGTGGTGTTTTCTGGCGGAGACGGCTCCGGGGATGATGCTGCTGAGTCTGGGGGTGTTTCTCCTGTTTGCGCGCTGGCGTTGTCCGCATTTGCCCGTGGTCAACAAGCTCGCGGCGGCTACTTTTGGGGTGTACTTGATTCACGACAACAGTACGGTACGTGATCTGCTCTGGAACCGCTTGTTCTCCGCAGGGCAATATCAGGATTCCCTGTGGCTGATTCCTTATTCGCTCCTGGCGCTGCTGCTGATTTACAGCGGCTGCACGCTTATCGAGTGGCTGCGGCAGTGGGCTGTGGAGCGTTGGCTGCTGCGGGCGCTTGACCCGCTTGGCGTGCGCGCGGAGAAACTGCTGCGCCGTGCCCTGACATGGGCAGAGCGGCGCTTGCAGGCTTAGGCTTCGGCACGGTGGCAGAGGGCATCCATCGTGCCCCAGCGGTGGGAGCGAGCGATGGCGCGGGCGGTGTAGCGCAGGGCGCGCTCCACAGCGTCGGGCAGCCCCATTCCTTGTGCCAATCCGGCGGTGACAGCGGCGGAGAGGGTGCAGCCTGTGCCGTGGGTGGAGATGCCGTGGCTGCGGGGGTGGCGGTAGCGCCGCAGGGGCTCGCCGGGCAGGGCGAGAATGTCGGTGCAGTGCTCGCCCTGCAGGTGCCCGCCCTTGGCGAGGACGGCGCAGCCGAGCCGCTGCACGAGCTCGGTGGCGGCGGCGGCGAGTTGCTCCTCGCTGTCGATGCGGCGCGCATCGCCCAGCAGCACGGTGAGCTCATCGCAGTTGGGGGTGATGAGGGTGGCACGGGGGAAGAGTTTTGCGTTGTAGGCGGCGAGGGCGGCGCGCTGCATGAGCGGCTCGCCCGCCGTGGCGACCATCACAGGGTCGACCACCAGCGGCAGCTGTGGGGCATGCTTGGCGAGCGCCTCGGCCACGGCGGCGATGATGTCCGGCGAATAGAGCATGCCGCATTTGGCAGCGCGCACAGGAAAACGGCTCAGGCAGAGCTCGATTTGGCTGCGGACAAAGGCCGGCGGCAGCGGCTCAATGCCTGCTACGCAGCCCGGCACCTCGCTGACCACGCAGCTGAGCGCGGTGAGCGGGTAGCAGCCCAGCGCAAAGCCGGTTTTCAGGTCGGCCTGTGCGCCGGCTCCGGCGGAGCAGTCGGAACCGGCAATGCTGAGGATGACCGGGGTCTCCATGGGGGCTCAGCCTTTCAGGGCGCATTCTAAGGCGTGCGCCGCTTGCAGCAGGCGCGTCTCGGCAAAGGGCGGCGCGAGCAGCTGGATGCCCGTGGGCAGGCAGCCCGGCTGCGGGCAGGGCAGGGAGATGCCCGGCAGCCCCGCGAGGTTGGCGGGGATGGTGTAGATGTCCGAGAGGTAGACCTGCAGCGGCGTGAGCTCCGCATCGTGCAGCTTGGGGGCGGGAGTGGGCGCCACAGGACCGAGAATGAGGTCGACTTGCTCGAAGGCGCGGGTGAAGTCCTGAGCCACGAGGGCGCGCACCTTTTGCGCCTTGGCGTAGTAGGCGTCGTAGTAGCCGCCGGAGAGCACATAGGTGCCCAGGATGATGCGCCGCTTGACTTCGGCGCCGAAGCCGGCCTCGCGGCTCTTGCTGTAGAGGGCGTCGAGGCTCATGCTGCCTTCGGCGCGGTGACCGTAGCGGATGCCGTCGAAGCGCGCGAGGTTGGAGGAGGCTTCGGCGCAGGCGATGATGTAGTAGGCGGAGACGACCGCCTCCGTGTGCGGCAGGGAGATTTCGAGCACCTCGGCGCCCAGATCCGTGAGGCAGCGGATGCTTTGCTCCAGCGCGGCGCGCACTTCGGGGGCGTTGCCGGAGGAGAGGTATTCCTTGGGCAGCCCGATGCGCAGCCCGCGGATGTCGCGGCCCAGCCCGGCGGTGAAGTCTTCGGTGGGGTGCGGGGAGGAGGTGGAATCCTTGGCGTCGTGCCCGCAGAGAACATTGAGTAGGGTGGCGGCATCGGCCACGTCCTGCGTCAGCGGCCCTATTTGGTCGAGCGAGGAGGCAAAGGCGACCAGCCCGTAGCGCGAGACGCGTCCGTAGGTCGGTTTGAGCCCCACGATGCCGCAGTGCGAGGCGGGCTGCCGGATGGAGCCGCCGGTGTCGGAGCCCAGCGCGGCGATGGCCATGCCCCCCGCGACGGCGGCGGCGGAGCCGCTCGATGAGCCGCCCGGCACGCGGTCGGGGGCGGCGGGGTTGTGCGTGGCGCCGAAGGCGGAGTTTTCGCCGGCGGAGCCCATGGCGAATTCATCCATGTTGGTGCGGCCGAAGGGGATGGCACCCGCTGCGCGCAGGCGCACGACGGCGGTGGCATCGTAGGGCGAGAC
>JBJEVK010000095.1:0-10974 GCA_051884295.1 Akkermansia sp.
CAAGGTGTTCTGCAACGGCTTTTCGGTGTCGCATTTGATTTTGCAACTTACACCGATGCTGCGCCGCTCGCATTTGACTTGTCTGCGCGGCGCTTTTGTGCTACCCTGCCCACGCAACCACACACCACGATGATGAATGCTATCCCCAATGTTTTGGCGGGGCGCTATGCCTCGGATGCGATGAAGGCGATTTGGTCGGCCGAGGGTCGCATTGTTCTGGAGCGCGAGTTCTGGATTGCGGTCATGAAGGCGCAGCGCGATTTGGGGCTGGATATTCCGCAGGAGGCGATTGAGGCCTACGAGCGCGTGAAGCATGTGGTCAACATCGATTCCATCAATGCCCGCGAGCGCATCACCCGCCACGATGTCAAGGCGCGCATCGAGGAGTTTTGCGATTTGGCGGGCTGCCAGCACATCCACAAGGGGATGACGAGCCGCGACCTGACGGAGAATGTGGAGCAGTTGCAGATCCGCCGTTCGATGGACATTATCCGCGACAAGGCGGTGGCGACGCTCGCCCGCATGGCGGCGCATGCCCGCCAATGGCGCGATCTGGTGTTTGCGGCGCGCACGCACAATGTGGCGGCGCAGGCGACGACGATGGGCAAGCGCGTGGCGATGTTCGGCGAGGAGATGCTGCACTGGACGCACGCTTGGCTGAGCACGACGGAACGCTACCGCGTGCGCGGGCTCAAGGGCGCCGTGGGCACGCAGCTGGACCAGCTGTCGCTCTTCGGCAAGAATGCGGCGACGGTGTCGGAGCTGGAGGCGCGCATCTGCGCCCACTTGGGCATCCCGCAGAAGTGGGTCAACGTGGGTCAGGTGTACCCCCGTTCGCTGGATTTTGAGGTGATTTCGGGCTTGGTGGGGCTTTCCTGCGCACCGAGTTCGTTCTGCAAGACTTGGCGTCTGATGGTGGGTCACGAGCTGGTGACGGAGGGTTTTGCGAAGGGGCAGACGGGCTCCAGCGCGATGCCGCACAAGATGAATCCGCGCTCCTGCGAGCGTGTCAACGGTTTCCACGCGATTCTCAAGGGGCACCTGAGCATGATCGGCGGGATTATCGGCGACCAGTGGAACGAGGGCGATGTGTCTTGCTCGGTGGTGCGCCGCTGTGTGCTGCCGGATGCGTTCCTGGCGGCGGATGGTTTGTTTGAGACCTTTATCACGGTGCTGGATCAGATGCAGGTGTACGAGCCGGTGATCCGCACGGAGCTCAACCGCTACCTGCCTTTCCTGATGACGACGACCATCATGATGGCGGCGGTGAAGCGCGGCGTGGGTCGCGAGGAGGCGCACGAGGTGATCAAGGAGCACGCGGTGGCGGTGTCGAATGATTTGCGCGAGGGGCGGATTTCTGCCAACGACTTGCTCGACCGCTTGGGGGCGGATGCGCGTCTGCGCCTGAGCCGCAGCGAGATTCAGGAGATTTACGATGCCAACGCGGGCGACACGGGCATGGCGGGGGCGCAGGTGGATGCGTTCTGCGCGATGGCGGCGGAGCTGACGGCGGCTTATCCCGAGGCGGCGGCGTACCAGCCGGGTTCGATTCTGTAAAGGTTTATGGCTGCTCACTCCGAAGCGCTGCTTGCCGAGGCATCGGGCTATCGCCTGACGACGCACCGCCTGATTCAGGGGGATACGGAGGTCGCCTGCGAGCCCGGTCGCTTGGTGTATCGGCAGGGGGGCGAGCTCGTGCGTGAGCTCGCTCTGGCGGAGAACCCCCTGCCCCATGCGCCGCGCTATGCGGGCAGCATTCCGACGCTGGTGGCGGCGTATCGCTTGGCGCTACAGGAGCTGGCGGCGGGTATCTCGCCGGAGGGGCTGATGCCCGCAGGAGCAAACTGGGCTTCGGTGTGGACGCGCGATGTGGCCTATGCCGCCGCGCTGGGAGCGGATATGGCGGCTCCGGATGCCGTGCGCCGCAGCTTGGAGAGTCGCGTGCGCAACGGGGTGGTGCTGCAGGATACGGGGACGGGCGGCGGCTGGCCGGTGTCGACCGATCGCGTGGTGTGGGCCATGGGTGCCTATGCTTATGGCCAAGTGACGGGCGATGCGGATTGGCTGCGCGATGCGGCGGAGGTGCTGACGGCGACGCTGGAGCAGGATGCGGCGGTGCTGCCGCAGGGGATGCCGCTGCGCCCGGGGGAAACGTCGTTTTTGGATTGGCGCGAGCAGAGTTATCCCGCGTGGATGAGCACGGCGGAGATCGGTGCCTCCTATGCGCTGAGTACGAATGTTCTGTATTTTATCTGTCTCTCGGTGCTGGCGAAGATGCTGCGCCGTCTGGGGCGCGAGGCGGAGGCGGCGCAGCGCCACCGCGAGGCGCTGGAGCTGGCGGAGGCGATTGAGGCGCATTTTTGGAATCCGGGCACGCGCCGCTACAACATGCTCTACCGCCCCGGCGAGCCGCCGGAGGAGCGCTCGGATGCGCTGGCCTGCGCGTTGGCGGTGCTTTCGGGTCTGGCGGGGGAGCATGCGGCGGAGTTGATGGAGCATTTGCCGCGCTCGCCCTGGGGAACACCTGTTTTTGCGCCTTACAAGGCGCAGCCGATGCAGGCGTACCACAACCGCGCGGTTTGGCCTTTCGTGGAGGCTTTTGTGCTGCTGGCGCAGGCGGATTTGCAGCAGACGGAGGGCGCGGCGTTTTCGCTGGCTTCGCTGCTGCGCGCGGCGCTGGCCTTCGGCACGAACAAGGAGAATTTCCACGCAGAGACGGGGCGGGCAGAGGATACGCTGCTCAATTCCGACCGCCAGCTGTGGAGTGTGTGCGGCATGCTGGGGGCGTTTTACCGCGGGTTGTTCGGTGTGCAGTTCGAGGGGGGGAATTTGGTGCTGGCGCCCTGTGTGCCGCGCGCGTTTGCCGGCAGCCACTGGCTGAGCGGGCTGCGGGTGCGCGGGCTGCTGCTGGATATTCACCTCAACGGCTACGGTACGGAGATCGGCGCGGTGATGGTGAACGGTAAGCCGGGCTCGCCCATCATTCCGCTGGATGCCTGCGGGCATTGGCAGGTGGAGATTGAGCTGATGCCTGCCGAGGGCGCGGAGTCTTCCCCCGCTCCGGCGGCAACGGAGGATTTGCCCGAACCGCTGTGGGATCATCCCAACGAGCGGGAGCTGCGCTGGCACTCGGTGCCGGGGGCGGAGTCGTACTGCATTTACCGCGACGGGCGCGCCTTTGCCACGACCTGCGATTGTTTCTTCCCCCTGCCCTCGCCGCCCCGGCAGTACCACCGCTACAGTGTGCAGGCGCAGGGGCGCACGGCGCTTTCCTCCCCCAACTGTCCCTTTACCTGTGCCCCGGCGGGAGCGGTGCGCCGCCTGCTGCCGGAGCGCATCGGCGAGGCGGCGGAGTACCGCGTGGAGCGCGGGCAGGCGTGGCTGGACCTGCGCCCCTGCACGTCGCGCTTGGAGTATGAGGAGCTGCATTTGGCTCCCGAGGAGGCGGGGTACTACCGCTTGCAACTACACTACGCGAATGCCACGGCGAGCAGGCGCGACGGGGATACCTGCGCGCTGCGTGAGCTGTGGGTGGATGGGGTGTTTCACGCGGTGCTGGTGCTGCCGCACCATGCGGAGGCGGGCTACTGGGAGGAGGATGCGCTGACGGCGCCGCTGGAGCTGGCGCTGACGCCGGGGGTGCATCGCTTTGCCCTGCTCTGCACGCCGCGCTGCACCAACGGCAACGGGGCGCTCAACCAGTGCATGGTGCGGGCGCTGGAGCTGACGCGTACGGACGGATGACGACTCCCCTGCCCTCCCGCGCGGAGCTTGCTCCGCTGTTTATCCTCGGCCCGACGGGCAGCGGCAAGAGCGCGGTGGCGCTGGAGCTGGCGCGCCTGCTGGGGGCGGCGGAGATTGTTTCGGCGGATGCGTACCAGGTGTACCGCGGCTTGGGGGTGCTGACGGCGGCTCCTTCGCCGGCGGAGCGGGCGGCGGTGCCGCACCATTTGGTGGACTGCATGGAGCCCACGGAGAACAATGACGCGGCGGCGCATGCGCGCCGGGCGACAGCGGCCATCGCGGCGATTCAGGCGCGGGGCAGACGGCCGATTGTGACGGGCGGCAGCGGCTTGTATGTGAAGTTTATTTCGCACGGCATTTCGCCGGCTCCGCCGAGCGACCCTGCCCTGCGGGCGGAGTTGGAGCGCCTGCCACTGCCGGAGCTGGTTCGCCGTTTGCAGGAGGCCGATCCGGCGGCGGCGGCGATGGCGGATCTGTGCAACGCGCGCTATGTGGCGCGTTATTTGGAGATTGTGCTGACCGGCGGCAAGCCGCTGGCGCATTGGCAGCAGAATTGGCGCGAGCCCATCGGTCCCGGTTGGGTGATTACCCGCGCGACGGAGGAGCTCGATGCGCGCATTGCGGCGCGCAGCCGGGCGATGCTGCGCGGGGGTGCCATGGAGGAGGTGGCGGCGCTGGAGTCGGTGCCGCTTTCGCCCACGGCGGAGAAAACGCTGGGGCTGGCGCTGATTCGCGACTGCTTGGCGGGGCGCTTGGCGCGCGGTGAATTGGCTCCGGCGCTCAGCCTGCTGACGCGGCGCTACGCCAAGCGCCAGCGCACATGGCTGCGCCGCGAGACATGGCTGCGCTCGCTGCCGATGGGGGCAGCCGATGCTCCGGCAGCGGCGGCGCGCATCGTCGCCGAGAGCGCCTGCTGAAGGGCTCAGCAGCCGAGCCGCCGGCCTTCACCGTCCTCCAGCGCGTTGCAGAGCAGGAGGATGAGGTCGATGAACTGCCAAATAAAGAAGAGTCCGCCGGTAATCAGTTGCAGAAAGCCGGAAATGGGGCGACCGATATAGATGCGGTGGATGCCGCAGATACCGATGCAGCCCAGCAGCCAAAGGCAGATGGCGGTGCCGCGGGATTTGTCGGAAATATCGTTGTTCATGCTTGGGGGGGATTCGTGAAGAGGTGTCGGGCGCGCTCGCAAAGGGCGGCGGGGCTGTTGTCGAGCTGCTCGTCCTGCACTTCGCGCAGCAGCTGCTCGAGCAGGCGGCGGATGCCGGGGCCGGGTGCCAGCCCCAGCTGCATGAGCTCGCGCCCGCCGATGGCCAAATCGCCCACGCTGAAGGCGGGGGGCTCGTCCTGCGCCTCGGCCAGCAGGGCTTGGGCGCGGCGCAGGTCGGCGGCCCAGCTTTCCCGATGCTCGGGGGCATGGGCAGCGAGGTCGGCGCGCTGCACCTCGAGCAGGCGCCGGGTGTTGCACAGGCCGAGTTGACCGATGAGGCGGCGCATGGCGGGCAGATCCTGCGGCAGTTGGCGGTCGTGCTCGCGGATGAGGGTGACGACATCGCGCCGGGTGTCGTTGTCGCTCTTGAGCCGCCGCAGGATGCGGTCGGCGAGTTGTGCGCCCTGCTCGGGGTGCCCGTGAAAGTGGTCGATGCCCGCTGCATCGGTGCTGCGGCAGGCGGGTTTGGCGATGTCGTGCAGCAGGAGGGTCAGGCGCAGGATGACATTCGCAGGGGCTGCCTGCACGGCGTGGGCGCTGTGGGTCCAGACATCGTAGCAGTGGTAGGGGCTGTTTTGCGGGGCGCCGATGCAGGGTTCCAGCTCGGGGATGACGGCGGTGAAGAGTTCGGGAAAGCCCAGCAGCATGCTCAGCACGTCCCGACCCTCCAGGATGCCGCGCAGTTCGCTCAGGATGCGCTCGGCGCTGATGTTTTCCAGCAGATGGCGGTTGCGGCGCAGGGCGTAGCCGGTTTCGCGCTCGGGCGCAAAGCCGTAGCGCGCCGCAAAACGCAGGGCGCGCAGCAGCCGCAGACCGTCCTCGTGAAAGCGCGCATCGGGTTCGCCGACGCAGCGGATGAGCCCCGCGCGCAGGTCGTCCTGCCCGCCGTAGAGGTCGATGAGCCCGCGCTCGGGGTTGTAGGCCATCGCGTTGATGGTGAAGTCGCGGCGCGCTAAATCTTCCTCGATGCGCGGCACGAAGGAGACACTGTCGGGGTGGCGCCCATCGCTGTAGCTGCCGTCGGTGCGAAAGGTGGTGACTTCCACGGGCTGATGCTCGGACATGACGGTCAGCGTTCCGTGCTGCAGGCCGGTTTTGATGACGTGGAAGCGGCGAAAGACGCGCAGAACTTCCTCGGGCAGCGCCGAGGTGCAGACATCCCAGTCCTTCGGCTCGCGCCCCATGAGGCTGTCGCGCACGCAGCCGCCCACGACGTAGGCTTCGTAGCCGTAGCGTTCCAAACGCTCGACGACGCTTCGGGCATGGGTGGGTATCTGCATGGGAGGATTGTAAAGTCAGCAGCGGGCAATGTAAAGCTAGTAGTCGGTCGCTTGCCCGTTGCGGCGGCGCAGGCCTTCTTCCATGGACTGCTGCATGAGTTGCCCCTGTCGGCAGGCGCGCCCCTCGGGGCTGTCGCTGTAGGTGTAGTCGCACATATCGGTGCTGCGGCGTACCTTGGCCCAGTGTTCCACCGGTTGATGATGCCCTTCGGGGTAGGTTTTGGCCAGGAAGGCGGTGGTGTTGGGTTCGTCGGTGACGGTGCGCTGTTCCAGGGCGCTGCGATTCCAAACCTTGAGTTTGCCGCTGAACCACCAGGCATCGATGACGACTGATTGCTCGAGCCCCTTGCCTTGCGGGGAGATATAGACGCAGTGGTGCTCGCTACCTTCGCGGTAGTCCATGACGCAGCAGCCGAGCCGGAAGTAATGCAGGGGGCGGCGGCGCAATTCGCGGAAGAGGTCATGCTGGTAGTGCCAGCACAGCCCGCGCTCGCGAACGGAATAACGGGAGTTGACGAGGAAGTTGTTGAACCATCCGAGCAGGAGCGGACGGTTGACGCGCGCAATCGCCGCGCCGCCTTTGTAGGCGGTGTCGGCCAGCCAATGTGCTTCCTCCTGCACGTCTTTTCGCGCGCGCAGCGGTTCCTTGGTCAGTTGCAGCAGTTTGTCCGCCAGGGCTTCCCGCTTTTCTGAAATCGCAGGGGTATCTGCCCATGCGGGCGAAGGTGCCGTGGCGCAGCTGCTCAGCAGGCACGGTACGGCGTACAACCCCATCAGTGTGCAGAGCGTTTTGGCAAGAAGCGCATTCATCAGTAGTTCGTGGGACTGTCAGGGTGCTCTGTCTTGCCGCGCAGGATGTTGTCGTACATGCGGCGGTATTGTGCCGAACGCCGTGTTTCGTCGACCCAGTAGGGTTGGTACTCGCCGTCGGCGGCGCGCAAAATACTCCAGTGTTCAATGGGGAACGTGTGGCCTTCGGGGTAATAACGCTCCTGCTGGCGGCAGACATCGGGCAGGTCGCGCCAGCGCTTGGGGCTGAGTTCGCGGGCATCATCGACTTTCAGGCGACCGTTCCACATCCACGCATCCAGCACCCAGGCATTCGGCCAGGCGCCTTCTTTGGCGGCGATGTAGACACAGTTGTGCTCCGACGCTTCCTCCATGTCGCGCACGCAGCAACCAAGGCGGAAGTACCGCAGGGGACGACGGCGCAGTTCGCGGAAGAGATCATGCTGGTAGTGCCAGCAGAGCCCGCGGTCCTGCAGGCGGGCGTTGATGAGGGCATTGCCCGCCCAACCGGGAAAATGTGAACCATTGACGCGCGCAATGCCGGCGGCGGCCTTGTAGGAGGTGTCGGCGAGCCACTTCGCTTCATCCCCGGCCGCCGCCCGCTGTTCCGCCGGCAACAGGGCAAGCAAATGCTCGGAAAGGGTGGCGCGGCGCTCCGTCACCAGCGGGCTGTAGGCGTAGCCCACCGGCGGCGGCGAACAGGCCGCCAACGCCAGGGCAAGACCAAGGGCTGCGCAAAGGGATTTCACGGCGGCGACTTTAACACAAGCTCCCTGCTCTTTCAAGCGAGAATGCCGCGCAGCAAAACATGCCCGCCGACTTCGCGGCACTGCTCGACCTGCAGCCCGAACTCCTGCGGCAGGAAGGAATCCCCGGGAAGCAATGCGGCATCTCCGCCGCTCAGCACGGGGGCTATTTCCTGCATCCATTCATTGACCAGTCCTTCCTCCAGCAAACGGCGCAGAAGTCTGCCTCCGCATTCGAGCATGAGGTTGACGATCCCGCGCTCTTCGTGCAGCTGATGCAACAAGGCTTTCCAATCGCGTACGGGTCCGACGACCAAACTGCGTTCGGCCGCCTCATCGCAGAACAGGTGATAGCCCCTGCCCTGCACCGCTTCGGGATGCTGCGTGACCACGATGCGCCATGGCTGCTTTTTCTCGGCGGGAATGGGGGAGAGAGGCGTGCGGATGGTCAGCGCCGGATTATCACGGCGCAGGGTACCGCCGCCGATGAGGATGGCATCGCTGCGCAGGCGCAATTCATGAGCATAGCGCAGGGTTTCGGGCGTGCTGATCCAGCGCTCGCTGCGGCGTGTCAGATGCCCGTCCAGCGTTGTGGCAACTTTGGCAGTCACCCAGGGGCGCCCCTGCTGCACGGAAAAGGCCCAGGAACGCAACAGGAGCTCGCAGGCGGCGCGTTCAACACCAGAGCTGACCGTGATGCCCGCGGCGCGCAAAAGCGCGTCTGCGCGGCCTTGATGGCGTTTGTCGGGGTCGACGGATCCGTAGACGACGCGTGTGATGCCGGATTCAAGGATGGCATCGGTACAGGCGGGGGTGCGTCCTACCGTGGAACAAGGCTCCAAGGTGACATAGAGTGTGGCACCGCGCAGGCATTCGCTGTTCCCGCGCGCACGGACATCGGCCAGCGCCTGACGTTCAGCATGGGGACCTCCGGCGCAGATGTGGCGTCCTTCGCCGAGTAGACGCCCGTCGCGAACGATAACGGATCCGACCGGTGGGTTGGGGCTGGTTGTGCCGTAGCTGCGATAGGCAAGCTCTAGAGCTCGCTGCATCCAAAAAGCGTCGGTGCTGTCCGGGCTTTCAGAAGAGATCGTCATGGAGATGAAGAAGAGATGAATTTTAATAGATACATCATCATCAGGGCTGTGAATAAGTGAATATCTTATTCAATCTGTTGATGATGAAGCTTTTAGAAATATTATTCATGTGAATGACTCGGCGGATAAGCGCTTCGTCAACGGTGAATGGGATTTATGCACCGCTTTGTTCACCACTTATCGACAACTTATTGACAAAAGATTGTGAATAAGTATCACAAAGCATTGATTATCAATGAATTATTCATTAGATAAAAACTCGCTGAAGAAGACGAAGGGAGCCATCATCGGAATGGCGACATTGTAAGCGAGTGTCAGGGGCCAGTCAATCAGGACACGATCCGTTTGAACCAAGAGCTCTTCGGGAAAAGAAAGTGATACATCCGGTGCCGTTGGATCCTCTATGTACTGTTCATCCTGTTGCTGACCATCGACCTGCCCCGCGATTCGGTGTGCCGCAGGTAAGGTCTTACCCTGCTGCACCGTGATGGGTTGATGTCCTTTCCGTATCTCCGACTGTATTTCGTCCAGCAGGGTGTTGTAATAAGCATAACCATCCTGTTGTCGCAATACAGTCGCTGTACCGGATGAGATCGGGAGAAGGCATTCAGGTCCCTGCTCTGTCGAGCACCACCGAATCTCATTGTTACTTGTCAGGAGGACGCTGTCGTGGATATTGGGATAATGTTTGCGCAGCGTTTCGCAATGTCCGCGAAGATAATTTTTACCCTGTTGCGTGCTCTGCGCGATCGGTACCTGCAGACTGTACCCGGGTTTTTCCCGGAATAATTCTGCCAGATTGCGATGCGTTTGTACGTAGGCACAGGAAGAGAGCAAAAGGAGGGGAAGGAGAAGCCACTTCATAGGCAGAAGTCTAGCATGTCTGATACACGGGAGCAAGGGCTGAATTGTTCCACATGGAACAAAAAGCGCAACATCAGCGACCTGGAAAAAGGGGTGGCAGGCAGCGCTCCGTCGGTCGTTGTAATTCCTTGGCCTGCTCCTCCCACAGTTCCTTGGTATCGCGGAAGAGCTCTGCACGCACAAGAGCTCTGGCTTCTTCAAAGCAGAGGAGAGCGCGACGAAGGCAGCCGGCTAAGAGAGGAGTCGGGTGCTCCGGACACTGTTGTCGGAAGAAGCTCATAGATTCATCGGCATGATTCAACCATTCGGTCGCCTGCCCTGCCCTGCCCTGCGCATGAAAATGTCGCGCGATAGCCAAAGCTGAAAGAGCATTTCGATAGCTCAGGCGCGCCTGAGCATTTGCAAAAGCTGATCCCGTTCCGGCCTGAGATTTTGCAGTGCGAATTTCGGATTCACTCGGAGCATTCGGATTGCACAGGAGCAGTCGCAGGGGCATGAGTTGTATTTCCCAACGTCTGTAAATATCTGCCGGTTTTGTGATGTCCTGCACCGGGAGATCCTGACACAGGCTTTTGAGCAGCTCTTGGGCTTCGTCGACACGGTCAGCTGACCACAGCGTCATGACGCGATAAGATTGAGCTATTTGGTGCTTGAGCTGTTCGGGTGCCGTCTTATCTGCTACCTGCCGGAAGAGCGTTTCTGCTTCACTGTACTGCTTTTGGCGATACAGGAGATGACCACGCAGAAGCTGCGCCTGAGGATCGATGTCCGCGGCATTTGCGGCGGCACGTAGCGCATCGTCGGAGATTTTTTCCTCATGCTCCTCCGCAAGGGCGCGAGCATAGGAAAGCAGTTTGCTATCTCCGCAGCAACAGCGCAGTTCCTCATACCGACGGAGTGTCTGCGTCGCGTTGCGCTGAGCGTAGTGACATAGAATGACACTCCACGCCGCCGCGAGTTGATCACGACGAAAACGCTTGGCATGTTCAGCGAAGGCATCCGATGCCCCGGACAAATCACCGCAGGCAATGGTGAGTAGTTGCTTGAGATAAAAAGCTTCCTGCGGTGTCATGGAAGCTGCCTGATTCTCGTTGAGAGAAGCTGTGAGTTTTGCCAACTTTTCTCGACTTTCTGCTGCATTGCTGATGAGCAAGCCACTCAGCGCTAAAGGCTGCTCGGGATATTCTCTCAAGACAGCTTGGAAGTGATCCTGCGCCGATTCTGTGTCGCCCAGGACAAGCTCTTCA
>JBJEVK010000096.1:0-2500 GCA_051884295.1 Akkermansia sp.
AGGGCTTCGTGCATGTCCTGCGCGAGCGTGCCTGAGGCTCCCCCCGGCGGGCAGCCCCTTACGGCAGCTATTCCCAATACCGCCCCCGCTCGGCCTGACGGCGCAAGCCGCCGCCGCCTTTGGGAGCCCCACGTTCCTGCAAAGCTGCCTCAAGTGCAGATGAGGCGCTGCGTATCTGGTGAACCTCGGCGGGTGAACAGCCTACCTGCGTCGAACGACTCCACCGGAAGAGCCGAACATGGGTGTTGACCCAAAACTCACTTCTCCTCGCAGAAGGCGGCGAAGGAGGGCATGCCCTCGGGCGCTTGGTGCTCCAGCCAGTGCACCAGTTGCCACAGGTCTTTCTCATCGATGTCCGGGCGCTTCATGGTGGCGGTGAGCAGGTAGAGCGCTAGTTTCATGACGGAAGTGCGGTCGAGGTCTCGATCCAGCATGATGTGCTCGACGGCTTGCATGATGGTTTCGGGGCAGCGGAAGGTGATGGCGCGGCGCGTGCTCATGGCGGGGGAGAGAGTGGGGTTCCCCGTTAGCTTAGCGGATAGGAAAACCGTTGAGCGTGTGCGGATTGTGTAACATCATCAGCCTGAAGTACGACCGAACTCGGTATCGAGTGAGATGCCCGCGCCGCAACAACTGTTGAATATCGGCTGTTCGGATTGAAAACCGTGTGCTTGCATTTCTTGGCTCTTGACAACGGTTTTCCTATCCGCAGCAGGAAGTCTTCTTGATGAACCCAATACCTTGAATAAGAATAATGAATACAGAATGCGACATCGATGGGGCTTTGGCCGCCGCCGGACTCACGCGCTTGCAGGCGGCGCGTCTGGCGTTGGAGCTGGTCGAACTTAGCGGGGCGCGCCGCTTGCACGGCGATGCTCGGCTCAACCGCTGCCGCCGGCTCATGCAGCTGGGCCTGGAACAGCAGCAGCGAACCCGGCGCCGCGACGCGTGTCTGGGTGAGGCGATGGAGACCTATCTGAGCGCCCGCTGCGGGCGCCGCCCGCGCACGCAGAGCGAGGCGCGCAGCATCTGCCGCCGCATCCTGCGCGCCTCGCCCGGGCTATCCAAGCGGCGCCTCAGCAGTTTTTTACCTGAAGAATGCGCGGCGCTTCTGCGCCACATCTTCCCGACCCTGCGGCAGCAGCGCAAGGGGCGCAGCATCCTCCACGGCGTCTTTGCTCAGGCCGAGGCACAGGGGCGCTGCGGCAGCAATCCGCTGCGCGCGGTGCAACTGCCGCAGCCCGAGGAGCAGGAAATCCGCCCGCTGACGCTCGAGCAAATCAAGCGCTTGTTGTGGGTGATGCAGCAGCGCGAACACCGCGCGTGCAGCGCGATGGTGGCGGTGATGCTCTGGGGCGGGGTGCGCCCGGCAGAGGCGGAGCGGCTGCGCTGGCAGGATGTGGATTGGGAGGAGCGGGTGCTGGTGCTGCGTGCGCGGCACAGCAAGACGGGGGGCTGCCGCCACATTCCGCTGCGGCCGGTGCTGGCGGCGTGGCTGCGTGCTGCGCAGCAATGGGCACGGGAGGAGGGCGTCGGTGCTCCCGAAGAGTCGTCCCTGTTGCGCCCGCCCAACTGGGTGCGGCGCTGGCGGGCACTGCGCGCGGCGGCGGGGCTGCAACCCTGGCAGCAGGACGCGCTGCGGCACAGCTTTGCGAGCTACCACGTGAAGCGCTACCACGACTACGCAGCCTTGCAGGAGGAGATGGGGCATCGCTCGGCGGCGCAGCTGCGCACGCGCTACCTGAGCATGAGGGGTATTACGGCTGCCGCTGCCGAAGCTTTTTGGCACAGCCCCGCGCTGCGCCCCAAATGCCCGCCGCGGTGCTGACGGCTCGACCCACCCGCTCTTGTCGCTCGCTGCGCTCGCGCCCTCTCGGAGTCGTCGGGCGCTTGGTTGTCATTTCCGTTGCCATCACGTTTCAAACGAGCGTTTACTTCCGGGGCGGGTGTGATGGGCTCTTCTGCAATCATTGTGGAATGAGCCCCGCGAGGAAGAAAAGACAAAGGAGAAAACTATTAAGAAAGAGCAGAAAAACATTGAGCATGGAGGAGAAAACTCCTACCATGCCCAGTGTTGTGTTCTTGAAGTACTTAAAGATTACAGGAGAGGGCGTGGATAGTCAGGGCAAATTTGCATATGCCACGTGTGATGAGATAGAATTACCGGTATGTCCGCATTGCGGCAGCGGCAAGCTCTACGCGCATGGATACTACCATCGAAACGCCAGTGCCATAGGACGAGATGGAGAGAGGAAAAGACTAAGGATAAAAATGAAACGATATCAATGCCGATGTTGTGGAAAGAGCTTTACGCAATCATGCGACCGCATAGGCAAATGGCAACGCCGCAATGCCAGGCTCAACGACATGCTTTCTCGAGAGTGCGCCAATGGAGTAAGCAACAAAGCTATAGGAATGAAATATCGAATCAGTACCAGTACAGTAGAACGCCAGCTGCACAAAAACCACGCAGCCTTACTTCGCGAACAGCTGCAGTATT
>JBJEVK010000097.1:0-44155 GCA_051884295.1 Akkermansia sp.
GGCAACGGAACGTGATAACCTTTGTTTCCATGGGTGTGATTCTACAGTGTTTGGGATGCTTTGGCAACCGAAAAATCAAGATAACAGGTTAAGAAAGCTGAAATCTTTTGATAATGAGTTATATTTAATGTGTCGTGCGGTTGTTTGGGGCGTTGTTGTCAGCTGCGTGCGGACGAGGCTCGCTCGAGCCTGCGGTGCGGCTGCATGACGATGGTATACCGTATCCATTGCCGTTTATGCAAGAATTCGGGAGCCCCCGTCATTCCTGCCCGCCCTTGGGCAGGAATGAACTTATTCGTTCTCAGCGGCGAAACCGGGGCGCCCGGTGACCCACAGGAAGAGCAGACCGATGCCCACGGCCAGCCCTCCGTAGAGCAGGAAGGTGCTCGTGGCGGCCGGGTGGCTCACCAGCGAGGTGAGGTAGATGACGAGGCAGTTGCCCAGCGTGCTGGTGAGGAACCAGAAGCCTGACACAAGGCTCTTCATGTCCTTGCCCGCAGCGGTGTAGGCGTATTCCAAGCCCGTGGTGCTCACGAGGATTTCTGCGCAGGTGAGCATGAAGTAGGGCAGCATCTGCCACAGGATGGAAAGCTGCTCTCCGCCATCGAGCCGTACTTGCAGCCAAGCGACCGCGCCGTAGGAGATCCCCGCCAGCACAATGCCCGAGCCCATGCGCCGCAGGGGGCGGCTCCAGCTGCCCATGCGGGGGTAGAGCAGCAGGGTGACGGCGGGCACCAGCAGCATGACCAGCAAGGGGTTGAAGCTCTGCATCTCCTCGGCGCCGAAGCGCAGTCCCGTGGCGCCGAGCACGAGGGGGCGCATCTGCTCGCCCTGAATCACCCAGCTGCTCATGGTCTGGTCATAGAGGCTCCAGAAAGGAATAATCATCGCAAAGACCGTGAGCACGCGCAGGAGATTGCGCGCGGCGCGTCGCTGCTCGGGGGAGAAACGTGCGGCGCAGGCGGCGTGTCCTGCGAAAAGGCGGGTGCCCAGCAGCCCCGCCAGCCCGCCCGTGTGCAGGGCGGCTGCCAGCCGCAGCCCGGCGGCGGTGATGGCAGCCAGGCAGAGCAGGAGGGTGATCAGCCCGCAGAGCGAGGCCCCGACGGCACTCGCACCGAGGAGGCTCGCCAGCCGCTCAGCCCCCTGTTGGCTGCAACGCAGGGCTCCCACCACCAGGGGAGCGATGACGATGAATGCGGCGATACGCAGGGCGGTGGCATCCGCGCGCTCCAGAGCCGCCTCGCCGAAGCGCGCGCGCGCGTCGCGCGTGCCGCGCAGCAGGCGGCAGCAGAGGATGCGCGCAAAGTCCGGCTGCGCGGGCGCGCGGTGGCGGTAGTGGCGCCGCCCGCACCAAAAGACCAGCGTCGCCAGCGCCATGAAGAGCCCCGGGATGCCGAACGCCCAGCTGTAGCCCCAGCTCTGTCGCACCCAAGGGATGACGAGGAAGGAGAAGAAGCTGCCGAGGTTGATGGCCCAGTAGAACGCGGCGTACACGCGCGTCATGGTGCGGCTGTCGCCCTCCTGCGCCACCTGATCGCCGACAAAGGCGGAGACGCAGGGTTTGATGCCGCCCGCGCCCAGCGCGATGATAAACAGGCCGATGAAGAGGATGCTCTTGCGCGTCTCCAAATCGCCCGCCCAGTCGGCGGTGGCGAGCACGCCGTGCCCGAGGCAGTAGAAGAGCGAGATGTAGAGGATGGTCTTGTAGCGCCCCAGAAAGCGGTCGGCAATCCACGCCCCCAGTAGGGGTAGGACGTAGATGGCGGCGTTGAAGAGGTGCGCCACCGCGACGGCCTCGCTCTCGCTCATGAGCAGCAGATTGGTCATGTAGAGCGTCAGGATGCTGCGCATTCCGTAAAAACTGAAGCGCTCGCAGGCTTCGTTGCCGACAATGTACTTGGTCTGGGGGGGCAGGGGCATGGCGGGGGTAGGGAACAAAACGGGCGCCGGGGAACCGGCGCCCGTGGAAGTGGGGAAATCAACGGTTGAGCTTGATGTGCTCCGAAAGCTGCACCTTGTAGCGCAGGTAGGCATCGTGCAGCCACTGTTGCAGGGTCATCTCGGCCAGCTGCGCGTTCTGCATGGGAATGAGATTAAACACCTTGGCGGCGTTGTACTCGGCAGAATCGACCACCGTGCGCCCCGTCACGGCAGTGATGCGGGCTCCCGAATCCTTGAGAACAAGGGGCGCCAGCTTGCCGCTAGGCACGCTCAGCAGCGCCTGGGGGTCGGTGCCTTCGGGCAGCTCGGACGCATCGCTGAGCCCGGCGGGTCCGAAGTCCGTCACCTTGGCGCCTGCCGCTGCGGCTAGATTCATGGCGGCCTCCACACCGCCCTCGGGCAGGGCAGCCTCCATCTTGCCGAAGAGTTCCTGCGCGGCCAGCTCCAGCGCGCGACCTGCGCGCTCGCGGTTCAGGTCGGCCAGCGCGGCCTCGCGCGCCTCCTCAAAGGGCAGCACCGTGGGCGCCTCGATGGCCTCGACGCGCAGGAATACCAGCTTGCCGTCCTTGGTGGGGAAGTAGCCGCGCACCTGCGTGATACCGGCCAAATCGTCGACCGTGCCTGCCTGCTCTGCGGCCTGATAGGCCTCGACGCTCGGGGCGCTCTCCACCTCCTTGAAAGCGATGTCGCCCAGCGTGGTGGTCTGCCCGTTGTGCTCCACCTGCGTTTGCAGCGCCTCGGGAGCGGCGGCGCGGGTGCTGAGCGGCAGGGTGACGTGCGAGCTGCTCTCGGGCGTCAGGTAGGTGAAAGGCTCATTCTCCGGGTTCTCGGCAGCAGCGGCCAGCAGGCGGTCAAAGCCCTTGCCGTTGGCCTGCGAGAGGTCCTGCATGATGTTGTCGGCCGTGCTCATGAGCGACTCGATGTTCGAGCCCTCGCCCGGGCAGAGGGTGTAGACGGAGACAATGCGGCGCTCGGCCGTACGGTAGTTGTCCTTGTGCTCCTCCCACCAGGCGCGCAGCTCCTCCTCCGTGGGGGCGGCGGGAGCGGGAGCCGCCTCGGCGGGCAGCCAAGCCGTCTTGCCGCTGAGGCGCTGGGTGAGCATGTCCACCAGGTCCGAGATGCTCTGCGTCTGGAAATGCAGCCCGTCCGTCAGCAGCTGCTCCAGAGCCTCCGTCACCATCATGTCGGCAATCACGCTGCGGAACGCGGCCTCCTGCGCGTTGTTGCTCACGCCGTTCACATAGCCCGTCAGGCGGCGGTAGAGCGCCTGGTCAAAGCTGCCGTCGGACGCGATAAAGGCGGGCATGCGGCGCAGGTAGAGGTCAATCTGCTCCTTGGTGGGGGCGATGCCCAGCGCGGCGGATTCCTCGTGCAGCACGGCGCGGTTGACGGCGGTGTTGACGGCGGCATCATCGGCGTAGCCGTAGCTCCACACACGGAGCATGTGGCTCAGCAGACCGAGGAAGCGCCGCGTTTCGGGGTGCGAGGCAATCCAGGCATCCATGGCGGCGGCCTCATCCTCGCTGAGGGCATCGTCCTCGTTTTTGTCGAACTGCGTGCGCAGCCGCCCCGTGGTGGCGGAGTAGAGCGAGTGCAGGTACTGCTGCCCGTTTTCGCCCAAGGCCGTGGCCTCGGGGTAGGAATAGGAGGTGCCGTTGACCTGAATATAAAAGTCGCGCGAGAAGTAGCTGCCCTTGCCGCTGTAGTCCATCATGACCAAGCCCAGCCCGACGGCGGCGATGACAATGAGAACCAGCAGAGAGTTGCGGCGGATGAATTCGAGAACGTTCATAGTGTGCGTGCAGGAGTGCCGCCGCAGCCCGGCGCCGCAGCGTTACGCGCCCATTGTAGTGGATTTGCGCCTGCTTGCAAGCATGAAAAACAGCCCGCGTGTCATGGCGTCCGCGATAAGAGGAAAACAGCGAACATGCTTTTTGCGCCCGCCCGCCCGTGTTGTCGCCGGTCGTCTGCGCGCGAGCGGGAAAGTCAACAATGCCCCGTCCGCAGGGACGGACGGGGCAGGGGAGAGATGGGAGGGCTCAGGCGCGAGCCGCCATGGCGGCCTCGATGTCGGCCGCTTCGAGGGGGGCATTGGGGATGAGATCCTCCACCCCGTCCTCGAGGATGAGCACATCGGTCTCGATGCGCACGCCGATGCCCTCCTCGGCAATGTAGATGCCCGGCTCGATGGTCCACACCTGACCCGGCGCAAAGGTCGGGTCGGCGGGGCCGACATCGTGCACATCGATGCCCAGCGGGTGCGAGGTGCCGTGCATGTAGTAGCGGCGCACGCAGAGGGGGTTCTGCCCCTCGGCATCCACCTGCTCCTGCGTCAGCAGCCCCAGCTTCACCAGCTGCCCCGCCATAAAGACGCGGATCAGGCGCTCGTACTCACTCTTGAGCAGCCCCGGACGCATGATGGACGCAGCGTAGCGGTGCGCGGCGAGCACGGCGTTGTACACCGCCTTCTGGCGGGGCGTGAAATGCCCGTCGGCGGGGATGGTGCGGGTCATGTCACCCGCGTAGCCACCGTATTCGGCGCCGATGTCGCAGAGGATGAGCGAGCCGGGCGCGACCTCCTTGTGGTTGCTGATGTAGTGCAGCACACAGGTGTCCGCCCCGCTGGCGATGATGGGCTGGAAGGAGAATTTGCGGGCGCGCCGCTTGATGTAGTTGGCGCTCAGCCCGGCCTCGATTTCCCACTCGCCCATGCCGGGGCGGATGTGCGGCAGCAGCTCGGTGAAGCCCGCGCCGGTGATGCGGCAGGCCTCGCGCAGCTGGGTAATCTCCTCGGGCTGCTTGACCAAGCGCATCTCCGAGAGAATCGGGTAGAGACTGCGGAGGGTGACATCGGGGTAGGCGGCCTTGAGCGCGGCGTTCAGGCGCTCGTTGCGCGTCTGCACATAGGTGTAGCGGCGCGGGTGGTTGTCTACCTCCACCCACAGCTCGCGGGCGGCAGGCACCAGCTCGGCCAGCAGGGCGTTGTAGCCGTCGTTCCAGCGCACATCCTCAATGCCCGAGAGCTGTGTGGCCACAGCTTGGCTGAGGCGCGCGCCCTCCCAGATGACAATGCGTTCGTTGGTCTCGCGCAGCAGCAGGATGTCCTCGTGCGCGCCGTTCGCCCCCACGCGCATGAGCAGCGTGGTCTCCTCCTGGTCAATGCCGGTCAGGTAGAAGAGGTCGGCGTTCTGGTGGTGCGGCAGGGTGCCGTCGGCGTTGGTGGGGTAGATGTCGTTGGCGTGGATGATGACGAGACTGCCCTCCGGCAGGCGGGAGGCCAGAACATCGCGCCGCCCCTTGTAGAACGCGGCGGGAATGGGTTGATAGCGCAGGGTGTGAATCATAGCGGTTTGGTGGTAAAAGGGGGTATCAGGGTTGCAGGCGTTCGAGGTTCCAGCTGCCGTCCGCCTGCAGGCTGTACAGGAAGCGGTCGTGGACGCGCCCGGGGCCGCCCTGCCAAAACTCGGTGTGGTGGGGGACAATGCGGTAGCCGCCCCAGAAGTCCGGCAGCGGCACCTGTCCCTCCGCGAACTTGTGGCGCAGCTCCTGCAGCTTCATCATGAGCAGCTTGCGGGTGGAGATGACCTGGCTTTGGTGCGAGACCCAGGCGCCCAGCTGGCTCTCGCGCGGGCGCGAGAGGAAATATTTGAGCGTCTCGGCGCGCGAGATTTTCTCGGCGCGCCCGCAGACGATGATCTGCCGCTCCAGCGTGACCCAGGGCAGCAGCATGCACACCTCGGGGTTCGCCTCGATTTCGCGCGCCTTGCGGCTGGTGTAGTTGGTGAAGAAGACATAGCCACGCGCATCGTAGTACTTGAGCAGCACGGTGCGCAGCGAGGGCGCGCCCTGCGGGGTCGCGGTGGCGATGCTCATGGCGTTGGGCTCGGGGATGCCCGCGCGCAGCGCCTGCTGAAACCAGCGGTCAAACTGTTCGGCAGGCGTAGCGGCCATGTCTGCGCGGTGCAGGGTATCCTTGAGGTATTCTTCGCGAAAAGCCGACAAGTCCATGCCCGCACTGTAGCACCGCCGCGCCCGCGCGGCAAGCGCAAAGCGCGTGTGCAACAGGGGCTGGGGTCTGTTTCCGTGTCGAGCAATCCATATGGACATTGATTGAACGATTGCATCCTGATACGCTTGCCTGGGAAACTGTAACTCCTTATTTTGAAAAGCGCTGTTCATGAACAGGGCAACACCTATCATTTTGGGGAGTGAGGATGTGAGTGCCATCTAACCGAACCGGAGGGAGACTGCTGACAGGGAGGACGGAGAAACAGCCTCCGCCTAGGCGCGCGTTTCAGTCCCGACGGGCTTCGGGCGCGGGGGCGCTGCGGGTTTGCAGGCGAAGCAGTGCGCGGCAGGTGGGCCAGTCCGTGTCGCTGCCCATGAGCTCCGTGAGCCAGGGCTCATCCGGCAGGCGGGCGGCGTTGTTGAAGGCGGCGGGTTGGGTGATGCGGGTGAAGAGGACGCGGCGCACGGCGCTCTTGGGCAGGCGGCGGATGCCGTAGCCGGCGGCCAGCCCGTCGCGCGCCATGTTGGACGACCAGAAGCGGAAATACTCCCCCTCGTCCTGCACGAGTACGACGAGGTGCCCGCGCTCCCCGGCGCCGATGGCATCGTTCCACCACAGCTTGGCCACATCGCCGGGGCGGGCTTGCGCCCAGTCCGTAAAGCTGATGCCCGCTCCCAGTCGGGCGATGAGCAGGGCGTAGCCGGGACCGTTGGCGTTGGCATAGCCCCAGGCACCCACCCCGTCGGGCACGAGCTGCGGCAGCAGCGCTTGCCAGGCCTCGGGGGAGATGAGGCGCTGCCCCCGGCTCTCCTCCCAGCGCAGCAGGGCGCTGAGCACGGCGGCGTAGACGGCGGCTGAGCAGAAAGAGGGGCGCGCCGTGCGGGCATCGAAGCGCGGGCGGCGCTGAGCCGCATCCCAGCGGAAAGCATCCTTGAGCGCCTGCTTGGCGGTATCATCGGTGCTGTAGCCGCCGGCGCCGTGGCGCTGGAGCTCGACCATCGCCTGCTGCAACGCGTGGCGCCAGGGCAGGGGCGCGCGGGCGCTGCTGTGGTGGCGCGCCTTGAGCTGCGGTGCCGCCGCAGCGGGCAGCAGGGCGAGGGCGAACAGGAGCAGCAGCAGCGTGCGGAGCATGCCGCAGTGTAGCGCGGGGCGGCCGTCGGCGCAAGTAAGAAAAAATACCAAATAGGACTTGCTATTTAGTTAAGAGATGATAATATATCGCGCGTGAAAACTAATAGCATCCTCCTCGGACTGGCTCTGGCGGCGCTGCCGGCGGGGGCGGCGTGGCAGTACCGCTTGCCGGACACGGGCTTGCTGCCCTATGCGGCGCGTGTCTCGGGCACCAATGCCATGGGGGAGCGCCACGGGGGCTCGACTTTGCAGTGGGAGCGCGTCAACGTGCAGGTGCCGCTGGCGGATCCCTTCCACAGCGGGGGCGAGGGCTGGATGTTCAACGCGAGCCTGGGGCTGGATTGGACGCATTTAAAGGCAACGGGGCAGGTGCGCCCGGAGCATGAGGACTTGTTCACGCTGACCCTCCCGCTGGGGGTGGTCTGTCCCTTGGCGCAGGGGCGGCACGTGGCCTTTTGCTTCTTCCCCACGGTGGCGACGGACGGCGCGGGTAGCGGGCACAGCTTTGTGCCGGTCAGCGCCGTGGACTACCGCTTGTGCCGGAGCGAGACCTTCACCTGCTCGGTGGGTCTGTCCTACGATTCGCATACCATTGACAGCTATGTGACCCCCTACGTCACCTTTGTCTGGAAACCGACGCCGGACTGGCGCATCAGCCTGACGGACTGCGCCCTGCGCGGCATGCGCGAGCTGGGCGGCGGCTGGGCGGCCGGGCTGTTTGTCGGCGGCGTGTTCGGCACATGGGCGATGCACGAGCAGGAGGGCACCACGCTGCTGCGCCTGCGCTCGCTGGTGGCGGGCGCGCGCGTGGAGCGCGAGTTCTCCCGCAACGAGCACACCACGAGCTTTTTCTTTGCGGATGTGGGCTCGACCCTCACGACCTCGCTGCAGCGCGTGCGTCCCCGCGCGCTCGATGAGCCGCTGGAGAATCACCACTATCACCCCGGGCTGTATGTTTCGCTGGGCTTCGATTGCCGCTTTTGAGCTTCCGCAGGCGCTTTTTTTGCGTGATTCACAGACAAAAAACTTGACAGGTTGGGGCAACGCGGGTATTCTTGCCGTCCGTTCCTGAACTTTTAACCACAAACACAACGATATGATGCGTTCCGTCACTGTACGTAAAGGAGAACCGATCGATCGCGCCCTCAAGCGCCTCAAGACGAAGTTGGACACCGAGGGCATTCTGGAGGAGATGCGCCGTCGCCGCAACTTCGAGAGCCCCATGGATGAGAAGAAGCGCAAGGCTCGTTCCGCCAGCAAGCGCAACAAGGTGAAGTGGCACTTCACCAACAAGGAGGAAATCCCGGCTTCCGCCGTGACCCCCGCTGAGGCCTAAACGAAGCCTGTTCAGGAATTTTTCGGAGACGGGTGGGCGCTTGCGTCCGCCCGCTTTCGTTTTTCGCGGGGTGAACGCATTTTTGCCTTGCCAAGCCATACGGAAAAGGCTATTTATAACGCGCTTATCAACCTCGGGCGGCTCTGTCGCGCCGCTCTACAAACCAAACCGAACCGATATGGGTCAACAACACCGTCAGGAGACGAAACGTCGCCGCCGCCGCGCTTACCTCAAGCGCCAAAAGGAAATCGCCAAGAACAGCAAGAGCACGGCTCCCGTGCAGCTTGCCAAGAAAGTGGCTCAACCCACCGAGGCGTAATTCTCTCCCTCTTTTCTCAGCAAGACCAAACGCGCATGCCTGTTTCGGGCATGCGCGTTTGGTGTTGAGGGCGGACGCGTGCGTGGGGGGGCTTGGCTCGGGGGGCTCGCTCTTAGCGGATGCCTCGGTGCCTCACAGCCACTCCAGACCCACGGCCTTGCGGACGCGGCTCAGGGTGGCGGCTGCCTCCTCGCGGGCGCGGGCGGCTCCCTGCGTCAGCACCTCGTCCACATACTCGGGGTGGGCGAGAATGTAGGCGCGGCGCTCGCGGGCGGGACGGAAGAACTCCCAGTAGGCCTCGAAGAGCTCCTTCTTGAACTGCCCGTAGCCCACGCCGCCGGCTTGGTGGCGCGCCACCATGTCCGCATACTGCTCGGGGCTCGCAAAGAGCTTGTAGAGCGCCAGAATGATGGAGCCCTCGGTGGGCTTGGGCTCTTCCAGCGGGGTGGCATCCGTCACCACCTTCTTGTTGATGAGCTTGCGCAGTGCCTTTTCCTCGCCGAAGATGGGCAGGGTGTTGCCGTAGCTCTTGCTCATCTTCTGCCCGTCGAGCCCGGGGACAACGGCGGTCACCTCGCTGATGATGGGCTCGGGCAGCTTGAAGAGCTGCTCGCCGAAGGTGTCGTTCATCTTGCCGGCCAAATCGCGCGTGACCTCCAGATGCTGCTTCTGGTCCTTGCCCACGGGCACGGCATCGCTGTTGTAGAGCAGGATGTCGGCCGCCATGAGCGCGGGGTAGGCAAAGAGCGCGTGCGAGGCGGCAAAACCCTTGGCCATCTTTTCCTTGTAGCTGTGGCAGCGCTCCAAGAGTCCCATGGGGCAGACCGTGGAGAGAATCCAAGCCAGCTCATTGACCTCCGGCACGGCGCTCTGGGCAAAAAAGACCGATTTTGCGGGGTCGAGCCCGCAGGCGAGGAAATCCACCGCCAGCCCGCGGGTGTTCTCGCGCAGCTTGGCGGCGCTCTCCATCGTCGTCATGGCGTGGTAGTTGGCGATGAAGTAAAAGCCCTCGCCCTGCTCCTGCAACTGAACGGCGGGTTGAATGGCTCCGAAATAGTTGCCGATGTGGAGTTGGCCGCTCGGCTGAAGTCCGGTGAGAAATCGCATGGTGGTTATCGGGATGTGTTTAGGAAGGATCCTCGGCGCGCGAGAGCAGGTTGTGCAAAAACTTGCGCAGGCTGTCGGAGGTGTAGGAGCCCACGATGCTGCGCAGCCGCACCCCCTCGGTGTAGAAAACGGTGGTGGGTACCTTGGTGACGGAAAATTGCTCGGCCAGTGCGGGGTAGGCATCGGCGTTGACCTCCACCACCTGCACCCGGCTCTGCTCCGCCTCGGCCAGCCGCCGGAGCGAGCGGCGCATCTTCGTGCAGTGCGGGCACCAGGGCGCTGTGAAGCACAGCAGGAGGCTGCGCCCGGAAACCCCCGTCACCTGGCGGATGTCCTCGCCCTTGTATTCGCTGTAGAGCTCGAACTTGGGTGCGCCGTGGAGGGTCGTAGGCGCCGCCGTGTCCTGGCGGATCAGTGTCTCGAGTTCCTCGCGCTGCGGGTTGGGCGCGGGTTTGGTGGAGGTGGTGAACTGCTCGGCGCGGGCGGCGCGCTCCTTCTCCGACTTGCCGCATCCGGCAAGCAGGCAGAGCGCCAAAGGCAGCAGGAGCAGGGAACAACGCCTCACGCCGCCCATTGTACACCCGTCTGACAGCAGAGAAAAGCCTTTTTTTCGCCGCGCCGCCGTGCTATGATGGCGCCGTGCCCGAAGTTGACCCGGAGACGGCGTTGGTGCTCCGCTTCTTGGAGTACCAGGAGACCGAGCGCGGCGCCTCACCGCGCACGGTGGAGGCCTATGCTCGTGCGCTGGCGCAGTTCCGCCGTTGGCTGCAACCCGCGCAGCGCGCCTGGAGCGAGTGCAGCGCGGAGGACTTCCGCGCCTGGCTCTGCGAGTCGACCGAGCAGCAGCTCAAACCCGCCACGATCCGCCTGCGCTTCGCCGCCCTGCGCTCCTTCTACAGCTACCTCATGCGCCGCGAGGGCTTGGCGGTCAACCCGCTGGCGGGGCTGCGGCTGCCCAAGGCGGCGCAGAGCCTGCCCGTGCACCTGAGCCTGCGGCAGATGGAGGCGCTGCTGGCGCTGCCCCTACAGCTGCCGCCCGACAAGAAGAGCCCCGACTGGCTGCCCTACCGCGATGCGGCCATTCTGGAGCTGTTCTACGCCTGCGGCATGCGCCTGAGCGAGCTGGTGGGGCTGGATGCGGATGCGCTGCGCAGCGGCGACGGCTGCCTGCGCGTGCTGGGCAAGGGGCGCAAGGTGCGGCTCGTGCCCGTGGGCGAGTACGCGCGCGAGGCGGTGGCGACCTACCGCCGGATGGCCGGGCTGGGCGAGAGCGGCCCGCTCTTCATCAGCCGCTTGGGGCGGCGCATGACGGGGCGCAGCGTGCAGCTCATGCTGGACAAGTACCTGCGTTGCAGCGAGATTCCCTTCCACATCTCGCCGCACAAACTGCGCCACACCTTCGCCACGCACCTGCTCGACGCGGGCGCCGACCTGCGCGCCGTGCAGGAGCTGCTGGGGCACGCTTCGCTCTCCACCACGCAGATCTACACGCACGTGACCAAGGCGCGGCTCATGCAGGTCTACCGCGAGGCGCACCCCCGCGCCGACCGGGGAGACTGAGCCCGCAGCCGAACAAACCAAAAACCGCCGGACAAAAAACGCCCGAGCGGCGATGCTCGGGCGGTGGGGAAGGCGGTTGGCTCAGAAGTTCCAGCGGATGGCGCTGCTGTATTCCCAGCCGTTGTAGCAATCGCTGCCGCCGAGGCGGGCGGTGGTGTACTCCGCGCCGAACATCCACTTGAGGGCGTTCTTGTTCACGGCAGAGGCGTAGAGATCGAGACCCACGTAAAAACTGTGCGCACTGTCGACCCAAGTCGCCTCATCGCACTGGCGGGTGATGTAGCGGTCGGCGCCCAACTTGCAGGCGCGGCGACCCGTCATCCCCACGTAGCGCAGCACCAAATCGGCGTGCGGGCAGATGGTGTAAATGGGCTCGAGCTCCCAGCCCAGGTTGTTGTTGCTGTAGCCCGAGGCCGAGCGCGCCATCTCGAAGGAAGCGACCACATTGCTGATGACGCGCAGGCGGTCCTGCTTCCACTCGTGCCCGAGCGAGAGGGCATCCTTCACGTTCGCGCCGTAGTAGTTGGCACCGCGTGCCGTGCCGTGGTCGTAGCTGTTGTCGAAGTCGTGCATGTACTGCGCGGAGAGCTGTTGGTAGCCGCGCTCCGTCACGGCGTACTTGTGCGAAGCGCCCGCGATGGCGTAGAACTTGTCCTCCCAGCCGAACTCGCCCTTCAGCCCGCGCCCGTCGCGGTAAACATCGCGGTGCGTCATGCTCTTGGAGGCTGAAGCGCGGTCATTGGCAAAGAGTTGCAGGTAGAATTTGTCCTGCTTGTTCGGCGCGTAGGTCACATCCACACCCCAGTTGGAATCCAGCGCATACTGATTGCTGAGCAGCGAGCGCTCCAGGCAGGGAATCTGCGACGAGGGCGTGGAGTAGTCCGTCGTGAACAGCGGCTTAATCTTGCCTGCCTTGACGCTGAGTCCCTTTACCGAGGGAATCTGCTGCTGCACCCAGAGGTCGAAGAGGTCGGCATAGCTGTAGGTCTTGATCGTGCGGCCGCCGCTGTAGCGCTCGCGGTAGGGCAGACCGCCGATGCGCCCCCAGGTGTGGAAGGTGGTGCCGGTGGAGAAGTCGACATTCACCCCCACCCACGAGCGGCGGAACTCGAAATTGTAGGGGCTTGCCCCATCGCGCAGGTGCAGACCGTTGCTGCCGTTGGGCTGCACCACGGCCATCTGGAACTGCTCCATCCACGCGAGCTTCACCTTGCGCAGCACGCCCGTGTCGCTCTTGTACACCGTCAGGGCATCCTGCACGGCGTGGGTCCAATCGCGGGGGGCATCGGCAGCGGAGGCAGCGCCTGCAACAGCTGTCGCCATCAGAAGCAACATGCGTGTGTTCATGGTCGTATACGGTGGGGAGGGCGGCTGTCTGCCCGTCCCACAGGCGCAACTTACACCATATCTGCCTGTTTTTCAAGCATAATCCTCGCCGCGCGGCGGCGGTTCACATCGCAAAATTAAACGTGAGAGGCGGAAAACACAAAAAAGGTGCTTTCCGCATCATGGTGACGAAATTGAAGACGCTGGTTTAAGCTCCTTTTACTTGTGTACCACAGCTGGCGTTTGTGTAATCATCCGACACGCGAAGTACGCAAAACGAAAAGATACATAGGAGAGGGCGTTACAGCGCCGAATTCAAGGAGGAGCGCTTGGCAAGAATGCACGGATTCAGACGCGCTGGGAGCTCTCAATCAACAGCTTACCAAAACCTCCGTCTTATTCCGGGTTATTTTTCGACCTCTGCCATACATCTTCGGGACACAAGTGAACGGCGGCGGATCGGGCAGCCTTTTTGCTTGCATTTCGGGAGGCTTGGACTAGACTGACTTTCGGATATGAACGAGCATGCCGAACAGTTGCGCCGCTATCTGGGGGAATTTTATACGGAGGCCGAGATGCCGACCCTCTTGGCGCAGGCGGAGCAGTGGTCGCAGACCCGCCCGCTGGAGGGGCTGCGGATTTTGGATGCTACGCCGCTCTACCGCAACACCTTGGCTAAGCACATGGCGCTCTTGGCGGGCGGTGCCGAGCTGTATGTCCCGGCGCGGACGGCGCTGCCGCATGACCCCGCCATCTTGCGCCGCGCGGGGGACTTCGGCATCCGCTACGCGCGGCGCGATGATACTGCGTTTGACATTATTCTGGACTGCGCCGGGCAGTTCCGCCGCCTGCGTCCCGTGCTGGGCGCCTGCGAGCTGACGCGCAGCGGGGTGGAGCGCTACGAGCACGCCAAGTACCCCGTCTTTGTGGCGGACGGCGGGCGCATCAAGCGCATCGAGACCATTTTGGGGACGGGCGAGGGTTTTTTCCGCGCGCTTCGGCAGCTGGGCTATGCCGATTGGGCGAATCGCCCCCTGTTGATCATCGGCTACGGCAAGGTGGGTCAGGGGGTGGCCTACTACGCGCGGCAGCACGGGATGAAGGTGGTGGTGGCCGATGTGGTCGACAAGAGCGGCGAGCTGCCGGGCGATGCGTCCTTTGTGGATGCGAATGACACGGAGGCGCTCAACGCGGCGATTCTGCACTCCTGGTGCACCGTGACGGTCACGGGGCACATCGGGGCGCTGCGCCGCAAGCTGCATGCGGCCGACATCACGAACTCCAAGGTGCTGCTGGCCAACCTGGGGGTGGAGGACGAGTTCGGTCCCGACATCCCCACGGAGCGCGTGCTCAACCACAAGCGCCCGCTGAACTTCGTGCTGGAGGAGCCCACGGGCATGCGCTTTATCGAGACGACCATGGCGCTGCACAATGCCTGCGCGCTGGAGCTGCTGACGGCGGATTTGCCGCACCGCTGCCTGCTGCCGCCGCCGGATGTGGAGGAGGCGCTGCTGGCGGTGGCCTGCAGCCGCGGGCTTATCGGTGAGGATGTGAAGAAGCTGATGCCGGGTGCGGCGGCCTGAACCGGGGGAGGATGCGGTGATGATGAAGGTGCTGTCTGTTCTGCGTGCGACGGTGGCGGGGCTGCTGACGGTCGCTGCCGCGGCGGCGCTGCTGGTCTGTCTGGCCTACCCGGATTCGGTGGTGCCGCCCGACCCGGCCAAGGAGTATTTGGGTGACTGGTCTTTCTACGCGCTGCGGGGCTATGTGTGGGTGCTGCCGCTGGTGGTTTCCGTGCTGACGGCGGCGCTGAGCGGGCGCTTTTTCCGCTGCTGGTTTGCGGCGGTGGGCGGGCTGTGGCTGGCGGCGCTGCTGGCCTGCCCGGTGCTGCGGGCGCTGCAGCCGGAGTGGGTGAGCCCCTCGCTGCCTTTCCAAGGCGCCATGCTGCCGGGCGGGCTGGGCTACATGGCCATCGTGCTCTTCGGGGGCTATCTGCTGCGGCTGCTGCTGGTCTTTCTCTTCCCTGAGCCGGAGCCGCAGCCGGCGGGCGAGGACGCCGCCGTGCTCGACCCCGCCAAGGCGCGCACGGTGCAGCAGATTGCGGCGGCTCCCCTGCGCCCGCAGCCGAAGTTCCTCTTCGGGGATGCGGACGCATCGCTGGTGGAGCGCTTCGGGCGTGTGTGGCGCTCGCTGGTGTGGCGCCACCGGGGGCGCTTTGCCCTGGATGCAGCGGCGGTGGCGACGGTCGTTCTTTGGCTGCTCTGCTACCCGCAGCCGACGGCGCAGGAGGCGCTGGCGCGCGACCTGCGGGTGATGAAGTGCTTTGAGCGCGACGCCGCCGGGCGCCCGCGCCCCACGCGCGCGGCGGTGCATGCGGCGCTGCGCGTCATGGAGCACATCTCGGACACGGAGTGCTTTGCCGGCATGACGCGCGCGGAGGCGGAGGCCTGGCTGGGGCTGGATGAGCTGCCCGAGGACTACCGCGCGCAGCTGCGCGACGCAAGCGACATCAGCATCCCTAGCGTGGACAACGCCTTCGAGAGCCGCGAGCGCTTCCTGACCCTGCGCGACCGCTACGGACACATGGCGCTGCTCTACATCCGCACGGATGCCTCGGGCGAGCGCATCAACGTGTCCGAGGTTCAGGATGCGGGCTGGAATGCCGTGTATGATGCCGAGCGCCGCCGCATGGGCACGGGCTGGCGCCGTTCCTTCTTCCACTGATGCTTCCGATGGCTGCCTTTACCTACACCACCCGCGTGGCGATGCACGAGACGGATGCCGAGGGCATTGTCTATTTTGCGAATTATTTTCACTATGCCGAGGAGGCCGAGACGCATGCGCTGGCCTCGCTGGGGCTGGTGGTCACGCGCGACGGCCACGCCTACCCCCGCGTGCATGCGGAGGTGGACTACAGCGCGCCGCTGCATTTCTTCGAGCGGGTGGAGGTGCGCGCGCGCCTCACGCGCCTGGGCAACAGCTCGCTGCACTGGCGCTTTGAGCTCTCGGGCGAGTCCGGTCCCGTGGCGGTGGTGCAGGTGGTGGCGGCGCGCCGCCGGCGCGGGGATGGTGCTGCCGCCCCCTTCAGCGAAGCCGAGCGTGCCCTGCTGGCGCAGCTGATGTAGGCTCGGCGTAGCCGCGCAGGATTTCCGTGAGGGTGCGGGCGGTGGCCGGGTCCTCCTGAACGGAGTGCCCGCAGGGGACGATGTATTCGCTGCCGATGGGCAGGTGGCTGGACCAGTAGGGCACAATGCCGTCCGAGGTCTCGGGCAGCGGGGCATCCGAGCCCTGATTGCCGATGACGGAGTGCGTGGGCGCCCGCCGCACGGCGAGCCCCTGCAGCCCGCGGATGGAGTAGCTCTCGGGCGAGAGCTGGCTGACGCTGGTGAACCAGTCGGTGAGCCGCCGCGGCTCCATGAGCAGCATGCCGTCCTGCAGGGTCACGAGGCGCAGCGCCTCCTCCGCCAGATTTTGCGGCAGCTGCACGAGCCTCGTCAGGAGCTCGCTGATGCGGTAGGTCGCCAGCGGGGCGCCGCGGTGGGGCGTGGCGAGGTAGACGACCATGCCCGCGTCGACGGGGCGGAAGTAGAAGTTCGCGCGGAAGGGTTCGGCAGCGGCCACAGGCAGCGGGCGGTCGATGTAGCGCGCGCTCATAAGCGGCTCGAGTTTTTCTTGGTCGAAGCTGCCGCTGTGGCGCAGCATCAGCCAGGGCTGTTCGCACTGCGAGTACTGCGTGATGAGCCCGCCCATGCTGTGCCCCAGCAGCACCATTTTTCTCCAGTGGGGGTTGCGCCGCTGCGGGTCGACCTTGCGGCGCAGCTCCGCCAGCGCGCGGCGGTAGGATTCCGCCGTCACCACCCAGGACACCCCCGTGGGGTAGTTGAAGAACCAGCATTGGTAGTGCTCCCGCACCACGGGGTCCGCGTTGAGTCGGTTGACGAGCTCGGCAAAAGTCTCGGAGCTGGAGGCGAGCCCGTGGGTGAGGATGAGGGGGATTTTGCGCGCATCGTAGCCCTCCATGGACGAGAGCCCCGTGGCGACGCGCATTTTCTGCGGGCGCAGCAGCCCCAGCAGGCGATCCTTGGCGGGGTGGGTCAGCGCCCAGTAGACCTCCATCGGCGCGCTGTCATCGCTCGCCAACCCGTAGCGCAGGGGGCCGATGCAGATGTCCGCGCGCTCGCGGCGCGGCAGCAGGCGCAGGCAGGGGCTCCCCGCCGCGTCGAAGCACAGGACGGCGGTCAGCTGCCGCACGATGCCCTGCGTGCGCACCAGCTCGCCCTCGGGCAACGGCTCGGCGGGCAGAATACCCACCATCGGCACGCCCAGCCCCGGGCTGCCGACGCGCTCGCTGAGCCGCCGCAGCTCCACATTGGCAGCGGGGCGCAGCTCCTCGTAGGGGGCGGCATCGGGTGCGTGCGCGGCACCCTCCTCGCGCAGCAGCTGCAGCAGGCGTTCGTTGTAGCGCGCGATGAGCTCTTGGCGCTGCTCATCGGCCATGTGCCGCTGCGCCAACTGCTGCCAGTCGGCGCGCAGCTGCTCGGTGAGCGTGGGCAGCGGTGCAGCCGCGGGGCGCAGGCTGCCGCAGGACGCGAGCAGCAGGAAGAGGATGCAGAGCAGGGGGCAGCGGGGCATGCTGCCAGTATAGTCCGCGGCCCTCGGCTTGTCAACGAGCTGTTAGGCGGTTCCGTATCCCTCGGCCGCCTGCCGCAGGGTGTCGGCATTGAGGAGGGGCACCGTCTCGATGCGGTAGGAGCTGTCGGCAAAGGAGGGGGGCAGCGCATCCTCGGTCATCAGGCGGGCGCGGGGGATGCTCACGCGGTGCGGCGCGTCCGGCGCGTCGTCGCGCAGGGCGGCGGCGGGCGCGAGAATCAGGGTGCTTGCGGCGGCTCGGGCGGCGCGCTCGGCCCAGCGGGTGGCGGCGGCGTGGCGGTAGGCGACGGCTCGGGGGAGCACCGCGGGCGGCGCGAGCAGGGCGAGCTCGGGACGCTGCGGCAGCTCCGCGCCTTGCAGCAGGCCGCTTTCCTTGTCGAGCTCGCCGCCCGGGCAGAGGAGTCGGTGGGGCAGGGCGGCGGCCGCGAGGCGCTGCAGCAGCGCGGGGCTGGGGGTGATGATGCACAGCGGGGCGCGGCAGCGCCGCAGGACGGCATCGCACAGCGGGCTGTCCTCGCAGTAGAGGCAGAGACCGGGGCTCAGGTGCGCGAGGGCGCGCTGCGCCGCCGCATCGGCGGGGCTGCCCTCCGGGGCGGTGCTGCTCGGGAAGCAGTAGCGGGCGCCGCCGTGCTCGCGCTGCAGCAGCCCCTGCGCCTGCAGCGCCACGAGGTCGGTGCGGATGGTCTCGTTGGTGACGCCGAGCTCCTCGGCCAGCTCGCTGCTGCGCAGACTGCCGCGCTGCTGCAGCAGGCGCAGGATGTAGGCGCGGCGTTCGTGGGCGATGTACATGGTGTGGGCGCGCGGCTCAGGAGCGCAGCTGCGCGGCAAAGTCCGTGATGCGCTGGGGCAGATCGCCGGCAACGGCATCCAGATCGCGGCGCGATTCGGGGCTGAAGGGCACCAGCTCGGAGGGGGCGACCAGACGGCGGACGCGCTCGGCGAGCAGCTTCAGGCGCTTTTGCGCCAGCTTGCGCGGGAACTTCGGCTGGTGGGTGAGCATCAGGGTGGCCAGCAGGTGCGACACAACCGCAGCGTAGCTGTGGATGTAATGATCGGTGGCCGGGCTGAGCGCGCTGTCCGGCAGGCGGCGCCGAACCACCTCGGTGAGCTCGGTGAGTTTGCGGAAGATGGGGTGGTTCATGGCGTTGCGCACGGTCTCGCGGTGCTCCGGCTCCGTAAAGTCCGGAAGCTCGCAAAGCCTACCGCTGTCGGGAGCGGGCGGCAGGTGCGCCTCGTCCTCGGCGGCGTAGGCGGCGAGCAGGTCGTCGCGCCCCATGACATAGGCTTCGCAGAGCCGTGCATCGGGGCGTCCCCGGTATTTCTCGTGCACGGAGTGGTAGATGGCCATGCGCGCCTCGGCGCGGTTAAGGAGCATATCCCAGTCGCAGGAGGGGAAGCCGCCGTAGCGGATGTCCGTCAGAGCGGGGCTGGTGAACTGCTCAGTGCTGTAGGCCACATGCGCGCGCAGCGCCTCGGTGTTGCAGAGGCTTTGCGCATTCTCGTCCTCCCAGCTCATCGTCCACTGCGGCAGGCTGATGTCGCTGCGGAAGTGCGCGCTCTCGATGAGCACGCGGTAGTGGGTGCCGAGGAAAAACTCGATAGAGAGCAGGTTGCGCAGGGCGTGGGGAGGATCGGGCTCGCGGCGGCGCACGGAGAGGGTGATGTCGCCCATGCTCAGCTCCTGCGACGGGTGGCGCAGCATCTCCAGCACGGGGTGTTCGCCCTCCTCCGGGGGCTCCTGGGTGGGCTCCAGATTCTCCCAGGCAACGCGGCAGCCGGCAATGTCGCGCAGGCAGTCCCCCTCCAGAGCCAGCTCGATGGGTTCGCCCTTGTCAATGCCGTGCAGTTGCAGCAGGGTGCAGCCGCGCCGGGTGTTGTCGATGATCCCTCGGGTGAAGAGGGGGGAGACGAGAGCGAGCATGGCAGGCGGAAGGGGAAAATCAGCTCAGGTGGGGGCGGGGCAGGCTCGCGGCCAGCCGCTCGACGGCTTCGGGCGCGTTCATGAGCTCGACCACGGCATCCCAGCGCCCCTGCATGAGCGCCTCGCGGGGCTCGGCAGGCATGTGCAGGGGGTAGCTCGCGCGGTCGCAGCGCAGCTGCATGCTCTCCAGATCGACGGTCCAGAGCGTGTCGGGCTCGGCTTGGGTGAGCGCGGCGGCAGCGGTCAGGTCGGCGTGGGCGGCGCAGACGCAGGGCAGGCCGATGCCCGTGCTGTTGCCGAAGAAGATTTCGGCAAAGCTCTCGGCCACCACGGCGCGGATGCCGCTGCGCTTGATGGCCTGGGGCGCATGCTCGCGCGAGGAGCCGCAGCCGAAGTTCTCACCGCCGAGGATGATGGCGGCGCCGGCGTGGCAGGCCTGGTCGATGGGGTGTCCCTTGCTGCTGCCGTCGGCGTTGAAGCGCTCGTCGTAGAACATGGTGCCGGCCAGTTCGTCGAAGGTGACGCACTTGAGGAAGCGGGCGGGGATGATGCGGTCGGTGTCCATGTCGGCACCGAGCACGGGGACGGCCTTGCCGGTGACAGAGGTGATGCGGGTGAGAGGCATAGCGGGAAAAATGGCAGGAAATGGGGAAAATTCAGAGCTCAAACAGCGTGCGGGGGTCGGTCACCCGCCCCGTGAGGGCGGCGGCGGCGGCCATGAGCGGACTCATGAGCAGGGTGCGCCCCGTGGGGCTGCCCTGGCGACCCTTGAAGTTGCGGTTGCTGGTGCTGGCGCAGATTTGGTCGCCCTCGAGCTTGTCGGCATTCATCGCCAGGCACATGGAGCAGCCGGGCAGGCGCCACTCGAAGCCCGCCGCGCGGAAGATGTCGGCAATGCCCTCCTCCTCGCACTGGCGCGCCGTCATCTGCGAGCCGGGAACGGCGAGCGCGCGGATGCCCGGAGCTACACGCCGCCCGCGCAGCAGGGGCGCCACGGCGCGGAAGTCCGAGATGTGGCCGTTGGTACAGGAGCCGATGAACACGACATCCACGGGAAGCCCGGCGATGGGCTGCCCCGGGCGGAGCTTCATGTACTCCAGCGCGTTGCGGTAGGCTTTCTGCGTCTCGGGGTCGCGCGCGTCCTCGGGGGCGGGGATGCAGCCGCCGATGCCGATGTTCATGTCGGGCGAGATGCCCCAGGTGACCGTGGGCTCAATCTCCTCGGCGGGGATGATGACCACGTCGTCATACTCGGCATCGGGATCTGACGCAAAGCTCTTCCAGCGCTCCACGGCGGCATCCCACTCGGCACCCTTGGGCGCGTAGGGGCGCCCCTTGAGGTAGGCCAAGGTGGTCTCGTCGGGGTTGATGTAGCCGCAGCGCGCCGCCCCCTCGATGGCGAGGTTGCAGAGCGTCAGGCGACCGTCCATGTCCATGGATTCGATGGCGCTGCCGCCGAATTCGTAGGCATAGCCCAGCCCGCCCTTGGCGCCCAGCCTGCCGATGATGTGCAGCGCCACATCCTTGGCGGTCACACCGGGGCGCAGGCTGCCCTCCACGCGTACGTTGCGCACCTTGAGCGGGCTCATGGCCAGGGTTTGCGTGGCGAGCACATCGCGCACCTGTGTGGTGCCGATGCCCATGGCGACGGCACCCATGGCGCCGTGGGTGGCGGTGTGCGAGTCGCCGCAGACGATGGTCATGCCGGGCTGGGTGATGCCGAGCTCGGGCATGACCATGTGGACGATGCCCTGCTGCCCGCCGGGCAGGTCGAAGAGGCGGATGTTGTTGGCGCGGCAGTTGGCGCGCAGCGCCTCGAGCATGGCCACGGCGCGCGGGTCGGCAAAGGGTTCGTGCTGGTCATCGGTGGGGATGATGTGGTCGGGCGTGGCAAAGAGACGCTCGGGATGCAGCACGGGTAGCCCCAGCTCGCGCAGCATGGAGAACGCCTGCGGCGAGGTGACCTCGTGCAGGTACATGGTGGCGATGAAGAGCTGCGTGCGCCCGTCCGGCAGGGTGCCGACGGTGTGCGCGTCCCAAACTTTGCGGTATAATGTCTTGCCCATAGCTCGGGGGCATTCTAGCATGGGCGCGGCGCGGGCGTCAAGGGGGTGGCGGTGGGTACAGACTCACTCTGCCTGCGGGGCGCTGCCCTTTGTGTGTCATGTTTTTTGCGCTTGACCGCAGCGGGGGGGCATGCTACAGTGCCCTCGGCGGTCGCAGACACCGCAGCAACGTATTTTCTCACCATGTCTCAGGAGCTCCCCTCGCGCGTCAAACAGCCTCGCTTTCGTCACGCCCGCGTCGTGATTGTTGCGGCTCAATACAATGAAAAATATACGGATGCCCTGCTGGAGAATTGCCGGCAGGAGTTGGAGGAGGCCGCAGGGCACATCGAGGTGGAGGTGCTGCGCGTGCCCGGCGCCTTTGAGGTGCCGATGATGGTGCGCCGCGTGTTGGCGGAGCCCGGCGCTGCCGCGCCCGATGCCGTCGTGGCGCTGGGGGTGATTCTGCGCGGCAGTACGGCGCATGCCGACCTCATCGGTACGGCGGTGACGCAGCAGCTGATGGCCATTTCCTGCGAGACGCTGACCCCCGTCATCCACGAGGTGCTGCTGCTGGACAATGAGCAACAGGCCTACGCCCGCTGCGTGGCGGCGGAACTCAATCGCGGGTGCGAGGCGGCGCGTTGCGCGTTGCGCATGGTGGAGGCCGTGGAGGAGCAAAAGCTCATGAGCCGCCGGGCGGCGCGTGCGGGGCGTGTGTAATCTCTTTTCCTGTTGACTTATGATGAATTTTCGCAGTTTGGTTCGTCGGAGCGTCCTGACCTATCTCTACGCGCTGTTCGGCAGCGGGGAGGGGGCGGTGGATGCGTCCCTGTTCTGGGAGATTGCGCTGGAGAAGGAGCGCGACCGCTACCGCCGCGAGCTGGCCAAGGCGCTGATGCACCGCGCGCGCGGCGCGGTCGATGCCTGCCGCGTGTTGACCGAGCGGGCGGAGGCGCTGGAGCTCGCCATGCACGGCGACCTGACCACGGGCACACTGCGCGAGTCTGTCGCTGACTACACGCGCCGGGCTGTGGCCTGGGCGGCGCTGCCGGAGGCTCTGCGGCGCAGCTTGACCGACAAGCGCCTCCTCTCGACCGAGCCCTTGGAGCAGACGGCGGGCGAGCTGGTGCGCGGGGCGGCGACTCTGTTGCAGTTGGGAGCCGAGCTGCTGCCGCGCTTGGCGGATGCTGCCGTGTACCGCACGGTGACGCAGCCGATGGAGGGCGTGCTGCACCATTTGGAGTACCCCTTGCAGGCGGTGGCGGAGCTGGCCGACCCGCTGACGGCGGGCGACACGCACGATTTGGGCGCACTGCTGCGCTACGGGCGCCTGCTGGCGGAGCTGCCCCCGGCGGCGCGCGAGCTGGCGGAGGCGGTGCTGGCCTACCGTCCCAAGGCAGAGGCGCAGCTGGCGGAGCTGGTGGAGCACTACGCGCCCGAGCGCCTCGGCGGCGTGGAGCGCGCGATTCTCTGCATCGCGCTCTACGAGCTTTTCGAGCAGAAGCTGGAGCTGCGCATCGTCGTGTCAGAGGCCATATCGCTGGCCGATGAGTACGCGGGCGGGAACAGCGCCCCCTTCATCCACGGCATCCTGGCCGCCGCCGGTAAAAAACTCTGATCTTTTATTCCTCCTCCTTCCATGGCGCATTTCTTCAATCGGCTGATTGACAAGTTTTTGGGCGAGCCCGAGATTGATTGGGACGAGCTGGAGGCCGATTTGGTGTCGGCGGACATCGGCGCCAAGCGCGTGCTGCCGCTGGTGGAGGAGCTGCGCGAGCGCGATGACCAGGACGCCTGCGACATCGTGGACTACATCAAGGAGCAACTGCGCGCCGCTTTCCCCGAGCCGCTGCCGCGCCTGCCCGAGCCGCAGTCGGGCTGCCCCGCCGTGTTGCTGATGGTGGGCGTCAACGGCGTCGGCAAGACCACCACGAGCGCCAAACTGGCGCATCTCCTGCAACGGCAGGGGCGCAAGGTGCTGCTGGCGGCGGCGGATACCTTCCGCGCGGCGGCGGTGGAGCAGCTGGAGAGTTGGGCAGCGCGCCTGCACGTGCCGCTGTACAAGGGGCGTCCCAACCAGGACCCCGCCTCCGTCTGCTACGAAGCGCACGCCCGCGCCATCGCCGAGGGATGCGACTACCTCATCTGCGACACCGCCGGGCGCCTGCACACCCGTCACAACCTCATGGAGGAGCTCGCCAAAATACGCCGCACCCTCGCCAAGCAGGACGCAAGCGCCCCGCACGCCGCCTACCTCGTGGTGGATGCTACCACGGGCGGCAATGCTCTGGTGCAGGCGCGCGAGTTCCACAAGGCCACGCCCCTCTCCGCCGTCATCATCACCAAGATGGACGGCTCGGGCAAGGGCGGGGTGGGGGTCGCCATCCGCGATGAGTTGCAGTTGTCCCCCATCTTCCTCGGCGTGGGCGAGGGGGCGGACGACCTGCGCCCCTTCAGCGTGCGCGCGTATGTGGATGAGCTGTTGTGAATATGCCTGAGCCCCGCCCATCGCTGCTGGAGTATAGCCCCGCCGAGCTCACCGAGCTGCTGGGCGCGATGGGGCACAAAGCCTTCCGCGCCGCGCAGTTGTCGGAGTGGATCTGGAAGCACCGCGTGTCCGGCTTCGATGCCATGAGCAACCTGCCGCCCGCGCTGCGCGCCGAGCTGGCCGCGCGCTACACCCTGCGCCCGCTGGAGCCCGTCGACCTGCGCCAGAGCCAAGGCGGCAGCACCACGAGCAAATTCCTCTCGCGCCTGCAGGACGGCGAACATGTGGAATCCGTCATCATCCCCGCTGCCGTGGGGCAGGGCGGGGCGCACAGCTCGCGGCTGACCCTCTGCGTCTCCTCGCAGGTGGGCTGCGCCTTCGGCTGCCGCTTCTGCGCCAGCGGGCTGCTGGGGCTCACCCGCAACCTGAGCGCCTCGGAGATTTTGGCGCAAATCCTGGCGGCGGAGGAGATTGCGGGCGAGCGGGTGGACAATCTGGTGTTCATGGGCATGGGTGAGCCGCTGGCCAACATCGACAACCTGCTGCGCGCGCTCACCCTCATCATGGAGCCCAAGGCACTGGGCATCGGCGCGCGCCACATCACCATCTCCACCAGCGGCAACGTGCCCGGGCTGCGGCGTCTGGCCGCTTTCGGCAAACCGCTGCGCCTGGCGGTGTCGCTGCACGGCGCGAGCGACGAGGTGCGCTCGCGGGTCATGCCCGTGAATCGCAAATGGCCGCTGGGCGAGCTGCTGCCTGCGCTGCGCGAGTGGAACCGCACGGGCAAGCACATGATCACCTTGGAATACATCCTCATCGAGGGTGTGAACGCCGACCTGAGCCAAGCGCGCGCGCTGGCGGGCATCGCCCGCGACCTGCGCGCCAAGGTCAACCTCATCCCCTACAACCGCGTGGAGGGGCTGCCCTGGGTACGGCCGAGCGAGGAAGCCTGCCGCGCCTTTTGCCGCGCGCTGGTGGCCGAGCGCATCCCCGTCACCCTGCGCTACGAGAAGGGGCACGACATCGACGCCGCCTGCGGCCAGCTCCGCCTGCGCAAAACCCGCGAGCCGCAGGGCTGAGCCCCCCGCCGCCGTAGGTTTTTTCTCCTGCATGTGGCGTTGTAAGCATTTCAAATGCTGTGTCAACAAAATTGTTCGTCTTCGGGCAGTCAGAGCTTCGGAGGGCTTGAGACCAGATGAATTCCATTCGTTGTTGTGTATTGAACATGAATATAGATCAAACTACAGCATTTGAAATGCTGTAGTTTGGGGGCATGGGGGCTCGGCTGACGGAACATTCGCTCTTCGGAGCCGATGTGCAGGAGGACTCCCTGCGCGCGCTTTCCCCCGAGCTGTTGCAGACCCTGCTGCGCGACCACAGCGAGCGCGGGCATCAGCGCAACATCTTTTGGGCGACGGACGATTATGCCGAGCTGGGCGAGGGCTACCGCTACCACGATCCCATTGAGCCCGAGCGCATCACAGGCGCGCGCGGACACATCATCATGCCCCGCGTGCTCAAACCGCGCGGCGCGCAGCAAGAGCGCCGCCGCTCCATGGCCGAGGTCTTTACCCCCGCACGAATCTGCAATCAGCAAAACAACCTCCTGGATGAACAATGGTTCGGGCGCGCCGAGGTCTTTAACCGCGAGCGTGGCGACGGGGGCTGGGAGAGCAATCCCGAGCCGATCCGCTTTCCCGCCGGTCGGAGCTGGCGCGACTATGTGCGTGACATCCGCTTGGAAATCACCTGCGGCGAAGCTCCCTACCTCGTCAGCCGCTATGATGCCGCCACCGGCGAGTCCATCCCCCTTGCGCAGCGCATCGGACTGCTCGACCGCAAGCTGCGTGTCGTCAGCGAGAATGCCCCCGCCGACGAGTGGCTGCGCTGGGTGCAGGTGGCCTACCAAAGCCTCTACGGCTACGAATGGCAGGGCGACAGCCTACTGATTGCCCGCGAAAACCTGCTGGCTAGCTTCGATGACTACTACCGAGCCCGTTTCGGGCGCGCGCCGCAGCTCAAATCCCTGCGCTTCATCGCCTACATCATCTCGTGGAACCTGTGGCAGATGGATGGGTTGCGCGGGGTTTCGCCCGGAACCTGCGGCGAGCGCACCGAAGCCCTGTTGCCGGGCATGGACGAGCATCTGATACCCTGCGAGGGCTGCCGCAGCGGCGACATCCGCCGCCACAACGGCCGCTATTGCCTCATCCGCGACTGGCGAGCGCGCCGCATCCTCCGCTACATCGACCTCCTTACTCCCTGACTCCCCCATGCCCGCTCCCTGTGCCTCCCGCCCCCAGGCGCCCCCCTTTGTCGCCCCCAAGGCCACCGTCCTCTACATCCTCCGCATCTGCGACGAGGCTCACCGCAACTGCCTCAAAATCGGCGAAACCTCGCTCCCCGACGGCGTGGATCTTCAGCATCTGAGCCCCGATTTTCTTCGCGAAGTCGCGCGCAGACGCATCGACCAATACACCCGCACCGCCGCGATAGCCTACGAACTGCTGCACGCCGAGCTCGGACTGGTGCTGCGGGGACGCCGCTGCGTCGCTGTCCGTGATACCGATGTGCACAAGCTGCTGCTCTGCTCCGGCGTGAAACAGGCTACTTTTGACCACGACGGCGCCTGCGGGCGCGAGTGGTTCGAGGTCGACCTCCCCACCGCGCAGCGCGCCATCGCCGCCGCCAAGGAGGGGCGGCGCGCCCTCGGTCCCCACGAAATCAGCCGCGGCGAAAACCCCATTGTCTTTCGCCCCGAGCAACTCGACGCCATCGAAAAAACCTGCAGACGCTTCCGCAAGAGCTCCAAAATGCTCTGGAACGCCAAAATGCGCTTCGGTAAAACCCTGACTGCCCTGCAAGTCGTTCGGAAGATGGGCTTCCGCCGCAGCCTCATCCTCACCCATCGTCCCGTGGTCGATGCCGTCTGGTTCGATAACTTCCTCAAAATCTTCGGTGATGAGCCCCGCTACCGCTACGGCTCGACCAGGCGGGGCGAAACGCTCGCAACACTCGAAGCAGGCGCCGCCGCCGACCCACAGATCGGCTATGTCTACTTCGCCTCCCTGCAGGATTTGCGCGGGTCGGAGCAGGTGGGCGGCAAGTTTGCCAAGAACGAAGGGCTCTTTGCCATCGACTGGGAGCTGCTCATCATCGACGAAGCCCACGAAGGCACCCAAACCCGCCTTGGTCAGTCCGTCCTCTCCGAGCTGCGCAGCAAGCGCACCAAGGAGCTGCACCTCTCGGGAACTCCCTTCAACCTGCTGGAGGATTTTGACGAGGAGGAGATTTTCACCTGGGACTACATCATGGAGCAGCGCGCCAAGACGGAGTGGGAGCTGACCCATTGCGGCGACCCCAATCCCTACGCTGCCCTGCCGCAGCTGCACATTTATACCTACCGCCTCGGCGAGGAGTTCGCCGCCTACCGTGACGAAACCCTTGCCTTTAACTTCCGCGAATTCTTCCGCACCGGGGCGCAGGGCTCGCTGGTTCACGAGCGGGATGTGCTCCGTTTTCTCGACCTGCTGGTGCGCGAGGATCCGCAGAGCTGCTACCCCTTTGCCAACGAGCACTTCCGCCGCATCTTCCGCCACACGCTGTGGGTGCTGCCGAGTGTGCGCGCGGCGCGCGCCCTGAGCGAGCTGCTGCAGCAGCACCCGGTGTTCGGCTCCTTCGCGGTGGCCAACGTCGCGGGCGAGGGCGATGCGGACGAGGAACTGCGCGATGCGCTGGAGCGCGTGCAAAGCGCCATCGGCGACAAGCCCGGGGAGAGCTACTCCGTCACCCTCACCTGCGGACGCCTGACCACGGGAGTCTCCGTCCCCGAATGGACGGGGGTGTTCATGCTGGCCGGGACGGTCAAGACCGATGCCAAGCGCTACATGCAGACTATCTTTCGCGTGCAGACCCCCGCCACCATCGACGGCCTGCGCAAGGAGCACTGCTACGTGTTCGACTTTGCCCCCGACCGCACCCTACAGGTGCTGGCGAGCGTGCCGAGGGTGGAGCACCACGCCGAGCGCGCCGGCACCGAGGCGCAGAAAAAAGCACTCGATGATTTCCTGAACTTCTGCCCCGTCATCGCCGTCAGCGGCAGCCGTATGGAAGCGCTGGACACGCCCCGCATGCTCGAACAGCTCAAAAAAGCCGCCATTGAGCGCGTGGTGACCAATGGCTTCGAGGACGCCCGCCTGTACAACGATGAGCTGCTCAAGCTCAACGCGGAGGATTTGCGGCAATTCAAGGAGCTCAAGGGCATCATCGGGCAGAGCAAGGCCATTGGCTCGACGGGTTCCGTCGACATCAACGCCCAGGGGCTGACCGAGGAGCAGTACGCCGAGCAGGAGCGCCTGGAGAAGCGCCGCAAGGAACTCAGCGAGGCCGAGCGCCATCGGCTGCGGGAGCTGCGGGAGAGGGGAAAGTGCCGCCGCGATGCCATCTCCGTGCTGCGCGGCATCTCGGTGCGCCTGCCCTTGCTGATCTATGGCGCAACGTTCGACGAGGAGAGCCGCGAGCTGAGCATCCACCACTTTGCCGAGCTCATCGACCCCGAATCATGGCGGGAGTTCATGCCCTCCGGTGTCACCAAGGCGCTGTTCCGGCAGTTCACGAAATACTACGACGACGATGTGTTCCGCGGGGCGTGCCGGCGCATCCGCGCCATGACCCGCGCCGCCGACCGCCTCACGGTCGAGGAGCGCATCGAGCGCATCGCCGCCCTCTTCGACTGCTTCCGCAATCCGGACAAGGAGACGGTGCTCACCCCGTGGCGCGTGGTCAACCTGCACCTGAGTAGCTGCTTCGGCGGCTACAGCTTCTTTGCGGAGGACGGCAACAGCCCCCTCGACACCCCGCGCCGGGTCGACCGCGGGGCGCTCACCCGCGAGGTCTTTGCCGCAGACAGCCGCGTGCTCGAAATCAATTCCAAGACGGGGCTCTACCCCCTGCTGCTGGCCTACAACATCTACCGCCGTCGCTTGGCGGAGGCGCCCTTCACCCCCGACAGCGCCGAGGCGCACCGCGCGCTTTGGGACAAGGTGCTGAGCGAAAACGTTTTTGTGGTCTGCAAGACCCCCATGGCCAAGAGTATCACGCGCCGCACCCTCGCCGGCTTCCGCAAAGCCAAAACCCGGCTGCTGAGCAACGAACAGCTCATCGACCTCGTTCACCACCGCCCGCAGGAATTTCTCAGCGTTGTCCGCAAACTCACCGGAAAGAATATGAACATCAACGCCGTGGTGGGCAACCCACCGTATCAGGAAATCGTTGCAAAGAAAGAGACGGAAAACGGTCAGAAATGCAGCCGAAATCTCTTTCATTATTTTCAACTTGAAGCAGAGCGTATCGGTCGCTACACGTCGTTAATCTACCCCGGTAAGAGGTGGATTCATCGTTCGGGAAAAGGATTAGCAGAGTTCGGTCGGCAGCAGATGAATGATGCTCACCTGATGAAGTTAATATACTTCCCTAAGGCGGAAGAGTTGTTTGAACAGGTAGCAATTGCCGACGGATTGAGCATTGTCTTGAAAGATATGCGCAAGACGCAGCGTGGGTTTGAATATGTCTATGCGGCGCATGGAACATTCCGTTCGTGTTGGACGGATTGCCCCGGGGACAAACTGTTTTCGCTCCATCCCGTTTACATGCCCATTGTCGAGAAGCTCGAGGCTGCGGTCAGGCGTTACGGCAGCTTGCATGAATCTGTTTTACCCCGCACCCTGTTTGCGATAGAAAGTAATTTTGTGGAGAAGAACCCGCATGCGGTGAGAGTGTACGAGGAGGATGAGACTTATGATCCCCGGACGGAAATCAAATTATTTACCAATGATCGCGCAGGTAAGAGCGGGCGGGCTCGTTGGTATGTGACTAAACGAGAAACTATTAGATCCGGACTGGCGTATTTGGATCGCTGGAAGGTGGTTGTTTCCAGCGCGAATGCCGGTGGGCAGAAGCGCGACAATCAGCTCGCTGTCATGGACAATCACAGTGCATTCGGACGGTCACGAGTGGCGCTGAAAACCTTTGCTACAGAGCGGGAAGCTCGCAACTTTTTCCGCTATGCGTCAAGCAGACTGATTCGTTTTGCGTTCCAGCAAACAGATGAAGCGCTGACATCGCTTGCGCTCAAAGTGCCTGATTTGCAGGATTATACGGATGAAAATGAACTCATTGATTACGAGCAGGACATTGACCGACAGTTAGTCGCTCTGTTTGGACTTTCCGAGGATGAATGGCAATGCGTCGAGCGTTTTTTCTGTAGAGGCTCTTCCGACTGCATGTGAGAGAGCCCAATGGACAAAACCTCTCTGCCCATTACTTCGACGCGGCGCGGAGCAGGGCAATCAGCTCCTTGTTGTCGCGCTTGAGGGCGCGAGCCACTTGCAGGGGGGTATCCCCGCCTAAATCGCAGGCGTCGGGGTCGGCGCCGAAGTCCAGCAGGAGCCGGGCCATGGAAGCCGTCTGGGTAAAGAAAAGCGGGGTCCACTCATCACAATCGGCCTGTTCGATGTCGGCACCCTGCTCCAAGAGGAAGCGTACCATGTCCTCCCGATCTTCCTTCACCGCTTCGATGAGGGCGGTGGCACCGCCGTCGTAGGCGGTGCCGTTGATGTCGGCTCCGTAGCGGAGCAGCAGCGCAGACATGGGCAGATTGCCCTCGCCGGCGGCCACAGCCAAAGGCATGAGGCACAGAGAGCAGGGCTGGTGGGGCGAGGCGCCGTGTTGCAGGAGCGCCTCGGCCGCTTGCAGGCTGTTGTACCCGATGGCGATTTCCAAGGCGGTGCATTCGCCGTCATCGGGCTGCTCGGGGGAGATTCCGCGCTCTGTCAGCCACGCGCACAGCGCCGCGCTGTCGCCCCGCGCGGCGGCGTGCAGCGCCTTGGGATCGTCCCGCACGCAGAGTCCGGCTTGTTCCAGCAGCTCAGCCGCCTCCGTCCGCCCGTACAGCGCCGCCCATTCCAGGGGGGTGATACCCACTGTATCCGCTTTGTCGGGCGCCATTCCCGTCGCCAATAGGCGGCGACACTCCTCCGTGCGCCCGCGCACGATGGCATAGATCAGCGGGGTCATCTCCCGCGGAGGCTGCGCGCCCCGCTCCTCCAGCAGCTGCACCGTTTCCTCATTCCCGGAGGCGCAGGCGGCGTACATCAGGCAGCGGGCGTCATCGCCGAAGAAATCCAATTCGGCACCCCTAGACAGCAGGAGGCGGACTATCGTCGCATGACCGAAACTGACCGCTTTCGTCAACGGGGTTTCCCGGGAATAGAGATTTTCATAGGTGTCGCGCACGGCCTGAATGTCGGCTCCGGCGTGGAGGAGCGCCTCCACGAGGATGAAGTCGTTGTGTTGGCAGGCTCCCATGAGAGCGGTTTCGCCGTAGGGGGAGACATAGCGTGCGCTCGCGCCCTGCTCCAGCAGGCGGAGCACGAGTTCGCGCTCCCCGCGGTAGGCGGCGTGGAGCAATTCCTGATCGAGGGCTCGTGATTTCTTGCTGCCTCGTGCGCTCATGGTGGTGTGTGGGGGGATGAAAAGCGGCCGCTCCGATGGCCGGGGCGACCGCATTGAGTTTCGTAGGAATGGCGGCTCAGCAGCCGAGCACGTCGGCGCGCTCCTCGAGCAGCTCCTTGCAGCTGGCGGCAATCTTCTCCTGCGAGAAGGCATCCAGCTCCAGCCCCTCGACGATGCTGTGGCTGCCGTCGGCGTTGGTGCGGGTCGGCATGGAGCAGATGATGCCCTCGGGCAGGCCGTACTTGCTGCCGTCGCTGTAGGAGGAGACGGAGAACCAGTCGCCCTCGGGGGTGGGGGTCACGAGGTTCTTGACGGTCATGAGCGCGGCGTTGGCGGCGCTGGCGGCGGAGGAGGCGCCGCGGGCGGCGATGATGGCGGCGCCGCGCTGCTGCACGGTCTTGATGAACTCACCCTTGAGCCACTCGCTGTCGGTGATGACCTCGGTGGCGGGCTTGCCGCCGATGAGGGCGTGCGTGAAGTCGGGATACTGGGTGGAGGAGTGGTTGCCCCAGATGGTCATGTTGGTGACTTCGGACACGGGCACCCCGGCCTTGGCGGCGAGCTGGCTCTTGGCGCGGTACTCGTCCAGCAGGGTCATGGCGAAGAAGTTCTCCTTGGGCAGCCCCGTGGCGTTGTGCAGGGCGATGAGGCAGTTCGTGTTGCAGGGATTGCCCACCACGAACACCTTGCAGTCGGGCTTGGCGTTCTCGGCAATGGCCTTGCCCTGGCCCACGAACACCTTGCCGTTGATACCCAGCAGATCCTTGCGCTCCATGCCCGCCTTGCGGGGCACGGAACCCACCAGCATGCACCAGTCGGCATCCTTGAAGGCCACCGCAGGGTTATCCGTGGCCACAATCTCCTGCACCAGCGGGAAGGCGCAGTCATCCAGCTCCATCACCACGCCCTTGAGCTTCTCCAGGCAGGGGGTGATTTCCAAAAGTTTGAGGATGACGGGCTGGTCGGCGCCGAGCATGTCGCCCGCCGCAATGCGGAAGAGCAGGGAGTACGAGATGTTGCCGGCAGCACCGGTCACAGTAACGGTAACGGGGGTCTTCATAACGCGCACGATTATGCGCTGCGCCGCGCCTGAAGTCAACCACGAAAAGAGCCCTGCGGAGACTCCGCACCGAAAAAAGCAAAAACTTAGATGACTCTCTAGCAAATATGCTTGACTTTTTGTGTCATGTTCGCTACAGTATCGGTGAACCGACCTAGATTGTGCTCTAGAAGAGAGCTCGAGGTTTGCGCCGGAGGGCGCGACGGGTCGGGACATCAATCCGAAATCATACGCTATGAAAGCCACCACCACCCTGTTGGCCGCCGCGCTGCTCAGCGCGCCGGTTTTCGCTGCGGCGGATGCCGATTTTGCAACGCTGCCCACGCTGTCCGCCAAGCGCCTGAGCGGCGCCCTGACGGCCGGTTATGAGACGCACTACACCGGGCGCGGCATGGCGCCGACCAACGCCATCACCGAGGGTGAGGGCTCGGAAATGATTGCCCTGCAGTACAGCTACGACATGGGCACCAAGAGCCGCTGGAGCTGGGAGGGCGCCGTGGTCTACCGCATGATTTCCTCCGGTCACACACTGTACGGCAACCCCAAGTTCAGCAGCGATCGTTTGGCAGCCGGTGAGCTATATGGCCAATTGCAGGGGATTCTTGATGCGGGTGGTACATTGGAGCCTCAACAGCAAGCGACGTATCAGGCTCTTCAGCAGGCAGGCGCGGCCACGGTTTACAATAATGGAGGTCGCATCAAGCAGGCGAACATCGAGAACGAGTTTATGGTGCAGAATGGGCCCAAGTACACCACCAAGTACTGGAATGTGGCGCTGGGGCACACCTTTGTGCACGGCGGCATGTTGGGCGTGATGGCCAAGCACTACCGCGACCAGGGCGCCTCCTGCGTCAACGAGGTGTTCATCCGCCCGGAGGTGACTCCCTTCCCCTGGCTTTCCATCGGTTGCGACACGCGCTTCAGCTTCCAGGGTATCACCGGTTGGTGGTTCATCCCCGATGTGACCTTCAAGGCACCCATCATCGGCACGCCCGAGGATGTGAAGCTGGCCGGCGTGGTGCAGTTCGGTATGTCCGCCACGGCTGACTACTACGCCGCGCCCTACTTCGCCTGCGACAACGGCTCGCAAGCCTTCTGGATCAAGGTGTCGACCCCCTGGTTCGTGACGCCCGACTTCATCATCACCCCCAGCGTGAGCTTCAACTGGCTCGGCAAGGGCGGTGAACACGCCAACGTGCAGTCCGAATACTGCTCCTATTCGGGCAATCCTTCCAACGTGCCTTTCGAGAACTTCCGTATCATCGGCGGTCTGATGGCCACCTACAAATTCTGATGGCAGCGCGGGCTTTTTTGCTCGCATCGCATGGCCGACCATGCTATCCTGTCGGCATGCGGATTGAAGGCCGCCCGCGCCCCTTGGCCGGGCGGCCTTGCCGCAGCGGATGCCGCAGCCCCTTTCCTTACATTCTTCCCGTTTATGATTAAGCCGCAACAGCTTTTACCGCACCCCATCCACGTCTCCGGGCAGGAGAATGTCATCACCCCGGGCTTCTACATGCCCAACCGCCTGACGGTGGCCTCCGGCAAGGCGCTGCACCACCTGCTGGACGGCAAGGTGTGCTACCTGGTGGATCAGACCTTCCCCCCCGTGCCGGAAATCATGGCCTACCTGAAGAAGAAGAATGTGGAGATTGCCTACTTCGACTTCCGCCACACGACCTCGCGCGCCGTGCGCGAGCAGATTCTCGACCACATGTCCACGGGCAAGAGTGTGGTGTTCCTGCCGGGCATGGCGGCCAAGGTGCGCGGCTGCATTGCGGATGTGCCCGCTCCCTTCCTCATGACGGTGGGCAGCCTGCACATCTCGCCCGTGCCCGTCTTTGTGGGCATGTACAACAACCGCTTCTACGGCATGTTCTCCGACACGGTGGAGCCCGGCTGCCGCGAGGAGATGTGCATCCTGCCCCAGCTGCACCCCGGCCCGCAGACCGGCGAGCGCGTGCTCTCGGCGTGGATGCAGAAGAGCAGCGAGCTTTTCTCCGCACACCCCATGCTGGCGGGTTCCGTCACCGGCGCCATTGTGCGCTCCATGCGCACTCACAGCAAGGTGGCCATCACCGACGGCATGACGGGCGACACGCTGCCCTTCTACAAGGCGCTGGGCGTGGCCATGACCGTGGCTCCCGTGGTGAAGGCGCTGGGCGAGCCGCGCGTGGGGGTCATCCTGCCCCCCGGGGCGGGCGGCGTGATTGCCACGATTTCCTGCCTGTTGGCGGGGGTGACACCCGTGCTCATCAACTACGCGACCTCCAAGGCGGCGTTCGAGAGCACCGTGCGCCAGGCGGGGCTGAGCCACTTTGTGACGGCGCGCAAGTTCCGCGCCAAGCTCACCAGCTTCCCCTGGCCGGAGGACGAGCAGTGCATCTACGTGGAGGATCTGCTCAAATCGTTGGACAAGAAGACGCTGGTGGCCAATGTGCTCATGGCTAAGCTGGCGCCCGCCAACCTCATCTGCAAGCGCTTTGAGACAGATGCCCGCCGCAACAACGACGAGGCCATCATGCTCTTCACCAGCGGTTCGAGCGGCGAGCCCAAGGGGGTGGCGCTGACGCACCGCATGATTTTGGCCAACGTGGCGCAGTGCGTCAGCCGCATCACGCTGGAGGGCGAGCACCGCTTCCTCGGCAGTCTACCCATCTTCCACAGCTTCGGGCTGACGGTGACGATGATGCTGCCGCTGCTCATGGGTTACCCCATCGTCTCCTACCCCAACCCGACGGATGCCCGCACGCTCAACGAGCTCATCGAGAAGTACAAGCTGACGCTGATTTGCTCCACCCCCACCTTTGCGCGTGCCATGCTGCGCCGCGCTAAGGATGACACCTTCCGCAGCGTGGCCTACTTCATCGTGGGCGCGGAGAAGCTGCAGGAGGATCTCGACCGCGAGTACCGCGAGCGCTGCGGTGTGCAGCTGCTGGAGGGCTACGGGCTGACGGAGGCCACGCCTGTGTGCGGCGTGAACCTGCCGGATGCGCCGCCGGTGCCGGGCTCGTCTTTCTATGTGCCCGGCACGGTGAAGGGCAGCATCGGCGCGGTGTTCCCCGGCATGGCCGTGCGCATCACCGATGTGGACGATGACAGCAAGGAGCTGGCGCTGACGGAGCGCGGCATGATTTGGCTCAAGGGTGCCAACATCTTCAACGGCTATGTGGGGCGCGCCGAGATGAACGCCGACATTTTTCGCGACGGCTGGTTCAAGACCGGCGACATCGGCAGTGTGGATCTCAACGGCTTCCTGATTCTGGGCGGGCGACTCTCGCGCTTCTCGAAAGTCGGCGGCGAGATGGTGCCGCACGAGGGCGTGGAGCAGGCGATTACCGCCGCGCTCGGCCTCGACCCCACGGCGGAGGAGGGCGTGCAGATTGCCGTGACCGGCGTGAGCGACCCGCAGAAGGGGGAGGCGCTGGTGTTGCTCTCCGCCCTGCCGCAACACCAGCGCAGCAGCGAGGAGAAGAACATTCTGGCGAGCATCCGTGCGGCGCTGACCGCCCGCGATATCCCCACGCTCTGGGCGCCCAAGTATGTGGTGCCGGTGGAGTCCATCCCCGTGTTGCCCACGGGCAAGCTCGACCTGCGCTCCTGCAAGCTGCTGGCCGAGGAAGCTCTGGGCGAGAACGACCGCGAGGCCTGAGCTTTTTGCTCAGCCTCCGGCAACACCGCGCGCGCAGCCCCTTGCGGTCTGCGCGCGTTGTGGTTCGCCTCGGGAGAGCTTGGGGAATTCCGCTCCTTCGCGGAGTTCAATGAGCGTGCCGCTGCTGTTGACAGGGGAGCGTTGGGGGCGCTTTCGGGGCTTACAAGTCTTGATTATGTGTGCCGCTTGCTGTATGCTGCGTCGTCGGAAACGGGTGGGTGAGAACTCGGCGTTCTGAGGTGCCTGTTTCGCTTCCTTCTGATACCGAACCGGAAATGCTATTTTGTTTGTATAAGACTTCTGTTCCTGAACGTTTTGAATGTTGATTTGCTATGAATATTGCTGTTATTTTTTTGCCGGTGGGGTCGATCAGCGCATGAGCCGCAAGGGGGTGCCCAAGCAGTTCATCTTGGTGAATGAGGTGCCCATCATCATCCATACGCTGCGGGCGTTTGAAAGCCATCCTGATATTGATCAGATTTATCTTTCGGTGCTCGATTCCTACCGCGAGTACATGGCGGAGTTGGCGCAGCGCTATGGTATCGGCAAGCTGCGACGCATTGTGCCCGGCGGGGCGACGGGGCAGGAATCGATTTATAACGCCTTGAAGGCAGCTGCCGAGGAGTACCCTGCGGAGGCGACGGTGTTGATTCACGACGGCGTGCGCCCCATTGTGTCGGCTGCCTTGATTTCGGATTGCTTGCGTGCGGTGGAGCAACACGGCAGTGCTGTCCCCTACAGCCCCTGCTCAGAGACGGTGATTGCCAGCCGCGACGGGGTGCATATCGATGATATTTTCCGTCGTGAGCATCTGTACAAGGCGCAAGCCCCGCAGGGCTTCCCGCTGGGGCGTATGCTCGACGCTCACGAATGGATGCGGCGCGAGCCGACCGGCTATGAGGGCTTGGTGGATTCGGCCTCCGTCTTTTATCGTGCGTATGGTTCGGTCCATTTGGTGCGCGGCAGCAGCAGCAATATTAAAATTACCAACCCGGAGGATGTGTTCATTCTCAAGGGCTTGCTGGAATATCGCGATGCGGCCGAAGCGTTCGGATTGGATTTTTGAGTTTCTTCAGCAATGCGGTACACTTTCTCAGAGCATCCTTTGGTGGCGGCCGATGTGGCGAGCATTGCTGCCGATGCAGCCTTGCCGTGGCATCTGCTGAGCGGCTGCCGTGTGCTGGTGACGGGGGCGACGGGGTTGATCGGTTCGCTCTTGGTCAAGGCGCTGCTTTACCATGCAGCGGCAAGCGCTGCGCCCTGCACGGTGGTGGTACTGACCCGCCGCGCAGACTACGCGCGCGCGCTGTTTGCGGAATACGCTCGGCTTTCCCCGCTCGGGGTTCTGGAGGTGGTGGAGGGGATGTCAACGCCCCGTTGCCGCCGAGCTGTGCGGCTGATTACATCATCCATGCGGCGAGCGTGACGGACAGCGCTACCATGGTGAGCCGCCCGGTGGAAACCATCATGACCACGGTGGCAGGCACACGCCATGTGTTGGAAGGTGCTCGGCAAACCGCTGCGCGTGGCTGCCTCTTTCTCTCGTCGATGGAGGTATACGGACATCCTGAGCGCGAGCCGGTGCGCGAGGAGGATATGAGCGGTATGCGCAGCGATAGCGTGCGCAACAGTTATCCGATCAGCAAGCTGTTGTCGGAAAATCTGTGCTGTGCCTATGCGCACGAGTATGGCGTACCCACCCGCACGGCGCGGCTGACGCTGACCTTCGGCCCCGGGATTCCTCCCACCGATCGGCGCGTGTTTGCCCAGTTTGCCCGCTCAGTCATCCGTCAGGAGGATATTGTCCTGCTGACAGAGGGGAAAACACAGCGCGATTATCTCTACACGGCGGACGCCGTGCGCGCCCTGCTGGCCATCTTGCTTGGCGGGGAGAACGGCGGCATCTACAACATCTCCAACCCCGATTCCTATGTGAGTATTCGCGAGTTGGCCGAGCAGATGCGCCGCCTGAATCCGGCGGTGCAGGTCGTGGTGCGCCCGGACGCCGCCGCTGCTGCCAAATATGCTGCTGAGGTGCATATTCGCCTTGATAACAGCCGACTGAACGCCCTGCATCCCTTTGCGCGTACCCCGCTGCCCACCATGCTGGAGCGTTTGGTGACCTATCTGCGCGAGCCCCGCCTCCGCAAGCGCTTTGCGGTGCCCCCTCCTCGCGCGTAAGTGCGGGGGCGTTCGGCTATGGAGCCGAGTGGGAGAGGGGGGCGCTGGGTTCCCCCGTTGCCCGTACATGTCTCCTCGCTCAGAGCACCCATGCGTGTGGTGGCGCCCATCCCCCGAGCCTCCTGCAGCACAGCGCCGCACAGACCGACGTCGTCTGCGCGGCGTGCTGCTCAGCACTGGGAAAGCTCGGGGAAATCCGCATCGTCCCGGAGCCCTACGCACAGCTCGTGCGATGGCGTTCGCTTCTCCGGCGGGGGAAGCTGCATGTAATCCCCGTAGAGCGAGTGCAGATAGTGATCCCACCCTGCCGGAGCTGGTACGGAAATACCCTCGAAGTTGAGTTCGACACTCTGTGTGAATCCCTCTGCCGGCTGCACTTCTCTGATGCCGTACATGCCGTCGGTTCCTGCCACATAGCCCGATTGATCAAAATCTGTTTTTTTCAGATGGTGACACAGATGTCGATGGAGAAGTCGCTTGTGGGTGGCGAAGATACCCAGTGCATGAATCAGACAGCGTTTGAACACAGGAGTATGCGGCGGCGGTGTTGAACCTGCAAGTGCAATGGCTTTCATCAGGCGGTTGGCAAGGTAAAAGGAAAGCGCCGCCTGATGATACTGTGAACCATAGCCATCGTAAGGAAAAATATCCACACTGAGTCCGGGCGCAGCGGGGGATATCCGGTCGCGTTCCTTCAGCAAAATGGTGCGTGTGTCGTACATTTTGCAGAAAGGGATACAGCAGTCTTGCTCCGCTGCGAGGTGGTACACACGATAGGGATATCGCCCCTGTTGCATGATGCTCAGGAAGCACTCATAGTCGCGCCGAGGCATGCCCAAATCAATATCATCATCCCAGGGAATAAAGCCCCTGTGTCGGATAGCTCCCAGCAGCGTGCCCCCTACCAAAAAATAGCGGAGTTGATGTTCGGTACACAAGTGATGGAAGAACCTGAGGGTGCTGAGTTGGAGAATTTGTATGCTGCGTATATCACGGACAATGTTCATAGTAGAAATATCAGCTCATAAAACAGCCTCACGGATGCCGAATACACCTTGCTCGGCGCGGTTTTGGTGTTCAAGAAAGCCCAAAGCCTGCCGGGAAGATATAGCATTATTGATGCTGTATAGGTTAAAACATACTGTATCAATTGTTAAGGGCTGGTGTGTACAGCGGCTAGAAGCGTATTGCTTATTGCCAATCGATTGATAGTGAGCATTATTCTTGACTCAGCATCAATAATGCTGTACACTAGCCGTGCTGCGCTGGTATGTTCATTTACAGTCAATTATTGCTTTTGAAATGCCGAATGCGTCTGCGGCCGTGGAGCGAGCGCGTCAAGTTGATTCTGCAAGGGTGCCGTTTGATGCCACGCGACGGATTTGATGAGTGGTATCGTCTTTCGCTCCGGGAGGCATGGGAGCATCGGATAGCGCGAGCGAGAAAACTTCTGTGTGAGAGGGGGGGGATTCGGGTTGCGTTTCAGGTAGCATCGCTCTCTAAGTGGAAAGCTGATAGTCTGTTTCAGTTGCTGTTGCAGCACGAACGCTTTGAAGCTGACATTTGGTTTGTTTCGGATTCCCGGTACAGCGAGGTCGAACGCAGCCGTTGTGTGGCATTTTGTGTTCGGCGGGGTTATACGATGGTGCGCTATCGTGACCTGAATGATTTTCCTGAGCGTATGCGACCGGATATGACCTTTTTCCACGAGGCTTCTGAATGCAGCGCTTCGTTCAACAAAGGGATGACGGAACATTTGTATGGCTTCCTTAGCTATGGTTTCGGAATGGTAGTCAATAGGTTTCATTGCGATACCATTCTGAATAATGGTGCCTTTTGCCTTTATATGGCCTGTTTGGCAAACATGCGAAGACTCAGGGGGCTGATGCTGAACAGGGGAATCAATTTGGTTCATGCATGGCGTCCCCTTGCGGATTTTTTCCTGTTTCCGCCGCCGTGGAAGATGCATTACTGATAAGGCTTCCTCCGGCTGAGGCGCCGCGTTGTCGAGGTCGCAGAGATGTTAATTTTTTTATGCAACAGGTTAGAGATACACATGTGATTCAAAAACTCCAATTCAGTGCTTTGGAGTTTATTGATCGTTTTTGTTCTGTGCATGGCTTGCGCTATTTCCTGTTTGCTGGTACGCTTTTGGGAGCGGTTCGGCATCAGGGGTTTATTCCGTGGGATGACGATATTGATTTGGGAATGCCGCGCCGGGACTACGATCGACTGATCGCATTGATGGAGCAGGGAGAATATCCTTATTATGTTCGTCATGTCGGTGGAACTAAACCGCATTTTCTGCCGTTTTGCAAGGTGTGTGATCCGCGCGTTTTGCTCGGGAATGGCGTTGACCCGGTGCCTGCTGACAACATTGGGTTTGGGGTGGATATTTTCCCCTTTGACGGTTATGGGGACAATTACAGGCAAGCGATGCTGCTCTTCACCCTGTTTCACAAATTGCGCTCCGGAATCGCCAGAGCAGGGTGGGAATTCCCCCCGAGTGAGCAATTCCTCAGGCGCAGGCTGGCGACGCTTCTTTGTCGCGTGGTCAGCAAGAGATATCTCCTCGATCAGATTGAGAAATGCCTGAGAAAGTATGATTTTGACGCATCTGCCTATGTAGCTGCGACAGATGGTATGTGCGGCACCGTTGAGGTTTTGCCGGCATCATGCTTCACGCAGTTGGTGACACTTCCCTTTGAAGGAAGGAATTTTCCTGCGCCTGCGGGGTGGCATGAATATCTGCATGCTGTGTTCGGTGATTATATGCAGTGGCCCCCGCCTGAGAAACGGGTGGGCACACACGAGGATGTCCTTTACCTCAGGGAGGACGCTGCGTTTCCTGAGTTGGAGAATCTTTGAGTTCGGGCGCTGCGTATGGCATAGGAAACAGGGTTGAGTATCATATTTTTTCGTCGTTATGCAAGCTGTTATTTTGGCCGCAGGGATGGGGCGTCGTTTGGGTGAATTGACAAAGCACAATACCAAGTGCATGTTGAAGGTCAACGGCATCACCCTCATTGAACGATTGTTGCACCAGCTGGAAGCGCTGCCTCCTCGGCATCGCCTCCGCCGCATTGTTATCGTGGTGGGCTATGAGGGGCAAAAACTGCGGGACTACATTGCTACATTGGATGTCGGCATTCCGCTGGTGTTTGTCGATAATCCGATTTACGCAACCACCAACAATATTTATTCTCTCTATTTGGCAAAGGATTATCTGATTCAGGATGATACGTTGCTTTTTGAATCGGATCTCATTTTCGAGGACGGAATTATCACGACCCTGCTCGATAACCCCTATCCCAGTTTAGCGCTTGTTGCCAAGTTTGAGAACTGGATGGACGGCACGGTAGTAACCCTTGATGAAGAGGACAATATCAAGCGGTTTATCCCCGGCAGTAAGTTCCGGCACGAAGAAAGCGAGGAGTACTATAAAACCGTTAACATATACAAGTTCAGCCGTCTTTTTTCCGAAACGCACTACGTGCCTTTTTTGACAGCCTACAGCAAGGCTCTGGGGTATAATGAGTACTATGAGCAAGTGTTGCGTGTGATTACGCTGCTGGATCAACCTGAAATCAAGGCTTTGCGTTTGGGTAACGAATCGTGGTATGAAATTGATGATGTGCAGGATCTTGATATCGCTGCTTCCATCTTCTGCGATTTTCGGGAGCGTTATAAACGCCTGACGCAGCGTTACGGCGGCTTTTGGCGCTATCCCGGTCTTTTGGATTACTGTTATTTAGTCAATCCCTATTTCCCTGATGCCAGACTCATGTCTGAGCTGAAATCCGCGGTCGATGACCTCATTCGCAGTTATCCCTCGGGTCTGCGTGTCAATAATCTTCTGGCCGGAAAGTATCTGAATATTGCAGAGGAATATGTTTGCGTCGGCAACGGCGCTGCCGAGCTCATTAACGTGCTCATGGGATGTCTCGAGGGGCAGGTAGGCGTGATTTATCCTACCTTTGAGGAATATCCGAACCGCTTGCCGGCGGAGCGCCTTGTTCCCTACGATACCGCTGAACGGGAGTACGCGTACGATGCCGACGGGCTTATGCGCTACTACGGCAGTCACCCGGTTCGGTCGATGGTGCTCATCAATCCGGACAATCCCTCGGGCAATTTCATCCCCCTCGCCGATTTGCTTCGTTTGGCCGCATGGGCAGAGCAGCGGAGCATACGCCTCATTGTGGATGAGAGTTTCGTCGATTTTTCTGAGGGGGGAGGTTCGAATACCATGATTACCCAGAGAATTCTCACGGCTCATCCGCATCTGGTGGTCCTCAAGAGTATTTCCAAATCGTACGGTGTTCCCGGACTCCGACTCGGTGTGCTGGCAACGGCCGATTGCGAGCTGATGGCGAGGATTCGTGCCGGTGTTTCCATCTGGAATATCAATTCGTTGGCTGAGTTCTACCTGCAACTCTTCGGTAAATACGAGGCATCTTATCAGCGCGCCTGTGCTCGCTTTCGTGCGGAGCGCGAGCGTTTCCGAGCCCGTCTGGAGGAAGTGCCTTACCTGAAGGCTTATCCCTCTCAGGCCAACTATTTCCTCTGCCGATTGTCGCCGCCCTATCGTGCGGAAGAGTTGGCATGCACGTTATTGCAACGGAATATTCTCATCAAAAATGCCGGCAGTAAGCACGGGATGGGCGAGGGTGAATATATTCGGCTGGCTGTTCGCAATACAAGTGATAACGATCGCCTTGTGCAGGCGTTGCTCGACATTGCCGCACAGCGTGGCGACTCCGACGGCATATGAAGACCATTTGTTTATACGGTGGCGGAAGTCTCGGGCATGTCATCGGGGGCTTTTTGGCAGCTAAGAGCAAGGCTCGCGTACATCTTCTGACCCGACATCCTGAGCGTTGGTCTGACTGCATTGCGATTGATACTCCGGATGGAGGCTTGCTGCAGGGGCATCTGGATGCTGTGGGTGCTGAGCCGGAAAAACTCATTCCCGATGCCGATGTGGTGCTGCTGTGTGTCCCCGGTGTGATGATGAGAGCTGCTCTGCAGGGTATTCGTCCCTACCTGCGTCCCGACTGTATGGTTGGTTGTGTGTTCTCTTCGACCGGCTTTTTTCAGGAGGCGCAGCAGCAGCTTTCTGACCGACAGCCGCTGTGGGGCTTCCAGCGTGTGCCTTTTATTGCGCGAGTGAATGAGTACGGTCATTCGGCGCATTTGCTCGGTTATAAAAGCGAATACCGCATTGCTGTTGAGCAATGCGGAGAGGCAGACAAGAGGGCTTTAGCCGATTGGGTGGCCTATGCCTTTGAACGTCCGGTACATCTTTTGAGGAATTATTACGAGGCAGCCCTGACGAACAGCAATCCTCTGTTGCACACGTCGCGCCTGTATTCTCTGTTCGGGGGTGAGAATGAAGGGAAAAGCTACCCACGCATGATTTATTTCTATCGCGAGTGGACTCGGGAAGCTGCCGAACTCCTCATTCGTATGGATCAGGAGCTTTTTGCCCTTCTCGACACCCTGCCTGTCACTCCCGGTTTTCTCAGCCCAATTTTGGAGTACTACGAAAGCAGCGACGCAGCGTCTCTCGCCTGCAAAATTTCCTCAATCCCGAGTTTGAGCCGCATCACCTCACCCATGTTGCAGAAAGCTGGCGGCTGGTATCCCGACTTCAGCAGCCGCTATTTTACTGAAGATTTCGGATGCGGTTTGCATTACATTTGGCAGCTGGCGCATCAGCAGGGTGTTGCGACTCCCACCATCGATCGGGTGTATCGCTGGGGGAGTAGCTGCCTGCCGGCACGACCGTGATGTTGGGCTGCCGGAAACGCCGCGGACGACGGGAGCATCCTGCCGGCTGCCGCGCGCGGTGAGTGAGGGGAGAGGACGATGGGGATGCCGTCGCCGCCGTTGATGCGGGCGCGGATGGTGT
>JBJEVK010000098.1:0-10732 GCA_051884295.1 Akkermansia sp.
GAAACTCGCCCATGCACATGATGCACGTTGGGGCAGTCCGCTGCAAGGGCAGGGAGGGGCAAGGGATTTTTGCCGATGCTCAATGCGATGATGGCCTATGCCTGCTTCTCCGAACGCACCTCGGTCTGCAGGGGGAGAGATTTATTTCCCACGGGCGATGCGCCGAAGCTGCCAGCCGGCCAGCAGGACGGGAATGAGCCCCATGCCGAAGAGGTAGAGGGCATTGCGTAGGATGGTGGAGACGGAACCCGCATCGGTTCCTTGGTCAATATCGGCAAAAGGACGCGCCTGACGGGGGGAGAGGTAGAAGCCCCGCCGCTCGTCCTTGCGGTCGTCCTTGCGCGCGGTTTTGACGCCCTCGCGCAGGGTGGCCAGTTTGCGGTTGGAGAAGTAGAACTCGGCGGGCTGATCGGTGGGGGTGGCTTGGCGCGTGTCCTGCTTTTCCAAAATCTCCTCGAGCAGCTTTTCATCGTGGCGGAGGGCGGCCTTGCGCGCGAGGCGCAGGATGTCCTCCGCCTCTTCGTGGTTGGCGGCCAGCCCGTTGAAGGCCAGCGCGGCGCGGTTGAGGAAGCGCAGTTCCTCGTCGGAGTTGCGGCTTTCCTTGAGCGTTTCGCGGCGTTCGTTGACGCGGTCGTTTTCCAAGTCCCACAGGTTTTGGCTGGTTTGCAGCACGAAAATCATCTCGAACGCGTAGCGCAGGGGGCAGAACTCAGCGATGAGGGGGACGGGTTTGCTGGAGATGTTGTGGGTGGCTTCGTCCTGGTAGGCAACGCGGTGGCGCATGTTGGAAAGCGGTTTTTCCAAGGCGGCGGGGATGAGACCATCGGGGATGCGCGGGGTAAATTCGTTCATTTCCTCGAAGCGGACGAGGGCCCCGGCCAGCAGAATTTGCGGGACGAGCAGCAGCGGGACGATGTTGAGCGCCGAGCGCTCCGAACGAGCAAAGGCCGAGACCATCAGCGAGAGGGAGATGCCGATGAAGGCCGTGAGCAGCATGACGCCGAAGTGGAGCCAAAACATGTGGTGGATGCCCAGGATGGCGTTGCCGACCAAGAGGTAGCAGGCGCATTGGATGCCGGCAATGCCGGTGAGCACAAAGGTTTTGGCCAGCAGGTAGCCCGTGGTGAAGATGCGGTAGTTGCTCTCGCGGCGCAGCAGCGGGCGGTCGCGCAGGATTTCGCAGGCGGAGTCCGTCAGCCCGAAGAACATGGCCAGCACGAGCGAGAGGAAGAGGTACTCGCTGATGTGGAGCGATTTGTAGAAGGTGTAGGGTCCGTCCCCGGCGGCGCGCAGGGTGCCGGCGATGAGTAGGGCGAGCACCGGACCTTCGAGCAGCATGGCGTAGAGCCCCATGCGGCTGCGGACACGGGCGAGGAAGGTGCGCAGCACCCACAGGCGCAGGAGTCGCCAGTGCTCGATGAAGGTGCGGTGTGGCATGTTCGGGATATTGCCGACGGGGGGGAGTTTGGGTTGTCCCGGTGCTGTGGCGTCGTCGTTCGGCTGTGTTGGCTGCTGTTCCGCCAGGGTGTTGGCGTAGAGCTGCGATTTCTCGAAGCGCGCCTGCCACATGTCGGGGCTGGCGGCGCTTTTCTGGCCGACGCGGCGGAAGGGAGCTTCGAGCACCTCGAAGACATAGTCGGCGCCGCCGGCGGCGATCGCTTCGCGGGTGACATGCAGGTGCAGGCGCGCGGCTGCCTCGCGGAAGTAGGTGCGCATTTCCTCCGGGCTGCCCCAGAAGGCCATGCGTCCGTGGGCATCGAGCACCATGACTTTCTGGAAGCGGTTGAGCAGGCTTTGCGCCGGGCGGTGCAGGGTGCAGATGACGATGCGTCCCCGGGACATTTTTTCGAGGGTTTCGATGACGCGTTCGGCATCGCGGGAGGAGAGCCCGCTGATGGGTTCGTCGATGAGGAACACCTCGGCCGTGCCCGTGAGATCCAGACCCAGGTTGAGGCGGGTGCGCTCGCCGTCGGAGATGGTGCGTTCGCCGGCTCGCCCGACATGCCGATTGGCCAGGCGCCCGATGCCGACAAAGCTCAGCACGGCGAGCACGCGGCGCACGCGGTCGGCATGGCTCAGGCGCGGACGGCGGGCGATGGATGCTTGGTAGATGTGTTCGCCGACGGTCATGACCTCGTCGAGGATGTCCTCGCGCGGGATGAAGGCCACATGTTGTCGCAGTTTCTCAGCGTTGGGGGTCATCGCCTCCCCATTGTAGCGGATGCTGCCGAAGGAGGGTTCGGTGTGTCCGGCCAGCATGGAAAGCAGCGTGCTCTTGCCCGAACCGCTGGGCCCGAGAATGCAGGCCATTTCGCCGCGCTTGAGATTGAATACGATGTTGTCGACCACGCGTCGGGCGCGCACATAGTCCTTGGTCAGGCCGCGCACCTGCAGCTCGGTGATGGTGCAGGATTCCTCCTCCAGCACGCCGGAGGAGAAGCGACAGCGCAGGAATTGTACGGGGCTGAGCCCGATGAGGTCGCCGTCGCTCAGCTCCATTTCGCCGCGGACGGGCTGGTCGCCCACGGTCAGGGTGTGCGAGGAGCCCTCCAGCACGCGAATGGTGCCGCTGCCGTTGTCGCGCGAGTAGGTGACCTCAAACACGGCGCCCGGGGCGAGTCCCGGGGTGAGCATGAGGGCGCCCGGGCGGTTCATGGCGGGCAGGTTGGTGACCAGCACGCGGCGGGTGGCAGGGTCGAGCTGGAAATTACGCCCTGTGGTGTCGCTCTCGGAGAGGGAGGCGAAGGTATAGGGCCCTTGGTCGCGGACGGTGAAAGGGGTGTAGTAGTCGGTGCAGACGGTATCCCCGGCGCGCATGGAAACGCTGTCGAGGGTGAAGCGCGCATCCTGCCTCAGCACTTCAATTTCGACATGGATGCCGAATTTGACGCGTGCCACGCTGTTGAGCTGGCGCTGGCGTGTCAGGGTGATGTGATCGCCCTCCATTTGCAGGTAGCCGATGAGTTTGGTGCCGGTCGAGCGTATTTGCAGGAAGCGGAGAATGAGGCTTTCGGAGAAGCTGCAGCTTTTCAACTCGACGGCCTGCCCGTTGGAGAGCGGGTGCACCTCCCCCTGCCGCAGTTGTTTGCCGCTGACGGTGATGGGGGTGCTGCCGTCGTTGACGACGAGCAGGAAATTGACGCAGCGCAGGGCGCGGAAGCTCACGCCTTCCTCACACTCGGGCAGCAAAATGGTGTCATCCCGGAGTTGCCGGGAGAAGGCAATACATTCGATGGGGCGCGGGGCTTCTTCCTGCGGTGAGCAGATGACGCGCTCCATGATGGCGGCGGCTCCCGGCAGGTTGAGCCCGGCGGTGACTTCCGCAAAGAGGTGGGGGTTGGTCAGGTCGCCGCCCACGCGTTGCAGCATGGCGAAGACTTCCAGCGCGAGGGCGATGCGCTCCTCCTCGGTGCGGTGGGCGGCTGCCAGCGTCAGCGTAGCGGAGAGAGCGTAGCGGGCTTCATAGGCACGCTGAAAGCGCTCGGCCAGCCAGATATGCTCCACATTGGGAAAGTCGTGGCGCAGCAGGTCCATCGTCGTGTCCATCTTGTCGATGTCCATGCCCTTGACCTGCGCCATGATGGAGGCGAAGAGGTCGACGATGGTGCCCGCGTGCGCCCGGCGCGATTCATCGCGGGCGGCGAATCGCTGCGGCACGCTGACAAAGAGGGTGACGAGGGTGCTGCGCCAGTGGAGGATTTGGCGGCGCAGGAGGGTTATTCTGCGGAGGAAGAACTCTTGCAGTCGGTTGAGCATGGCTGTTGACCGGGATGGCGGGCGCCCGGGCAGCGCTGTTCCCAGCCCGGGAAGTTCCATTTGTGGGGGAAATCGCGGCACTGCTGCGGCTTGACGGGGTTGATGCGGCAGCGGTTGTCATTTCGCAGCATGATGCAGGCGCCGTCGGGGGCATCGATGAGGGAGAGCCCGCGGCGGTTGCGTTGCAGGCGGCAGTAGTGGTTGATGAATTCGCTCTCCTCCATGCCGAGGTGGGCGGCGATGGCGCGGATGTCCTCCTCCGTCAGGCACACATCGCCCTCCCAGCGGCAGCAGGTGCCGCAGCAGAGACAGCGGTGTTCGGTGGCGGAGGGGGCAGAGGACATGGGGAAGTGGTTTCAGTGCTTGATTTCCCAGGGCTTGCGCTGAGCATCCGTGATGTTCGGCGGGCGCACGTAGATGGGCTCCGGTGCTTTGGCCGCCGCCGCCGCGCGCTCTTCCGCGCTCAGGTGCAGCCAATGTTCCGCCAGTCCTTCGGCGGTGGGGTGCAGCCCCTCCGGCTGCGGGTGCACCCCCGTTCTGGCAGCGACTACACCCGGCGCCTCGACCGTTGCCGGGGGCTCGGGCCATGCCTGCAGCTGAGCCGTGCTCAGCACCTCGATGCGCCCGTCGGGGTGGCGCAGGGTCCAGCCGCCGCGCCGCGCGTCGGAGATGATGCTGAGCTTGCCCTGCGACAGGTGGGCCCAGGAGTCGAGCGCCACGAGCTGCGCGCCGCGCACCAGGGAGATGCCCACGCCCGCCGCCAAGGCCACGCGGACGCCGCCGTAGCTGCCGGGTCCCGCTCCCACGATGATGGTGTGCAGGGGGCGCTCGCCCAGCGTGGCGAGCGCCTGTTGCAACGCGGGGAAGAGGTAGGCATCGTGGTTGCGCTCGGCGCTCCATGAGGCGCGGGCGCAGATACCTTCCTCCTCGGTGCAGAGGCATAGAGAGGCCGGGTTGCAGGAGGTTTCGATGGCGAGGATATTCATGGCCGATGCAGTTGGGCGGTGGTCCATTTGCCGCGGGTGATGCTCCTGTCGACCGTCAGCCCGGCGGCTTGGGCGGCAGACAGCGTTTCAGCCGCCTGATCGCGCAGAATGCCGGAGATGATGAGCAGACCGCCCGGTTTGAGCGCGCGCAGCAGTCGGGGAAAGGCGCGCTGCAGCACGGTGGAGAACAGGTTGGCCAGCACGACGTCGGCAGGGACCTCGGGCTCCCATTCAAAGACATCGGCCTGATAGAGCTCGAGCCCGCTGACGCCGCCGTTGCGGGCGATGTTGCGACGGGCGACCTCCACCGCCTTGGGGTCAAAGTCGAAGCCCTCCGCGTGCGCTGCGCCCAGTTTCAGACCCGCCAGCGCCAGCACTCCCGTGCCGCATCCCACATCGATGAGCGACCATGGCTTCGGGAGGCGGGTAGCGGCGTCGCAGAGCAGGCGCAGGCAGGTGGCGGTGGTGGCGTGGTTGCCGGTGCCGAAGGCTTGTTCCGCCGGCAGGGAGAGGAGGATTCTCTTGGGGTACTGCTGCCGCAGGCGCTCCAGCTCCTGCGGGGATTCGGAGGTGGTGAGCACCAGCTTCTGCCGAATGAGCAGCGGCGGGCTTTGCTCGGGGGCGGTGGCGGCCACCCAGTCCGTCTCGGCCAGCGGGGCGGCTTGCCCGCCGTAGAGGGCTTGCAGCACGAGCGCCTCCTCGGCTTGTTCGGTGTAGACATCGAGGGCAATGCGCCCGGCCTTGTATCCGGCGCTGATGACGGCTCCGGGGAAGCCTTGCAGACGCTCTTGCCACAGCGATTCATGCGCCGCAGCGGCGCTCTTGTGCCAGTGCCACATGGGGGAATATCAGGGGTGTAGGTTGAACTCGGCAACGGTGGGGGCTCCGGCCTCGACACAGCGTTCGGCCGTGAAGCGGACATAGCGGGCGCGAATCGGTTGGGACAGTTGGATCGTTTGCTCCACGGGGTTGGCGCGCAGGTTGCCGAACTCGCCCTGCGCTACCTCGCGCCACTGCTTGCCGTCGGCGCTGACGGACAGGCGATAGCGGTCGGTCATGCCGGCGGTTTTGCCATCCTGACGGGGCGTGTAGCTGAAGGCGGAGAAGCGTTCTTCCTGCCCCAGGTCGATGGTGAAGCTGTCGGGCGTTTTCTTGCCCTCCCACAGGGTGTTCGGCTTGCCGTCCAAGGCGCGCGCGGCCTCGCTCTTCCACTTGGAGCGGCTGAGGGTCGGGCGGGCATCGGCCTCCCAGGCGGGAATCGCGGGCATGCGCAGCAGCGACAGCTCGCTGATGCAGGGGCAGGCATCGGCCGCGGTAATGCGCACGCGGACGCGGTCGGTGGTCACGGGGGAGGGCAGGCGGCGCATGACTTGGTTGCCGATGCTCTTGCCCCCGGCGTCGATGGTTTTCCAGTCGCCGTCCTGCCACACGTCGATTTCAAAGCTGCGTACGCGCTGCCCCAGACGGATTTGCTCGCGCAGGCGCACGATGTCAAAGGTAGCCGGTTTGCGCAGGGTGATTTCCAGCGTTCCGGTGGTGGTGCCGTCGTTGGGGCACCAGTAGCTCTCGATATCGCCATCCGTCACCTTGTCGGCGCCGAATTGCGGGTCGTTGCCGCGCACCTCGGAGGCTTGGGCGGCCGCCCCGCGGGCTCTGTCCTTGGCCAGCAGCTTGCGGCGCGCCTCGCCCAGTTGCTGCAGCGCCTTGACATCCGTGGGGTCGAGCTCGCCCTTCTTGTTGGGCGCAATGTTGAGGATGAGGTTGGCTCCGCGCCCGACGCTGTCCAGATACACCTGCATGAGATGGGCGGGGGATTTGGTCTTGGGGGCTTGCCCCTCGTGCCAGAACCACCCGGCGCGGTTGATGGTGGTATCGCCCTCCAGCGGGTTCCAGACCATAGCGCCGTCCTCGCGCCGGTACACGTTGTGGCAGGGGTAGGGCACATGCCCCTTTTCGGAGCCTCCCCAGTGGACATCGCCGTACTGCGAGGCGCCCCAGATGATGGTGCGGGGCTGCAGCTCGCGAATCATGCGGACAACCTCAGGGTAGCGGTAGTAGGTGGTGGCGTTGCCGATGTCGCGCTTCTCCTTGGCTCCTCCGTACCAGCCGTCGCCGCCCATGGCGCCGTCAAACCAGATCTCGAAGATGGGGCCGTAGCCCGTGAGCAGCTCGCGGATTTGAGCCATGTACATCTCCTGATATTCGGGCTTGCCGTAGGAGGCGGCGTTGCGATCCCAGGGGGAGAGGTAGACCCCGAAGAGCATGCCGTGCTTCTTAGCGGCAGCTGCCCACTCGCGCACCAGATCGCCGCGTCCCTTCCTGTAGGGGGTGGCGCTGATGTTGTGCTTGGTGGTTTTGGTGGGCCAGGCGCACCAGCCGTCGTGGTGTTTGGCGGTGTAGATGAAGCCGGGCATGCCGGCTTTCTTGAGGGTTTTGACAATCTTGTCGGCGTTGAATGCCGTGGGGTTGAAGAGGGTGATATCCTCGTTGCCGTATCCCCATTCCCGCCCGGTGTAGGTGTTGATGCCGAAGTGCATGAAGGCGTACCACTCCAAGCGCTGCCAGCGCACTTGGTGTTCGGTGGGCACGGGACCGTAGGGCGCGGGGGCGTCGGCGGCGGACAGGGGGCAACAGGCAGCGGCGAGAGCCGCACAAAGACTCAGGGCGTGTCTCATCACGCCGGGGATTGTACAACAGGCGCTCGGGGGCTGTCAATGCGGAAAGACTTGCTCCGGGGGCTATTCCTGCCGCGTTTCGGTGGTGTAGATGGAGATGTCGGCCTTGCCGGTGCCCAGCAGCTGTTGGGCGCGCAGCAGCGCCTTGCGGGTGGAGAGGTTGGGGTTGTGCGGTTCAAAGGAGAAGATGTTGCTTTCGCCGGGGTTGCAGCCCTCCTGCAACAGGTCGTACACGCCGCTCTTGCGCAGGATGCGGCAGACTTCGCGCCCTGCACCGCTGATGATGAGGTGGCGCCCTTTTTCGCGGATGGAGCGGATGAGCTCTTCGAGGGCGCAGATGGCGGTGGCATCCAGATTGCGGGCATTGCGCATGCGCAGGATAACGACGGCGAGGCTCGGATCCTCGCTGAGTCGGGCGACCTGCTTGCGGAAGAGGTCGGCGGCTCCGAAGAAGAGATCGCCCTCGACATGGACGATGGAGATGAGGGGGACGCGCTGCGCGGTGGCACCGGCGGCGCGCAGGGTTCCCTTGTCGTCAAAGGCGTATTCCACCAGCTCCGGCTTGCCGGCCTTGCGCAGGAAGATGGCCACGGAGAGCAGCACGCCCACAAAGATGGCGATGTGCAGCGGCAGCAGGAGCGCGGCGACAAAGGTGACGACCAGCACCACGGCATCGCCCGGGGTGCTGCGGAAGCAGATACGCAGCAGTTTGCGGTCGTAGAGCGAGACGGCATTGGCGAGTACCAGCGCGGCCAACACGCTGTGCGGGATGCGCGAGATGAGCGGGAAGCAGGCCAACACCATCGTGATGCCCAGGCAGATGATGCCGCAGTACATGCCGGAGAAGCGCGTGGCCGCGCCGCCGGTGTAGTTGAGCATGCTGCGCGTCAGCGAGGCGGAGCAGGGCAGCGAGGTGGTGAAGGACGAACCGATGTTGGCCAGCCCCACGGCCAGGGTGTCTTGGTTGAGGTTGAGCGGCTCACCCGTCTTGGCGGAGAGGGTTTTGCTCATGACGGTCTGCTCCAGGGTGGAGAGGAAGGCGATGCCGACGATGATGGGGAAGAGTTCGGTGAGATGCGAGGGAAGTTCCCCGACCGCAGGCGGGGTGCAGACGAGGTCGCTCATGGTGAAGTCGCGCAGCATGCGCACGTCGCAGAAGCTGCCGCCGGCCCACGGGAGACAGAGCAGGGCGTTGAGCGCACTCATGACCACGAGAATGACGGCGAAGGTGGGCAGAAAGCGGAAGTAGCGCTTGAGCGGGATGAAGAGCAGGAAGGAGAGCAGCCCCAGCAGCAGCGGTTGCCACTGCACCTCGCTCAGATGGCTCAGGATGGCGGCGCTCATGGAGAAGAAGGAGCTGCCCGCGTTGATATCGTTGAGCCCCAGCACATAGCGCAGCTGGCTGGCGATGATGAGGGTGGCGGCACCCGTGATGTATCCCACCAGCACGCTGCGGCTGACGAATTGCAGCATCTCCGTGGCTTTGACAAAGGCCCCCAGCACGCAGAGCAGCCCCGCCATAAAGACGATGAGCGGCACAAAGACCATCGGCTGCGCCTGCACGGCGGGCGAGGCGGCCAGAAAGAAGCTGGCCAGCATGAAGGCGGTGGCGTTGCTGGGACCGCTGACGGTCATGCTGCAGCGGGTGAAGAAGGGGGCGATGAAGGTGCCCACCGTGGCGGCCATGATGCCGTAGATGCTGTCGAGCCCGGCCATGGCGGCAAAGGCCATGCCTTGCGGCAGCCCGACGAGGGCGACATCAAGCGCGGCCTTGAGGTCGCGCCCGGCTTTGCCCGGCGTGTAGCCGCGCAGGGAGTGGCGCATGGGCAGGGGGTCGAGGCGCCCCTGAGCGAGAAAGCGGCGCAGCCCGCGGTAGGCATAGCGGGTCCGAATGCGGAGAGAACCCATAACGCTCCCAATTTAGCACAGGCATGCCCGCATTGGCAAGCGCGGATTTCGGGGCGGCGATGCAGAAAAGGCCGCCGCTTCAGCGGGGGAGGACGCTGCCCTTGCCGACCTCGAAGAGCGGCAGGGGGCAGGGGCTGTCGCCCAGCCAGCCGAGGTGGGTGGTGGTGATGAATACTTGGCTGTCGGCGGGGAGCTCGCGGAGCAGGGCGCGGCGGCGCGGCGGGTCGAGCTCGCCGAAAATGTCGTCGATGAGCAGCAGGGGACTGCGCCCGACCTCGTCGTGCAGCAGGGCATTCTGCGCGAGCAGCAGGGAGATGGCCAGCGTGCGCTGCTGCCCCTCGGAGGAGTAGTCGGCGGCGGCGCTGCCGTTGATGCTCAGCAGAACATCATCGCGGTGCGGTCCCGGTCCGGTGAAGCCCTGTCGCTCATCATCGGCGGTCGCGGCGCAGATGGCCTCGGCGATGTCGCTCTCCACGGCGGGAACGTAGCGCAGACCGACCTCTTCCGTTTGCCCGCTGATGAGGTGATGCCGTTGGCGCACATGGGGCAGCAGGAGCTCCGACAGCTGCCGGCGCAGCGCGACTAGCACGCTGCCGTGCTGCCCGAGGAGCCGGGCGTAGCTGTCGAGCGCGGCGCGGTCGCGGCGCGGGTGGCGCAGCAGGGCATTGCGCGCCCGGAGCGCCCGGCGGTAGGCATGCAGGGCTTGGCGGTAATGGGGGTGCCACTGTGCCCCCAGAAAATCGAGAAAGGTGCGGCGCTGCTCGGCGCTGCCGCTCACGAGGGACATGTCGCCGTTGCCCAGCCAGGTGACGGGGTGGGCATCGCGCAGAAAGTCCGCGTAGTCGCGGCGCTCGGCGCCGTCGACCTGCATGGAGAGTTTTTGCCCCTTTTGCCACAGCAGGCGGCGGTTGCCCTCATCGCTGTCGAGGGCAATGCCGAAGTGCGGGCTGCCGTGCTGCGCCAGCCGATCGAGGCGCGAGGCGCGCGGGGAATGCAGGGTGAGCGCCAGGCAGAGCGCCTCGAGCAGGCTGGTTTTGCCCTGCGCGTTGTCACCGAGCAGCAGGGCACCCTCTGCCGGGATGTCCCAGCGGAGGGTGTCGTAGCAGCGAAAGTGGTGCAGTCGCAGAGCCGTGAGCATGGCGGGGCGCTCAGGGGCGGGTGGGTAGCGCGCGGATGGCATCCATCACATAGCGACCGACGGCGCGCTGCGCCTCGCGCCCCTTGGCGCGGAGCAGCTCATCGGGGATGCGGATGGGGTCGCCCACGGTGAGGGTGATGGGGTGGCGCTCGATGCTCTTGCGGTGGATGGGCAGGCACTCGTAGGCACCATCGATGCGCACGGGCTGCACGGGCACGCCGGTGAGTTTGCTGAGGATGAAGCCGATGCCCGGCATGGCATCGTGAATG